>NZ_JAGETK010000011.1:0-166086 GCF_017573605.1 Salmonella sp. 32070601201500089SM
GAATTAAACTTCGTAATGAATTACGTGTTCACTCTTGAGACTTGGTATTCATTTTTCGTCTTGCGACGTTAAGAATCCGTATCTTCGAGTGCCCACACAGATTGTCTGATAAATTGTTAAAGAGCAGGTGCGACGCGGCTTGCAGCTCACCGTCGCGAGGTGGCGTATATTACGCTTTCCTCTTTCAGAGTCAACCCTGAATTTCAGGATTTTTCTCTTCAACCGACCGGCTGTTTGTGTGAAGTGATTCACATCCGCCGTGTCGATGGAGGCGCATTATAGGGAGTCGGTTCAGGAAGACAAGCGGAAAAATGCATTTTTGTTTTAACCGCTCATCTTTTATCCATAACGCTTATTTTTGCTGCTTTTTTATCGCCGATGGCAGATCGGCAAGGCTGTTTAACACCCAGTCCGCCGCGTTTTCTGCTTCTGCCGTGACCGGTTTGCCCGTACGCACCAGCACTTTTGTCCCGACATTTGCCGCCGCTGCCGCCTGCATATCTTCCAGCTTGTCTCCCACCATATAAGAAGCCGCCATATCGATATGCAGGAAATCACGCGCCGAGATAAGCATTCCTGGATGCGGCTTGCGACAATCACATACCTGACGGAACTCTTCTATACTGCCCTGCGGATGGTGAGGACAATAATAGATGCCGTCCAAATCAACATCGCGATCCGCCAACGACCAGTCCATCCATTCGGTTAACGTTTCAAACTGCGCCTCAGTGAATTTGCCGCGCGCGATTCCGGACTGGTTCGTCACCACCACCAACGCATAGCCCATTTTTTTTAGCTCGCGCATCGCGTCAATAACACCGTCTATAAACTCGAATGCATCGATTTCATGTACGTAGCCGTGATCCACATTAATGGTGCCGTCACGGTCGAGAAAAATTGCGGGTACAGACTTTGCCACCTTTTATAGCTCCTGAGTAAAGCAAGTGGCGCTAGTATCGCATGTTTCAGCAGGCAAGAAAGTGCTCATCGTATAAAGCCTGATTGATTTAGACGTCTGGATGCCTTAACATCCATTCTGTTGACGGCGTTGACCGTATTAGGCAGACGAAAATGCCTCCGCTCATTTCATTACGATAATAAAGAATCAATGATTAAACTTTCGAATATTACCAAAGTGTTCCAGCAGGGGACGCGCACCATTCAGGCGCTAAATAATGTCAGCCTGCACGTTCCTGCCGGGCAGATTTATGGCGTCATTGGCGCCTCCGGCGCCGGTAAAAGTACGCTTATCCGCTGCGTTAACTTACTTGAACGCCCAACCGAAGGTAGCGTTCAGGTCGGCGGTCAGGAGCTGACAACGCTTTCAGAGTCTGAGTTGACCAAAGCTCGCCGTCAAATCGGCATGATTTTCCAACATTTTAACCTGCTCTCTTCCCGTACCGTGTTTGGCAACGTCGCGTTGCCGCTGGAACTGGATAACACACCAAAGGAAGAGATCAAACGCCGTGTCACAGAGCTGCTGGATTTAGTCGGTCTTGGCGACAAGCACGACAGCTATCCGGCAAATCTTTCCGGCGGTCAGAAACAGCGTGTCGCGATTGCCCGCGCGTTAGCCAGTAATCCAAAAGTGTTGCTGTGCGATGAAGCCACCAGCGCGCTTGATCCCGCAACGACCCGTTCGATTCTGGAATTGCTGAAAGATATCAACCGTCGTTTGGGGTTGACGATTCTGCTTATCACTCATGAAATGGATGTCGTGAAACGTATCTGCGACTGCGTTGCCGTTATCAGTAATGGCGAGCTTATTGAGCAGGATACGGTCAGCGAAGTCTTCTCGCATCCTAAAACGCCGCTGGCGCAGAAGTTTATTCAGTCCACTCTGCATCTGGACATTCCGGAAGATTACCAGGCGCGTTTGAAAGCGTCGCCGGAAACTGACAGCGTGCCGATGCTGCGCATGGAATTCACCGGGCAGTCTGTGGATGCCCCGCTGCTTTCTGAAACCGCGCGTCGTTTCAACGTGAACAATAATATTATCAGCGCGCAGATGGATTACGCCGGCGGTGTGAAGTTCGGCATTATGCTAACGGAAATGCACGGCACGCAAGAAGAGACGCAAGCCGCAATTGCCTGGCTGCAGGATCACCATGTGAAAGTAGAGGTACTGGGTTATGTCTGAGGCAATGATGTGGTTACTGGTTCGTGGCGTTTGGGAAACGTTGGCGATGACCTTTGTCTCCGGTTTCTTCGGTTTCGTGATTGGCCTGCCGGTTGGCGTATTGCTGTATGTTACGCGCCCGGGGCAGATTATGGAGAACGCCAGGCTGTATCGCTCCCTCTCTGCGGTGGTCAATATTTTCCGCTCGATTCCCTTTATCATCCTGTTGGTGTGGATGATTCCTTTTACCCGAATAATTGTCGGCACCTCCATTGGTTTGCAGGCCGCGATTGTACCGCTGACCGTCGGCGCCGCGCCTTTTATCGCCCGTATGGTGGAAAATGCGTTGTTAGAGATCCCTGCCGGGCTGATTGAAGCCTCGCGAGCGATGGGCGCCACGCCGCTGCAAATTGTACGTAAAATCCTTTTACCGGAAGCGCTGCCTGGTCTGGTGAATGCGGCAACCATTACACTGATCACCCTGGTCGGTTACTCCGCAATGGGCGGCGCCGTCGGCGCAGGCGGCCTCGGTCAAATCGGCTATCAGTACGGTTATATTGGATACAATGCTACCGTGATGAATACGGTGCTGGTATTACTCGTCGTTCTGGTTTATTTAATTCAGTTATCCGGCGATCGCATCGTCAGGGCTGTCACGCATAAGTAACGTTAAACACAACACAAATACTCATTAAGGAAATAAGCATGGCGTTCAAATTCAAAACCTTTGCGGCAGTGGGTGCTCTGATTGGTTCTCTGGCACTTGCGGGTTGCGGTCAGGATGAAAAAGATCCGAATCATATTAAAGTCGGCGTAATCGTTGGCGCAGAGCAGCAAGTTGCCGAAGTCGCGCAGAAAGTCGCGAAAGAAAAATACGGCCTGGACGTGGAATTGGTGACCTTTAATGATTATGTTCTGCCTAATGAAGCGCTGAGCAAAGGCGATATCGATGCCAATGCCTTCCAGCACAAACCGTATCTGGATCAGCAAATCAAAGATCGCGGCTACAAACTGGTTTCTGTTGGTAAGACTTTTGTCTATCCCATTGCAGGATATTCCAAAAAAATCAAATCTCTGGATGAGCTCAAGGACGGTTCCCAGGTCGCTGTGCCTAACGACCCGACCAACCTTGGTCGTTCCCTGTTGCTGCTGCAAAAAGTAGGGCTGATTAAACTGAAAGACGGCGTTGGTCTGCTTCCTACCTCGCTGGATATCGTGGAAAACCCGAAAAATCTGAAAATTGTTGAGCTGGAAGCGCCGCAGTTGCCGCGTTCGCTGGATGACGCGCAGATCGCGTTAGCGGTCATTAATACGACTTACGCCAGCCAGATTGGCCTGACGCCAGCGAAAGACGGTATCTTCGTTGAAGATAAAGATTCTCCGTACGTTAACCTGATCGTGACGCGTGAAGATAACAAAGACGCCGAGAATGTGAAAAAATTCGTTCAGGCTTACCAGTCTGATGAAGTGTACGAAGCCGCAAATAAAGTTTTTAATGGCGGTGCGGTGAAAGGCTGGTAAGTTTTAGGCTGATTCCACAATCTGTAATATTATTCAGGACGGGCTATTGCCCGTCTTGTCATTTATGCAAGCTCCTGATTCAATATCTGGCAATTAGAACATTCATTGAGGAAATATTATGCGTGCTTTACCGATCTGTTTATTGGCACTCATGCTGGGCGGTTGTTCCATGCTAAGCAGATCCCCTGTTGAACCCGTTCAAAGCACCGCAACCCCGCCAAAAGCGGAGCCGGAGAAACCTAAAGCGCCGCGTGCCGCTCCCGTCAGGATTTACACCAATGCTGAAGACTTAGTCGGCAAACCTTTCCGCGATCTTGGCGAAGTTAGCGGCGAATCCTGCCAGGCGACAAATCAAGACTCTCCGCCTAACATTCCAACTGCGCGCAAGCGTATGCAGATTAATGCATCTAAAATGAAAGCCAACGCCGTCCTGCTGCACAGCTGTGAAATTACCAGCGGCACGCCAGGCTGCTACCGTCAGGCGGTTTGTATCGGGTCCGCCCTGAATATTTCGGCGAAATGAGCAGCTTTCAGTTTGAACAAATCGGCGTTATTCGCTCCCCCTATAAAGAAAAATTCGCCGTTCCGCGCCAGCCTGGTCTGGTCAAAAGCGCCTGCGGCGAACTGCATCTGATAGCGCCTTACAACCAGGCCGATGCCGTTCGCGGCCTGGAGGCGTTCAGCCATTTGTGGGTGCTTTTCGTTTTTCATCAGACGATGGACGGCGGCTGGCGGCCAACAGTTCGTCCGCCCCGTCTTGGCGGTAACGCCAGAATGGGCGTTTTTGCCACGCGCTCCACGTTCCGCCCCAATCCGATTGGCATGTCGCTCGTTGCGCTAAAAGGTATCGAGTGCCGGAAAGAGAGCGTAATTCTGAAATTAGGCAGTCTGGATCTGGTGGATGGCACGCCGGTGGTGGATATTAAACCGTATTTACCGTTTGCCGAGGCCTTACCGGACGCCGCCGCCAGCTATGCGCAACAGGCGCCGATAGCTGAAATGCCCGTGAGTTTTACCGCTGAGGTGGCTCAACAGCTTACGACGCTGGAAAGGCGTTATCCGCAGCTACGGACATTTATTTGCGATGTGCTGGCGCAAGATCCTCGCCCGGCTTATCGTAAGGGTGAAGAGACGGGCAAAACCTATGCCGTCTGGCTGCATGATTTTAACGTGCGCTGGCGTGTGGTTAACACCGGATTTGAAGTGTTTGCGCTGGAACCACGGTAATTTCACGCCCTTCTCTTTTGACATCTCTTGCACGCTGGTAAACTAAATCACTTTTTTTGTATCAGGCTCACATTGAGCCTGTTCGATCGTTCAACTGGAACCGTAACAACATGCGTACTAGCCAATACCTGCTCTCCACTCTGAAGGAGACACCTGCCGACGCCGAGGTTATCAGCCACCAGCTGATGCTGCGCGCCGGGATGATCCGCAAGCTCGCCTCCGGGTTATATACCTGGCTGCCGACCGGCCTGCGCGTCCTGAAAAAAGTCGAAAACATCGTGCGTGAAGAGATGAACAACGCCGGTGCTATCGAGGTGTCGATGCCAGTCGTTCAGCCAGCCGACCTGTGGCAAGAGAGTGGTCGTTGGGAACAGTACGGTCCGGAACTGCTGCGTTTTGTCGACCGTGGCGAGCGTCCGTTCGTACTCGGCCCGACCCACGAAGAAGTTATCACCGATCTGGTGCGTAATGAACTCAGCTCTTATAAGCAGTTGCCGCTGAACTTCTTCCAAATCCAGACCAAATTCCGTGATGAAGTGCGTCCGCGCTTTGGCGTGATGCGTTCGCGCGAATTCCTGATGAAAGATGCTTACTCTTTCCACACCTCTCAGGAATCGTTGCAGGAAACCTATGACGCCATGTACGCCGCGTATAGCCGTATCTTCAGCCGTATGGGGCTGGATTTCCGCGCGGTACAGGCCGATACCGGTTCTATCGGCGGCAACGCCTCGCATGAATTCCAGGTGCTGGCGCAAAGCGGCGAAGACGATATCGTTTTCTCTGATGTTTCTGATTACGCGGCTAACATTGAACTGGCAGAAGCTATCGCGCCGCAAACGCCGCGCGCAGCGGCGACGCAGGAAATGACTCTAGTCGATACGCCAAATGCCAAAACCATCGCGGAGCTGGTGGAACAATTCAACCTGCCAATTGAAAAAACGGTAAAAACGCTGCTGGTGAAAGCGGTGAAAGACAGCAAGTCTCCGCTGGTGGCTCTGCTGGTTCGCGGCGATCATGAACTGAATGAAGTTAAAGCGGAAAAACTGCCGCACGTTGCCAGCCCGCTGACCTTCGCTACCGAAGAAGAGATTCGCGCCGTGATTAATGCCGGCCCTGGCTCCCTCGGCCCGGTCAATATGCCGATTCCGGTCATCATCGATCGTACCGTTGCCGCCATGAGCGATTTTGCCGCTGGCGCTAACATCGACGGTAAACACTACTTTGGTATTAACTGGGATCGCGATGTGGCGACGCCTGTTGTTGCCGACATCCGTAACGTAGTCGCCGGCGATCCGAGTCCGGACGGTCAGGGAACGTTGCTTATCAAACGCGGTATCGAAGTGGGTCACATCTTCCAGTTAGGTACCAAGTACTCAGAAGCGCTGAAAGCCTCCGTTCAGGGCGAAGATGGCCGTAACCAGATCCTGACAATGGGCTGCTACGGTATCGGCGTAACACGTGTCGTTGCCGCAGCTATCGAGCAGAACTTTGACGAGCGCGGCATTGTATGGCCTGACGCCATTGCGCCTTTCCAGGTCGCTATTCTGCCGATGAATATGCACAAATCCTTCCGTGTGCAGGAGCTGGCGGAAAAGCTGTACAGCGAATTGCGCGCGCAGGGCATTGAAGTGCTGATGGACGACCGTAAAGAGCGCCCGGGCGTGATGTTTGCCGATATGGAGCTGATTGGTATTCCACATACTATCGTGATTGGCGATCGCAACCTGGATAACGACGATATTGAGTATAAATACCGTCGCAGCGGTGAAAAATCGCTGATTAAAACCGGCGATATCGTTGATTATCTGGTCAAGGCGATTAAAGGCTAAACGACATTTTGTTGGGATTGCCCGGCGCCACCCGGCAGATATGTAAAGGCCTCGCACCCTGCGAGGCCTTTTATTAGTGGGTGCAATCTTTACCCGGCGTAAACTTCGCATTTTTATCGGCTATTAGCATTTTTACCGGCTCGCCCGTGTCCGGGTTCGCGGCAAACACAAAATGCCCTTCTACCGTCAGCAGCACCGGTTTTTCCGCTTCACCTTTCGCCGTCAAATAGCCGCGCTCAAGCTGGGCGTTACTGGCGACCGGCAGCCGTTTTCCGGTCGCACAATCGGTAAAGGTCGCCGCATCGGCCCTGTATACATACATACCACGCAACGGCATTGGCGTTACCGGCAGGCTGGCGGTAACAGGCACCAGCGTATAATTAAGCGGCGAAGCCACCGGATTGCCTTCTCTGTCGAGCATCTCCAGCGCATTGCCTTTCGCGCGATAATACGATTTCTCGCCATTGCTGTCGGTTAACACCAGTTTATCCGCCGTCCGCGCCCAGGTACCGTATGACGCAAAAGAGGAAGGTTCTTCGCGCACGCCCTGATAGCGCTCGTTCATCACCCATGTGCCGTCTTTTTCCAGAAACAGTGACGTTTCAATACCTTCACAATCCGCACAGGGCAGCACGCCGCGCCAGCTTTGCTGCATGGGTTTTAATTCCGCCGCCTGCGCAGGTTGCAGGGCGTCAACTTCCGCACGGTTATTACACCCTATCAATGCAAATAGCGTACAGGCTGCCGCTACTGACAATATTGCTGTTCTCACCATAAAATCCTTATGAAATTGCTATTCCTGCCCGTCAATCCAGTGGACGACGAACTTTGCCGCGAAGCGCCTTTACAGAAGATTTTTGCGCCTTTGAGGACAAGCGGCGCTCTTTCGAGGCACGCGTCGGACGGGTTGCGCGACGGCTTTTCTGCTCCGCGGTTAATTCTTTTATGACAGCAACCAGCCTGGCGATAGCCGCTTCCCGGTTGAGCTCCTGGCTCCGGAACTCCTGCGCCTTAATGATAATGACGCCATCATCGCTTATCAGATGGTGACTGGCCGTCAGCAAACGCTGTTTATAATACTCTGGCAGGCCAGAGGCCCGAATGTCAAAGCGCAAATGAATCGCGCTAGAGGTCTTATTTACGTGCTGACCACCCGCGCCCTGCGCGCGAATGGCCGTAATTTCCAGCTCATTATCGGCTATGGAGACCGTCCGGGAGATGGCAATCATGAGGGCTGTTGCCAGGCGGTTAGCTGTATTTCCAGATTATTCCGAGCATCAGAAAGCCAGATTGCGCCGTCCTGAATCGTCGCCTGTAGCGTCATGGTACGATCGGCAAATTCACTGAGCTGCGCCAGTTGCCCGTCATCCAGATACCAGACGGACAGGTTAGCGAACTGCGCGCACTTGCTTTGATGCTGCTGCCACCAGATTTGCGCCGCCCGGGAGTTATAAGCAAAGAGCGCGACATCGCTTGCCTGAGTACAGGCTTTCTTAATACGGCGCTCATCCGGCAGCCCCAGCTCTATCCAGAGATCGATGCCCAGATGATCGTTACGCAGCCAGGCCTCCGGCTCATCTTCCGCGCTGAGCCCACGTGTAAACTGCAACCGTTCATCAGCATATTTTATCCATGCCAACAGGCGCAGCATCATGCGCTCCTGCGTTTCAGAAGGGTGACGCGCCAGCGTCAATGCCGCATCCAGAAACCGGTTGCGATCAAGGTCAGCCACATTGACGACGGCTTTATAAATTGTCGCTTTAAGCGCCATGAGAAAACTCCTTTCGAATCAGGCGCCCATTGTAGCGAAAACCGCGCTAAAAGGCTGTTAACGAATCTTTTATCCACTCGCGTCAGGCGCTGATATTGCGCAAATGAGTATGGTATAGTCACCTTGCTAAACAAGATTTAACTTCGTAGGCTTAGACTTGCATCCACGGTTAAGTCAGAATGCTGACAGGAGGGCATGTGGAAAAATATTGTGAGTTAGTACGCAAGCGGTATGCGGAAATCGCCAGCGGAGACTTAGGGTATGTCCCGGATGCGCTGGGTTGTGTATTGAAAGTGCTTAATGAAGTGGCGGCAGATAGCGCCCTTTCAGAGTCGGTCAGGGAAAAGGCAGCTTATGCTGCCGCGAACTTACTGGTGAGCGATTATGTCAATGAATGAAACGTATCAACCCATTAATTGCGATGACTACGATAGTCTTGAGCTTGCCTGCATGCATCATTTAATACTGACGCTAACGTTAAAAGATGGCGAGGTTTTGCAGGCAAAAGCGAACGATTTGATCTTACGTAAAAACGTAGAGTATCTGCTTGCCGAGGTTTCCGGCGAGTCTTGTGAACTTCGTCTCGATAAAATCGCCAGTTTCAGCCACCCGGAAATTGGTACCGTGGTAGTTAGCGAATCCTGAGTATTTTGTTGCCGGATGGTGGTGCAAGCACCTTATCCGGCCTACGTTCCATGCGATAAGTAGGCCTGATAAGCGCAGCGCCATCAGGCATGCCAAACCAGACTCACCCCTTCTTTATCTTCTGCTGCTCCCTCACGCGTCACAAAAACACCCGCAGCCGCAATCAGCGTTTCGCCGTAAAACAACAGCGGCGTGGTATCTCGTCGCCAGGGCGGGATCCCCTGCTCCTGCCAGATTTTCTTTAATTTACGTCCGCCGTTACGCCCGACAATATGTAGCACGCCTGGCGCTTTAAAACGAATGCTGACGGATTCTTCCTCTCGCGGTCGGCGCAGTTCGCCGCCAGGAACGAGCTGTACCGTCCCTAAGCCGGCAGGCAGCGCCAGCGGTGTTTGCCAGACGGGCCAGGCGACCGTCGTTTCGTGTTGTCCGGCCACGGATTTAATCCACCACAGTTGCGACTGATAACGGCGAATCTCGCGATCGCCAAAACGTAAACAGGGAGAGGCATCGTCGCGCGCCAGCGCCACCTCCTGCCAGATACGTTCCAGCGCGTCGCGAGAGGGCATCGGCGCATTACGCATCGCCAGCCAGCGACGCAAAATCGCCGCCCGCCGTACATCGCTCATCGACATTAATGGAGAGAGCCGCAATGTTCCCTCCGTCGTGATACAGTCCGTAAGATCGCTGACCAGAAGCTCGTCCAGCAGCCTTTCTTGCTCGGCGCAGAGCGTCGCGCTACGGGCTACCGCCGCAGGAAAATGCGGCCAGCGCTGCTGCAAGAGCGGAAGCGCCCGCAGGCGTAAAAAATTGCGATCGTAGGCGTCATCCTGATTGCTTTCATCTTCAATCCAGCATAAGCCATGACGCACAGCCCACTGTTCCAGCGTCTTCCGCGTTTCTCTCAACAGCGGGCGAAGAAGCAGAGTTCCGGCAAAAGGCGAGCGTTCTCCCATCGCGGAAAGTCCGGCCGGACCGCTGCCGCGCTTTAACGCCAGCAGAAACGTTTCACACTGATCGTCAAGGTGCTGCGCGGTTGCCAGCACTTCGCCAGGCAATAGCGTCTGTGCGAACGCCCGGTAGCGCGCTTCACGCGCATGGGCCTCGATACCCAGGCCATTATCCGCCAGCGTCACCCGCTCCACTACCAGCGGAACCTGCCAGCGTTCGCATACGGTTTCGCAATGCCGCACCCAGCTATCAGCATGAGGGCTTAAACCGTGATGAATATGGATAGCACGCAGCGTAACGTCAGGGTGGCGTTCTCGCCACAACACCAGTTGATGCAGAAGCACCGTAGAATCCAGGCCACCGCTAAAGGCAGCCAGAATACGGCGAGAAGAGAGTAACGAGGTATTCAACGTGAGAGTGGTCATGATCCATGCTTATAGTGACTTAGCCCGGCAACGTTACCTGGCGAGCGTCTTAATGACAAGCCTTACTGCTCATACAGCTCAAGCGGTAAACCGTCCGGATCGTTGAAAAAAGTAAAGCGCTTCCCGGTATACGGATCGATGCGTATCGGTTCGCACTTAACCTGATGCTTTTCCAGATGCGCAACGGCGTTTTCCACATTTTCCACGCTGAAAGCCAGATGGCGCAGGCCACAGGCTTCAGGTCGGCTTGGACGCGCCGGAGGGAAGGGAAAAGAGAAAAGCTCAATCACATACTGCCCGTTTAGCGCCAAATCGCCCTTCCACGAGTCACGCTCTTCCCGCCAGACTTCGCTTAGCAGATCGAACCCCAGAATATCGCAATAAAACGCCTTGCTCACCGCATAGTCTGTCGCAATGATCGCGATGTGATGAACCTGTTTTAATCCCAGCATAGCGTCTCCTTTATTGATTATCAGTACGTTACTCGTCACATTCCCGTCAGGCAAGCTAGCAGGCGTGTTTTAAGACTCGTACCTGGTACACCCCGTCTTCATTCCGTTTCGCGCCGTGAATATCCGTTTCAAAACCGGGATAATGCTGGCCAATCGAGCAGAGCATCAGCAGAAAATCGAGCACGGCCCGACTCTGTTGCGTGATCCTCTCGCCGGGCATCAACAGCGGAACGCCTGGCGGATAAGGCAGGATCATATTCGCGGAAACGCGCCCTGGCAGTTGATCGAGCGCCACGGTTTCCACCTCGCCTTTGATCTGACGCTGCCAGGCCTGGTGCGGGGTCATGATCATCTCCGGTAAAACCTCGAACGCCCGCGACATCAGCCCCGGAAGATCGTGCTGGCGGATCAGTTTATGGATCCCCTGCGCCAGATCCTGAATGCGCATATTGCGATAAAAATCCGGATCTTCCGCATACAGATCCGGCAACATATTTTTGACGCGCAGGTTAAGATCGTAGGCGCGTTTAAATTCCGTCAGTCCGCGCAGCAGCCCCATCGCACGGGTCTTATCAATCCCTATGCTGAACAAAAACAGCAGATTATACGGCCCGGTTTTTTCCACCACCACGCCTCGCTCATCGAGGAACTTCGCCACCAGCGCGGCGGGTATCCCCTCTTCGCCCATGTTGCCCTGTTCATCCATCCCCGGCGTCAGGATTGTCACCTTAACCGGATCGAGGAACATATGATCGTCATCAGCATCGGTGAAGCCATGCCAGGTTTCTCCCGGCGTGACCGGCCAGCATTCGGCCTCATCAACCTCTTCCGGCTGCCAGATATCAAAGAACCAGCTATCGGACTCTTCACGTAACCGCTGTACTTCTTTACGAAAATGGAGCGCCCGTTCCACCGAACGATTAATCAATCTTTTCCCTGGATTGCCGCGCAGCATCGCCGCCGCGGTCTCGATAGAGGCGACAATGGGATAGCTCGGCGATGTGGAAGTGTGCATCATAAACGCTTCGTTAAACGTCTCTTCGTCATATTCCCCTTTGATATGAATAAGCGACGCCTGCGAAAAAGCCGCCAGCATTTTATGGGTGGATTGCGTTTCGAAAATCACTTTTCCGGGCACCCGATCGCCGCTCATCCCGCTTTTCCCCTGGTAGATCGGATGGAAATGGGTATAGGGTACCCAGGCGGAATCAAAATGGATCGAGGGAACGTCCAGCATCTGCTTGATCCAGTTAGTGTTATACAGCAGACCATCGTAAGTCGAATTGGTGATAACCGCATGCACCGGCCATTGCGCCTGAGGGGTCTCCTCTATCTTGCTTTCGATGCTTGCACGGGTAAATTCCCTTCGGGGAATACCGCCGAGAATGCCGAGCGCATTGCGCGTCGGCTTCAACCAGAGAGGCACCACATCGCTCATCATCAGCAAATGCGCCAGCGATTTATGACAATTACGATCAATAAGTAGCGTACTTCCCGCAGGCGCGGCATACATACCGACAATTTTATTCGAGGTCGACGTACCGTTCGTCACCATATAGCTCTGCTCGGCGCCAAAAGTACGGGCGATATACTCTTCCGCTTCCAGATGCGGCCCGGTGTGATCCAGCAGCGATCCCAGTTCAGTCACCGAAATCGACACATCGGCCTTTAAGGTATTGCCGCCAAAAAAGTCATAAAACAGACAGCCTGGCGGGCTTTTCTGATACGCCGTTCCCGCCATATGACCCGGCGTACAAAAGGTATATTTTCCTTCTTTGGCGTAGGTAAACAGCGCTTTGGTAAACGGCGGCGTAATATTATCGAGATATTCGTTTGTATATTGATGAATGCGCGTCGCGATATCTTCAGCCAGCCCCAACGCATACTCAAAAAACCACAGCGCCATGCGCATATCGTGAACGCTAACGTCCAGCGTGGAGTTGGTATTGATAAAGGCGTAGAGAGGAAGGTATTCATTTAGCTGGTTGATTTCGCTACAAAGATCGAGACTGTATTCATCCCAGTCAAAAATAACGCCGCAGATGCGCGGGTTATGTTCAATAAACTTCAACAAGTCAACGCTATTTTGCGGCCAGATAATTTGAAATCCCAGGGATTGTAATGCACGCTCAAGCTCCTTGATGGGTTCATCTTTATAGTAAACCCCGTGCGGCCCCATAATGGCGATGATGTTCATGCTTTCTCCTGAAAAAACCTGAGATAAGCATAGTAACAATCCTGCCGATGCAAAGCACCGACAGGATTTATCTTATTACAATGCGTTCCATGCATCGGCCCAGGCAATCCCTACGCCGGGCTCATAGTAGGCAGGCGCAACATTACACCATGAGCCTTCCGGGAACGGTTTGCACTGGTACAATGCGCCATTACTGTTGACGATGTCGCCCGGATTCCATTTCTGGCTGCTGCTCCAGGCAGGGTAGCTGGTGGTCTTATCTTCGTCATCCGCAGCGGCGGCCTTCGCTTTCACATTCAGCGTATAAACCGCTGTACTGGAGAGCGTACCGTCGCTAACGGTCAGATTCACCACATACTGGGTGTTCTGAGTGACATCCGGCGCGTTGAAAATCACAACGGCTTTATCCTGGCCGCTCAGCGTTTTGCCATCCTGCGACATCCAGGTATAGGTGAGCTTGTCGCCATTCGCGTCGGTCGATCCTTCCGCGCTGAGTGAAACCGGGCTACCAGCTTCCACCGCCCCGACCGGCCCGGCAATGCGCGCGACTGGCGCCACGTTTTCATCCGTCACTGGCGCCGGAGTTGGCGTGACATCCGGTTCAGTGGTTCCGTTATCATCGACGACATTAACGTTGAAATAATACTGTACACATTTCGTGTAGTCGCCCTCTTTAAAGGCGGTATACGGCGTCTGATATCCAACTAACTGGCAGGAATAGGTTTTACCGTCCGCAGTATCGGCGCTCCAGCCCCAGTCTTGTTCCCAATAGATCGGTAACGCGCCAGCGCCGCCTTCATCGAACTGCTTCATCTTTTTACAGCCCAACACTTCGTCAGCCGGCACCGGCACTTTCAGGTAGTTGGCAAACTCTTTGTAGTAGGCGATGCGGTTAAGCGACTGCGCATTCTCATCTGCGCCGCCGCACTCCACGCCGCCATTGATGATCTGAATAGTGACGCCGAAACCTGATACCAGGCCGTTTGCTTTATCGCGATCGTTTGGCTGCCAGGTACCGTCAATCACATGTAGCATAGACGGCTTCGGCGGCTGCGGATACACAAAGAAGAAGACGGCGCTCGCCAGGTTCATCCAGGTATCCGCCACCAGCTCGGGTTTATCCAGCAGAGGGCGAACGTCGCCATACATCGCGTCAGAGAAAGGCCCATAGTTGTAGTTATAAGAAAGCTGTTTTGCCCCGCGACCAAAATAGCTGAGGAAATCGCCGTCCTTATCTTTACCGCACGGCCAGGTCTGGCCCTGCCATACATCCGGGTTACATTCGCCGTTGTAGCCGCCTTTCTGCCCTTCTGTCCAGCCGACTTCGCGCAGATAGACCAGCGCCTGACGCCATTCCGGAATGTCACGCCAGCTTTCGTGACCGCCCGTCTCCTGGGCAAAATGCGCAAACATAGTAGCCAGGGTTTTACGGCAGATAGCGTCGCTATCGCGTCCATCGGTGTAGGTACCACAAACCGCCGGGAATTTACCTATCGCTTTCAGGAAGTTAGAGTAAGTATATTCCGGCGCGCGCATCGGGAACAGATAATCCCAGTCGGCCTCTTTCAGAATACTTTCAACGCGTTTTACGTTTGCCGGGTTAGCGGCGCGCCCCGGTTCGATTTGTTCGACCGCGCTGTTATCCAACGTCTGAATAGAGGATTTCACGGCCTCCATTAACGGAAAATCCGTTAGCGCTTTCTCTTTCGCCGCCAGATCGCTGGCGTTAATGGTCATTGGCTCACTACTGCTAAGCAGCGGCGCGGCCTGCGCACCGGATAAGCTCAACATGATCCCTGCCGCTACGGCGCTGAGCGCCAGTGTTTTTTGCAATCCCATAATTTTCTCCTTGAAGGGTAGTTCACTGCCTGCCCTGGCCACACGCCTGGCAGTTGATACAGTGTCAGGGAGAACATGCCGTTGCGTTTAATCACATCAACTCATCGGCGTCTCATTTTTCCTCGACCAAAAAAAAGAGGCCGGATTATCCGGCCTCTTGGGGAAAAATGAGGTAAATGATTAGGCGTAACCGTAGCTCATCAAACGCTGGTAACGACGGTTTTTTAAATCATCGGTGCTTAACACATCGAGATCGGCTAAATCTTCCAGCAGCTGCGCTTTTAGCGATGCCGCCATCGCTTCCGGATTACGGTGCGCGCCGCCCAGCGGCTCCGGAATGATGGAATCGATTAGCTTCAGCTCTTTCAGACGCGGCGCGATGATGCCCATCGCTTCAGCAGCCAATGGCGCTTTGTCGGCGCTCTTCCACAAAATAGAGGCGCAACCTTCCGGGGAGATAACGGAATAGGTGCTGTATTGCAGCATATTCACTTTATCACCCACGCCAATCGCCAATGCGCCGCCGGAGCCGCCTTCGCCAATCACGGTGCAGATGACAGGTACGTTCAGACGAGACATCTCACGCAGGTTGCGGGCGATAGCTTCAGACTGACCACGCTCTTCCGCGCCCACGCCAGGGTAAGCGCCCGGGGTGTCGATGAAGGTGATAATCGGCATGTTGAAGCGTTCAGCCATTTCCATCAGGCGCAGCGCTTTGCGGTAGCCTTCCGGCGCTGGCATGCCAAAGTTACGACGAATTTTTTCTTTGGTTTCACGACCTTTCTGATGACCAATGATCATCACCGGCCGCCCTTCCAGACGCGCGATACCGCCGACGATGGCTTTGTCATCAGCATAGGCGCGATCGCCCGCCAGCTCATCAAACTCATCAAACGCCAGACGGACATAATCCAGGGTGTACGGACGCTGCGGATGGCGCGCCAGTTGGGCTACCTGCCATGCGCCGAGATCGGCGAAGATTTTGCGCGTCAGTTCTACGCTTTTTTCGCGCAGGCGATGGACTTCTTCATCGATATTAATATCCAGTTTCTCATCCTGGCGGCTTACCGCAGTCAGAGAATCGATTTTCGCTTCCAGCTCTGCTATCGGCTGTTCAAAATCAAGGAAATTCAGACTCATAGTATTCCTGTATTAGTCAAACTCCAGTTCCACCTGCTCCGAACCAATGAGGCCACGCAGATCGTTAAGTAAACGATCGCTCGGAGAGACACGCCACGTTGCGCCAAAACGCAGCCGCGCACGCGCATCCGCCCTCTGATAGTAGAGATGTACTGGAATGGTCCCCGAGCGGTGGGGTTCCAGAGACTGACGGAGTCGGTTTAAAAGCTGGTCATCAATTTGCCTGTCCGTCAGCGAGATAGCAAGCCCGCGAGCGTATTTTTCGCGAGCTTCGTCAATATCCATCACTTCGCGGGCGGTCATTTTAAGCCCCCCGCTGAAGTCATCAAAGCTGACCTGTCCGCTGACGATAAGTATGCGGTCTTTTTCCAGCAACTGCTGGTATTTATCCAGCGCGTCGGTAAATAACATCACTTCCAGACGCCCGGAACGGTCATCCAGCGTACAGATGCCGATACGATTGCCGCGCTTGGTGACCATAACCCTTGCGGCAATCACGAGCCCCGCAGCCGTGGTGACTTTACCACGTTCTGTCGGATGCATGTCTTTGAGCCTTACCCCGCCGACATAGCGCTCAATTTCTTTTAAATACTGATTGATGGGGTGGCCCGTCAGGTACAGCCCCAACGTTTCACGTTCCCCATCTAACACCACCTGCTCCGGCCACGGCTGGCAGCTGGCATAGGATTGTTCGATTTGCTCCGGCTCTTCCGCCAGCACGCCGAACATATCCGCCTGACCGATAGCTTCCGCTTTAGCGTGCTGGTCGGCGGCTTTCAGCGCATCGCCCAATGAGTTCATCAGCGCGGCGCGGTGCGGCCCCAGGCGGTCGAACGCCCCGGACATGATCAGCTTTTCCAGCACCCGGCGGTTGAGCTTTTTGGTGTCGGTCCGCGCGCACAGATCAAACAGCTCGCGGAAATAGCCGCCCTGATTACGCGCGTCGATGATCGCTTCGATCGGCCCTTCGCCGACGCCTTTGATCGCGCCGATGCCGTAGACGATCTCGCCCTCATCATTAACGTGGAAATGGTACAATCCGGAGTTAATATCCGGCGGTAGAATTTTCAGTCCCATCCGCCAGCACTCGTCCACCAGGCCGACGACCTTCTCGGTGTTATCCATATCGGCAGTCATCACCGCCGCCATAAATTCAGCCGGATAGTGCGCCTTTAGCCATAGCGTCTGGTAAGAAACCAGCGCATAAGCGGCGGAGTGCGATTTGTTAAACCCGTAACCGGCGAATTTCTCCACCAGGTCAAAGATTTTCATCGCCAGTTCGCCGTCGATACCGTTCTTTTTCGCGCCCTCTTCAAAAACGGAACGCTGTTTGGCCATCTCCTCCGGCTTTTTCTTACCCATCGCACGACGCAGCATATCCGCGCCGCCGAGAGTATACCCGGAAAGTACCTGGGCAATCTGCATCACCTGTTCCTGATACAGAATGATGCCGTAGGTCGGCTCCAGTACCGGCTTCAGGCTTTCATGCTGCCACTGAACGTCCGGGTAAGAGAGTTCTTCACGACCGTGCTTACGGTCGATAAAGTTATCTACCATCCCTGACTGCAACGGGCCGGGACGGAACAGGGCCACCAGTGCGATCATATCTTCAAAGCAGTCCGGCTGCAGACGTTTGATCAGATCTTTCATGCCGCGCGATTCAAGCTGGAAGACCGCCGTGGTTTCCGAGCGCTGCAGCATGTCGAAGCTTTTCTTGTCATCCAGCGGAATGGCGGCGATATCCAGCGGCGGCTCGCCGTTTTTCTCGCGCCGCTTGTTGATCATCTCCAGCGCCCAGTTGATGATGGTCAGCGTACGCAAACCGAGGAAGTCGAACTTCACCAGCCCGGCATATTCCACGTCACTTTTATCAAACTGGGTAACCGGATGCTTGCCCTCTTCATCGCAGTACAGCGGCGCAAAGTCGGTAATTTTGGTCGGCGCGATGACCACGCCGCCAGCGTGCTTACCGGCGTTACGCGTGACGCCTTCGAGCTTACGCGCCATATCGATCAGCGCTCTGACCTCTTCATCCGCCTCGTAAATTTCCGGCAGTTGCGGTTCCGCTTCAAAGGCTTTTGCCAGCGTCATGCCCGGATCGGGCGGCACCAGCTTCGAGATACGATCGACAAAACCGTACGGATGCCCCAGCACGCGGCCCACATCGCGGATAACGGCTTTCGCCGCCATCGTACCGAAGGTGATAATTTGCGATACCGCATCACGCCCGTACATATCTGCGACGTGTTCAATCACCTGGTCGCGTTTCTCCATACAGAAGTCAACGTCGAAGTCAGGCATCGAGACACGTTCCGGGTTCAGGAAACGTTCGAACAGCAGGTCAAATTCCAGCGGATCAAGGTCGGTAATTTTCAGCGCGTAGGCCACCAGCGAACCAGCCCCGGAACCACGTCCCGGCCCTACCGGCACGCCGTTATCTTTTGACCACTGGATAAACTCCATCACGATGAGGAAGTAGCCAGGGAACCCCATCTGGTTGATAACCTGTAGTTCAATATCCAGACGCTCGTCATATTCCGGGCGACGCTTTTTGCGCTCTTCTTCGTCCGGAAACAGGAAAGCCAGACGCTCTTCCAGCCCCTCTTTCGCTTTTTTGACCAGATAATCTTCGGTGGTCATATCGCCGGTCGGGAACTGCGGCAAGAAATATTCACCCAGACGCACCGTTACGTTGCAGCGTTTGGCAATCTCCACCGTATTTTCCAGCGCCTCCGGAATATCGGAGAACAGCTCGCACATTTCTTCTTCACTGCGCATATACTGCTGCGGTGAATAATTGCGTGGACGTTTAGGATCGTCGAGCGTGAAACCGTCGTGGATCGCGACACGAATCTCATGGGCGTCAAAATCATCGCTTTCAAGGAAACGGACATCGTTTGTCGCGACAACCGGCAAACCACGTGCCTCAGCCAGTTCAACCGCAGCATGGAGATAGGTCTCTTCGTCCTGTCTGCCGGTACGGATCAGTTCCAGGAAGTAGCGATCGGGAAAATGCGTTTCATAGAAAGCAACGCACTCCTCCACCAGCGCCTGGTTGCCGCGTAGCAGACAGCGGCCTACGTCGCCCATGCGTCCGCCGGAAATCAGAATCAAACCTTCTTTAAGCTCTACCAACCAGTCGCGCTCGATAATCGGGCCTGCCGCGCCGTAGCCGCGCTGATACGCTTTCGAGATCAGCAACGTCAAGTTCTGGTATCCCGTATTATTCGCCGCCAGTACCGTCAGATGAGTCAGCTCATCTCCCAGCAGTTCGTTGTGAACGTTAAAGTCCGCCCCGACGATGGGTTTAATGCCCGCGCCATGACCCGCTCCGTAGAACTTCACCAGACCGCAGAGGTTGGTAAAATCGGTGATCGCCAGCGCAGGCATACCTAATGAGGCCGCCTTTTTCACCAGCGGCCCGGTCTTCGCCAGCCCATCGATCATAGAGTAGTCGCTGTGCACCCGCAGGTGAACGAAACGTGGTTCAGACATCTTCAGATTTCTCGATACAAGAGTCAGGACACAAGTCCCAGAGCGCGTTTAACAGGCGCAAAACTGCGTCGGTGGTGCGCCGTCGCGCCATACTGGGCCAACTTTTCCAGATGAAAAGCGGTTGGATAGCCTTTGTGCTGCGCAAAGCCATACTGAGGAAAAACGATATCCAGCGCCGCCATTTCTGCGTCGCGGGTGACTTTCGCCAGAATAGACGCCGCGCTAATCTCCGCCACGCGGCTGTCGCCTTTCACCACGGCCATTGACGGCACAGGCAGCTCCGGACAGCGATTGCCGTCGATCAGCACATATTCTGGCGCAATATGCAGACCAGCGACAGCGCGCTGCATGGCGAGCATGGTGGCGTGCAAAATATTCAGCTCATCAATTTCATGCGCTTCCGCGCGTCCCAGACTCCAGCTTAACGCCTTTTCTTTAATCTCGTCATACAATGACAGACGACGCTTTTCAGACAATTTTTTGGAATCATTCAGACCGACGATCGGACGCGCCGGATCGAGGATCACGGCGGCGGTCACTACGGCGCCCACCAGCGGGCCACGGCCCACTTCATCCACACCCGCCACTAAATGGGTGTGTGGATAAACAAATTCGATCATTGTGCTAACTCCAGGACGGCATCTGCCGCCTGCTCATCGGCATTACAGCGGATCTGCTGATGCAGTTCACGGAAGGTGTCGTGCATCGCATGGCTGGTTTTACCGTTCGCCAGTAGCGGCAACAGCGCTTCGGCGAGTTTTTGCGGTTCGCACTCTTCCTGCAACAGCTCTTTGACTAATTCTCTTCCCGCCAGCAGGTTAGGCAAAGACACATACTCCGTTTTCACCAGACGTTTCGCCAGCCAGAAAGTGAAGGGCTTCATACGATATCCCACTACCATCGGGCATTTTGCCAGCATACACTCCAGTGCCGCCGTACCCGAGGCCAGCAGAGCCGCGTCGCTGGCGATCATCGCCTCGCGCGCCATGCCGTCCAGCAAATGAACGGCGAGATCCGGCGCAACCTCCGCTTTAATTTTTTCAAACTGCTCGCGGCGTTTCGCGTTCACCAGCGGCACTACCACTTCCAGATCGGGATAGCGCTGTCGCAGCAATTGTGCGGTTTTCAGGAAATCGGCGCTGAGCATTTCCACTTCCGCGCCACGGCTGCCTGGCAGTAGCGCCAGACAATGGGCGTCATGCGGGATACCCAGCACGTCGCGCGCCGCATTTTTATCCGGGTCCAGCGGCATGGCATCCGCCATGGTGTGACCGATAAAGCGGCACGGGACGTTAAATTTATCGTAAAACGCTTTTTCGAAAGGCAGAAAAGCCAACACCATATGGGTGGATCTGCCTATTTTGAAAACGCGTTTCTGTCGCCAGGCCCAAACGGACGGGCTGACATAATGAATGGTCTTAATCCCTTGTTTTTTCAGATTACCTTCGAGGGTAATATTGAAATCAGGGGCATCAATCCCGACAAAGACATCGGGCTTGAGTTCGGTAAAACGGCGGGTCAGATCGGCGCGGATATGCAACAAACGGCGTAAACGTCCGAGCACTTCAACAATGCCCATGACCGCCAGCTCTTCCATCTCGTACCAGGCTTCACACCCTTCGGCCTGCATACGCGGCCCCGCAACGCCCACAAAACGGGCGTTGGGTACGCGCGCTTTCAGCGCACGAATTAAGCCTGCGCCAAGAATATCGCCGGACGTTTCACCGGCGACCAAGGCAATCGTTAAAGGACGCTGTGCCGCCATTAACGAATCGGACCACGCGTTGAACGCTCAAAGAACTCGGTAAACGCCTTCACTTCCGGATGCTTTTCAGCAAGTTCAGCGATTTCCAGCTTCGCTTCGTCGAGCGTTTTACCACTGCGGTACAACAGTTTGTAGGCATTACGAATCGCCACCAGCCCTTCACGGCTAAAGCCGCGACGCTTCAGCCCTTCGATATTTACCCCGAACGGCGTCGCATGGTTACCCTGCGCAATCACATACGGAGGGACATCCTGCGCCACGCCGGAGCAGCCGCCGACCATCACATGCGCACCGATAATGCAGAATTGATGAACTGCCGTCATACCGCCGATAATCGCAAAATCATCGACTGATACGTGCCCCGCCAGCGTGGCGTTGTTGGCGAGGATACAGCGATTACCTACCGTACAATCATGTGCGACATGCGCATTGATCATCAGCAGGTTATCGCTACCCACCTTCGTCAACCCACCGCCCTGCACTGTACCACGATGAATGGTGACGCTTTCGCGGATGCGGTTACGATCGCCAATTTCCACACGGGTCGGCTCACCCGCATATTTCAGATCCTGGTTCACTTCACCGATGGAGGCAAACTGATAAATCTCGTTGTCGCGGCCGATTTTGGTTTGACCATTCACGACCACATGAGACTTCAGTACGGTTCCCTCACCAATTTCGACCTGCGGCCCAACAATACAAAAGGGACCAATGTGGGCATTAGCGCCAATTACAGCGCCGTCTTCCACAATGGCGGTAGGATGAATAAAGGCGGATTTATCAATCACGAATCAGGCCTCCCGGCTACGAGCACACATCATGGTTGCTTCGCACACAACTTTACCGTCGACCAGCGCAACCCCTTTAAAGCGGGTCAGGCCACGGCGCGTTTTCTCGAAAGTGACTTCCATGATCATCTGATCGCCTGGCACCACCGGACGCTTAAAGCGCGCTTCATCAATACCCGCGAAATAATACAGTTCGCCAGGTTCCAGTTTCCCAACGCTTTTAAACGCCAGAATACCGGTTGCCTGCGCCATCGCTTCCAGAATCAGCACGCCTGGCAAAATCGGTTTGCCCGGGAAGTGTCCCTGGAAAAACGGCTCGTTGACGGAGACATTTTTCACCGCACGCAGAAAACGACCTTCTTCAAAGTCCAGCACGCGATCGACCAGTAAAAACGGAAAACGGTGCGGCAGAAGCTCTAAAATCTCTTCAATCTGCAGAGTATGAGTGTTAGTAGTCAAAATACTCTTCCTGTCCAAATATACAAAAAGGCAATAATAACACGGCCTGCCGCAATCGTATGAATGTGACAGGCCGGAAAAGAATGGCAACTACAAGGCGGAACGTTAGTCTTGTTGATTAACCTTGCGCTCAATCGCTTTGAGACGCTTGCTCATATCATCAATGTTCATCACCAGTGCAGCAGTTTTACGCCATACTTTGTTGGGTTGCAGCGGAATGCCTGAGGAGTAGACGCCCGGTTCCGTGATGGGACGCATCACCATACCCATGCCAGTTACCGTGACTTTGTCGCATATTTCCATATGCCCATTGATCACGCTGGCGCCGCCAATCATGCAGTAACGGCCAATCTTCAGGCTACCCGCCATAATGACGCCACCGGCAACTGCCGTATTGTCGCCAATCACGACGTTATGTGCAATCTGGCACTGATTATCAATAATCACGCCATTGCCAATAACAGTATCATCCAACGCGCCACGGTCAATGGTGGTACAAGCGCCGATCTCGACACGATCGCCAATAATGACCCGGCCCAGTTGTGGGATCTTCACCCAGTTGCCACGATCGTTAGCGTAGCCAAAACCGTCCGCGCCGATCACCGTACTGGACTGGATCAGGCAATTCTCACCGATCTGAATGTCGTGGTAAATCGTTACGTTCGCCCACAAGCGTGAACCCGCCCCGATTTTGCTATTTTTTCCGACGAAACAGCCTGCGCCGATAACCACGTTATCGCCCAGTTGTACGCCAGATTCAATCACCGCATTCGCGCCGACTGAAACATTGCTACCCAGCGTTGCCGTCGCATCAATCACGGCGCTTGGCGCGATATTCTGCGCGGGCTGCGGCGTAGTATCTAAAATTTGCGCCATGCGCGCGTAGGTCAGGTAGGGATTTTTAACTACCAGCGCCGCACTCTTAGCAAAAGGAAGATCGTCCTGCGTCATGACAACCGCAGAAGCCTGGCATAAACCTAAGTGTTCACGGTACTTAGGATTCACCATAAACGTAATGTGGCCTGTTGTTGCAGATTGCATGGACGCAACGCCGGTGATGACGATATCGCCATCACCGTGTAATTCTGCATCCAACTGTTCTGCTAAGTCAGCCAGTCGAATTGAAGGCATTACTTATTTAACCTGTTTCAGTACGTCAGCGGTGATGTCTTTCACATCGCTGCTGTTGTAAGCAACGGTGTTTGCGTCTACCACCAGATCGATACTCTGGTCGTTAGCCACTTTTTTCACCGCAGTCTGGATACGAGTCACCAGTTTGTTGCGTTCTTCGTTGGAACGACGAGCGCGATCTTTCTCAAAAGCCTGCGCTTTTTGCGCGAAAGTCTGGCGCTGAGACATCACGTCTTTTTCCAGCTTAGTACGATCGCTACCTGCTTTCATGGATTGCAGACGCTGCATTTTAGATTGCAGATCGGTTTCCATTTTTTGCAGTTCAGCCGCACGGCCTTTAAATTCGTTTTCCAGTGTATTGGATACACCCGTCTTCTGCGCAACCTGTTGGAACAGATTACCCATGTTGACGATTGCAATTTTGTCAGCAGCCTGTGCGGACGTTACCATCGCCAAACCAAGACCTGCAGCTAATAACCACTTTTTCACAATAAACTCCTTACCATCCCATTTGCACCCGAAGGTACAGCTCTTTGCGTGGCCTGGCGATCCCTGGGGGCATCGCCAAAAGTCATCGCTACACTACCAATGCATTCCTTTGCAGTGAACAATTACCAGGTTTTACCAATGTTAAACTGGAACTGCTCGGCTTTGTCTCCATCGTACTTTTTAAACGGCTGGGCGTAGGAGAAGACCAACGGCCCCAATGGGGACATCCATTGTAATGCGATACCCGCGGACATACGGATGTTGCTCGGATCGCTGTAGTCCGGATAACCAGAATACTGGCTGGAATCCCAGTTAGTATCCCAGACGGTCCCCATATCCCAGAAGAAAGAAGTACGGACCGAATTAGCATATTTCTCGCTGATAAACGGCGTCGGCGTGATAAATTCCAGGCTGGCGACCGCCATCGCGTTACCCCCTACCGCATCATCCGACTTACACATATCTTTTGCGCCGTCCTGCGTCGCGCAATCGTAGTCTTCATCAGCATCGTAATTTTTAGGGTTATAGGGATAATAGACCGCCTTAGGACCAATGGTATTGGACTGGAAGCCACGAACGGTACTGGAACCACCGGCATAGAAGTTCTCATAGAACGGCATTTCTTTACCGCCTAAACCATCGCCATAACCAAAGCGGGTACGGCCCAGAATGACCCACTTATGATCGTTATCGATCGGTACATAGGTCGCGGTATCCAACGTCGCTTTATAGTATTCGTTATCCGATCCCGGAATCGTCACCTTACCCGTCAGGTTGATACGCGTACCTTCCGTCGGGAAGTAACCACGGTCTAGTTTGTTGTAGGTCCAGCCGTAGTTAAAGGTGAAGTCATCAGTGCTAAAACTATTATCCTGATCATTAGTACTCGGATACTGACCCATTGATGCCAGATAACGCCACATTGCAACCTGCGGTTCCATATTGGACAGGGAGTTATGCACATACCCTAAACCAGCACGCAACGTGTTGTACTCGTTGATGGGGAAGCCAAGCGTCACATCCGTACCGTAACTCTTGTTGGTATAGTCGGATAGATCCGCATCGTCCGCCTGGAAGTCGTTATAGAAGATACGACCACCGAGGCTCACGCCGTCAACGGTAAAGTATGGGTTAGTAACGGACAGTTCGCTGTAGGTCTGGTAGTCGTTTTTGGTGCCGTTAATCCCCACGGAATAACCAGTACCTAACCAGTTGTCCTGCTGAACGCCGGCCTGGAAGCTAACGCCGCTTTCTGTACCGTAACCGATACCGAAGTTAAAGCTACCGGTGTTGCGCTCTTTCACCTTGTACACCACATCAACCTGATCCGGGCTACCCGGAACGCGCTGCGTGTCGGTGTCGACGGTTTCAAAGAAGCCGAGACGGTTCAGACGCTCTTTCCCCTGGTCAACCAGGTCGCTGCCCAGCCACGCCCCTTCCATCTGGCGCATTTCACGGCGCAGAACGGAATCTTTTGAGGTGTCGTTGCCTTCAAAGCGGATCTTACGCACGTAGAAACGGTTGCCCGCATCGACGTTTACGCGCAGTTTTACGGTTTTGTCAGCATCGTTAATTTCAGGCTGTGACTGCACGCGCGGATAGGCGTAACCATAGCGACCCAGAAGCTTTTTGATGTCATCTTCCATTTTGGTCACTTTGGTGCCGTTATAGAGCTCGCCCGGTTCAATTTTCGTCAGTTTCTCAATTTCAGCGGAATGTCCGGCCAGGTTACCGCTCACCTGAACCCCGGAAAGCTTGTACTGATCGCCTTCGGTGATATTGACGGTGATGTAGATCCCTTTCTTATCCGGCGTCAGACTCACTTGCGTGGAGTCAATATTGAAACGCGCGTAGCCGCGATCCAGATAGTAGCTGCGCAAGGTTTCAAGGTCGCCCGCCAGCTTCTGTTTCTGGTATTTACGATCGCCGACGACGTTCCACCACGGCACTTCGTCACGCAACTGGAAATGAGAAATGAGTTCTTCGGTGCTAAAGGCATGGTTACCGACGATGTTGATCTGTTGGATCTTCGCCGATACGCCCTCCTGGAACACCAGTTTAAGATCAACACGGTTGCGCGGCAGCGGCGTGACGACCGCCTTAACGCTGGCGCTGTATTTACCTACGCTATAGTAAAAGTCTTCCAGACCTTTTTCGATATCAGACAGCGTGGTGCGATCCAGAGACTCGCCAACACGTACGCCAGACGCTTCGAGGTTTTGCTTGAGCATGTCATCTTTCACCGACTTGTTCCCGGAGAAAGTGATGCTGGCAATGGTCGGACGTTCTTTTACCTGAACCAGAAGGGTATTACCATCGCGCAGGACGCGGACGTCCTCAAAGTTGCCGGTGGCGAACAGAGCGCGAATGGTGTTACTGATATCTTCATCATTAACCGTGTCGCCTGTGCGCACCGGCATACTGAGGAGAGCCGCACCAACGGCGACTCGCTGCAGGCCTTCGAAATGAATGTCCTTCACTACGAACCCTTCAGCACCGTATACGGTGGCGCTGCTGAACAGCAGCGACGCTATGAGCAACTTTTTCATCGCCATCGTTATTATGCGTTCTTCCTAACTAACTCTCTTACAACCGAGAGAAATCATTGAAAAGTGCAAGCCCCATTAACAACACCAGCAAAATCGAGCCAATGCGATAACTAAAGTCTTGAACCCGCTCGGATACCGGCCCGCCCTTAAGCTTTTCAATCGCCAGGAACAGCAGATGACCCCCGTCAAGAACGGGCAGCGGAAACAGGTTAATTATCCCTAAGTTCACGCTGATTAGCGCAAGGAACATCAGGTAATAAATCACCCCGAACTCCGCTGACATCCCAGCCCCCTGAGCGATAGAAATCGGCCCACTGAGGTTGTTCAGTTTCACATCACCGGTTATCAATTTACCCAGCATACTGACCGTCAGCTTCATCAACTGCCACGTCTTATCCGTGGCTTCTAGGATGGCGCTAAAAGGCCCATACTGGCGTATAGTCTTGTACTCTTCCGGCAGAGGAATAATTTTAGGCACCACGCCTGCAAACCCTTCCGCCTTTCCGTTAACCGATTTCGTATCCGGCGTTAACGTCAACGACAAGGCGCTCCCCTGCCTTTCAATCTCTAACGCTAACGGCTTACCGGGATTATCGCGTACAAACGTCACGAATTTCATCCACTGCGTTAACGGCTGACCATCGACTTTAACGATCCTGTCGCCCGCTTGCAAACCCGCTTTACTGGCTGCGGAATTCGCCTGCACTTCTGACAGTACCGGTTCAATCTGTGGCCCGCGGGGCCGAATCCCTAAAGAAGATACAGGATCTTGCTTATCAGGCTCAAATGCCCAGTGACGTAAATCAAGCGTTTTATCCTGCCGCTGGTCGCTACCAAACGGCGCGACGCTCACCGTCGTCTGCTGATCGCCAATTTTGGACACCAGTTGTAAACGCACGGCATCCCAATCAGGGGTTTCGATACCATCAACGGCTTTAAGTTCCGTACCAGGCGCAATTTGCGCCTGCGCAGCAATCGAGTTGGGCGTTATTTCGCCAATGACCGGACGAACGCCAGGGACGCCGATGATAAAGACCAGCCAGTAAGCAAAGATAGCAAAAATGAAGTTCGCAACCGGACCTGCGGCAATAATTGCGGCGCGCTGGCCCACCGTTTTGTTATTGAAGGCGTGACGACGCAATTCCGGCGCTACCGGTTCGGCGCGCTCATCCAGCATTTTGACGTAGCCGCCCAGCGGGATCAGGGCGATGACATACTCGGTGCCGTACCGATCGGTACGACGCCAGAGCGCTTTGCCAAAACCGATGGAAAAGCGCTCAACTCGCACACCACAGCGCCGGGCAACCCAGAAATGACCAAATTCATGCACAGTGATCAGCACGCCCAGTGCGATGATGAATGCAGCCAGATTCCAGAGAATACTCAGCATAAAACCTTCCGTTAGAGCGTCCTGAACACCAGTAACAACAGGCAAGCAAAGACCGGTACGGCAGCCGTCAGGCTGTCAATTCGGTCCAGAATGCCGCCATGGCCTGGAATCAAGTGGCCGCTATCCTTAATTCCTGCTTCGCGCTTAAACATACTCTCGGTGAGGTCGCCCAGTACAGAAGCCAGAGCCGCCACTACAGAGCAAATCAGCAAGATAACAGGCGCAACATTCAGATTCGCCCACATACCGTAACCCCATGAGATCACGGCAGCCGTAGCAAGCCCGCCGATAAACCCTTGCCAGGTTTTACCCGGGGAAACCTTCGGCGCCAGCTTATGTTTGCCAAATAATTTACCAAACATATACGCGCCAGAGTCCGCTCCCCAGACCAGGATCATGACATAGAGTAGCCATATTGCGCCACTGTAATGATTCTCGTCATAGTGCCAGGCGCGCAGCGCCAGCATGCCCCAGAAAAATGGCACAATAGTTAACAAACCGAAAATGAGACGCAATGTTTTTGAGTTGCGCCAGATTGCCGCCGAACCGGGATAAAATAGCACCAGCAGTAGCGCGACAACCCACCATCCTAACGATGCCCAAAGCGACATCTCAACCAGCGGTTGACGAATGTTGTGATGATACTCAGGCAACAAAAATAGCATCAGCGCCAATAACAGACCACACAGCACCGCCAGCCAAACCCGCTGTGAACGCGCGGCGAAACCGCTTAACTGCCCCCATTCCCACGCGGCCAGCATACAGACAACCAGCGTAATAATGGCGAACCCCACCGGCGGCAATAAAAAAAGCGCAGCGATGACCGCGGGTATTAACACAAAAGCAGAAATCAGGCGATACTTCAGCAAAAGCGACCCCCATCAGGCTTTGTCATCACCAGGCTCGGTACCGCCGAAACGACGCTCTCGATTAGCAAAGGCATGCAGCGCACCTTCAAAGTCTTGTTCATCGAAATCGGGCCAAAGAACATCCGTAAAGTAAAGTTCGGCATAGGCAATTTGCCAAAGCAAAAAGTTACTAATGCGATGCTCTCCCCCAGTCCTAATTACTAAATCCACAGGCGCCAGCTCATGCATACAGATTTGCTGGCCTAGTCTCTCTTCATCAATCTGATCGGGGCGCAGCACTCCAGCCTGCACCTGTTCCGCCAGTTGTCGGACTCCCTGGACAATATCCCAACGTCCGCCGTAATTCGCAGCGATATTCAGCGTTAGACCCGTATTATGGGCGGTAAGCGCTTCTGATTTGCGAATACGTTCTTGTAAACGTGAGTTGAATCGGCTGATATCGCCGATAATACGCAGGCGAACGTTATGGCGGTGCAGGCTTTTGACTTCGCTATCCAGCGCCCACACAAACAGCTCCATTAACGCGCTCACTTCCTGCGCCGGTCGGTTCCAGTTTTCACTACTAAAGGCATACAGCGTTAACGCATCAATACCGTTATTGGCAGCAAAAGAGACCGCTCGCCGGACGGACTTCGCCCCGGCTTTATGCCCAAAGGCCCGGATCTTCCCTTGCTTTTTCGCCCAGCGACCATTGCCATCCATAATTATGGCAACATGACGGCAGCCATGTGCTGGCAAATTTTCGCTTACTGGTTGAGTTGCAGACAACATAACGCGTTTTTTGTCCCTGAAAGGATTTAGCGGTACTCAGGAATACTGAAGCCTTTATACACATTCTCTTCGCTCCGCTTCGCGGATGACTGCGCGTCATCGCCCCTGTCGTGCGCTGTCTGCGCACGCCGGGAACGTATCCGCCTGCCGTCCCGATGCGTCCTGAATGATTTTGTGTATCCACAAAAAAGCCGTGTAAAACCACGGCTAACCTGACCGAAAAAAGCCAAAAACCTGCGATCAGGTGGCGCAGACTATATCACCGAAGCCCAACGCTAACAAATAGCACGATCTTCTGTCGCGGGATAATCGTCAGCGTGAGAGCCGTATCACTTGTTTTCTGGCTACTTCACGCGCGATGGCGTCAACCTGCAATACGTCATCAACGCTTGCCGGTTCGTGTAAATCCATCCTCTCCAGCACCGCTAAATTGAGCCCGGCGATATCGGTAAAACGAATCTGTTGCGCCAGAAACGCGGCAACGGTGATTTCGTTTGCCGCATTGAGCGCCGTCGTTGCCGCCTGACCTTGCTCAAACGCCTCCATCGCCAGCTTCAGGCAAGGATAACGCTGATAATCTGGCGCGCTAAACGTCAGCGCGCTGAGTTTGCAAAAATCGAGCGGCTGCGCGCCGGACGTGACGCGATTCGGCCATGCCATCGTATGCGCAATAGGCGTACGCATGTCAGGTTCTCCAAGCTGCGCCAGGACGCTGCCGTCCTGATAACGCACCATCGAATGAATGACCGATTGCGGATGGATCAACACTTCCATCTGACGTGCGCTGGCATTAAATAACCAACGCGCTTCAATGTATTCCAGACCTTTATTCATCATGGTGGCGGAGTCGACGGAGATTTTTCGCCCCATCGACCAGTTCGGATGACGACATGCCTGATCCGGCGTCATCGCTGCCAGATCGCACATTGGCGTTTCACGAAACGGGCCACCAGACCCGGTAAGCAAAATCGACGTTACGCCATTTTGCTCAAGGTCAGCGTATCCCAGATTATGCTGAATAGATTGCGGCAAACTCTGAAAAATCGCGTTATGTTCGCTATCGACGGGTAAAAGCCGGGCGTTGCTGCGTTTTACTTCGTCCATAAACAGCCGCCCGCAGGTCACCAGCGATTCTTTATTCGCCAGCAGAATCGTCTTCCCTGCGCGAATCGCCGCCAGGGTCGGCAGTAAACCAGCCGCGCCCACAATGGCCGCCATCACATGCCCGACCTCATCAAGCGCCGCCATCTCACAGGCAGCCTGCTGACCGCTCAGAACCTCGGTGCGGCTGCCATGCTGCTGAAGCATTATTTTGAGCTGTTCTGCGCTCGACGTATCATCCATCACGGCATAACGCGGCGAGAACTCCAGGCACTGCTCCGCCATGCGGGCGACATTTTTACCCGCCACCAGCGCGATAACGCGGAAGCTATCAGGATTATGGCGCACCACGTCCAGTGTGCTGCAACCAATAGAGCCGGTCGAGCCCAGAATGGTTAATTGCTTCATGAAACGTCCAGAAGTGTTGAAACGGAATAAAAAGCAAAACGCCGCACAGGAGACCTGATAATGTCTTCTGCGCGGCGCTTTGTACACCACTCATCCGCCAGGTTAGCGGTGGAATGAGTTTATATCTGCGTACAGATCAATCAGAACTGCATCAGTTCTGCTTCTTTATCTGCCAACGCCGCATCAACTTTCTTAATTGCCGCGTCGGTCATTTTCTGTACTTCTTCCTGAGAGCGACGATCGTCATCTTCACTGATCGCTTTATCTTTCAGCAGAGCTTTTACTTTATCGTTCGCATCACGACGGACGTTACGAACGGCGACACGCGCCTGCTCCGCTTCGCCACGGACAATTTTCGTCAGATCTTTACGACGTTCTTCGGTCAGCGGCGGCAGCGGAACGCGAATGTCGGTGCCCGCAGAGCTTGGATTCAAACCGAGGTCTGACGCCATGATCGCTTTTTCAACGGCTGGCCCCATAGAACGGTCAAACACGTTAATTTTTAAGGTACGGGAGTCTTCTACCGTTACGCTTGCCAACTGACGCAGCGGGGTCGGAGTGCCATAGTATTCTACGACAATACCATCCAGCAGGCTGGGAGAAGCACGACCCGTGCGCACTTTGCTGATTTGGGTTTTGAACGCTTCAACGCATTTTTCCATGCGTACTTCAGCATCTTTTCTGATATCGCTAATCACGTTACGAATCCTTGAAAACTAGTCTCAGTCAGACCAGACGGTCACACAATACAAAGATGTGCTAAGTATAGTCTCGTTTAATTTCTGCCAGGTAATAAGACCCGTCAATAGAACAGAATCTTACCCGTATTTGGCGCTCACGGGAATTATTCCGTGATTAACGTCCCTTCTTTTTCGCCCATCACCACACGACGCAGCGCGCCTGGTTTGTTCATGTTGAAAACACGAATCGGCAGTTTGTGGTCACGAGCCAGCGTGAACGCCGCCAGATCCATCACTTTCAGCTCTTTATCCAGCACTTCGCTGTAGGTCAGCTGATCGTACATGGTCGCGGAAGGATCTTTTGCCGGATCGGCAGTGAATACGCCATCCACTTTGGTCGCTTTCAGTACGACATCCGCTTCAATTTCGATCCCGCGCAGACAGGCCGCAGAGTCGGTAGTGAAGAACGGGTTACCCGTACCTGCAGACAGAATCACAACACGGTTATTACGCAGCAGGCTAATCGCCTCGGCCCAACTGTAGTTGTCGCACACGCCGTTTAAAGGAATTGCCGACATCAGGCGGGCGTTCACATAGGCGCGGTGAAGCGCATCACGCATTGCCAGGCCGTTCATGACGGTGGCCAACATGCCCATGTGGTCGCCCACAACGCGGTTCATCCCCGCTTTTGCCAGACCCGCGCCACGGAACAGGTTACCACCGCCAATCACCACACCAACCTGAATACCCAGTTCAACCAGTTCTTTGATCTCCTGAGCCATACGATCCAGTATGCTTGCATCAATACCGAAGCCTTCCGTACCCTGCAGAGCTTCGCCGCTTAATTTAAGCAGAATGCGTTTATAGACGGGTTTTGCATTGGTAGCCATGTTTCTTTCCTGAGACTGTCAACGATTGATATGAGTTAATTCCGGCGACATTGTACGTCGCATTTCAGCGCAGACGCCAGGCGTCGGCTGATTTTACAAGAGAGGCGCAAAAAGAAGCCGCCCTCAGGCGGCTCCTCAGGAAAATCAGGACTGCTTAGACATCGCAGCAACTTCTGCTGCAAAGTCAGTCTCGACTTTCTCAATGCCTTCGCCCACTTCAAAGCGGATGAAGCCAGTCACGTCAGCGTTGTGCTCTTTCAGCAGTTGGCCAACAGATTTGCTCGGTTCCATGACGAAAGGCTGACCAGTCAGAGAAACTTCGCCGGTGAATTTCTTCATGCGGCCTTCAACCATTTTCTCTGCGATTTCTTTCGGCTTACCGGACTGCATCGCGATGTCCAGCTGTACCTGGTACTCTTTCTCTACCACGTCAGCAGACACGTCTTCCGGCTTAACGAATTCCGGCTTGCTTGCCGCAACGTGCATCGCCAGCTGTTTAACCAGCTCTTCGTCAGCGCCTTTAGCGGCAACCAGAACGCCGATGCGCGCACCGTGCTGGTAAGAACCCAGAACGTCGCCTTCCAGGGAAGCGACGCGACGAATGTTGATGTTCTCGCCAATTTTCGCTACCAGAGCAACGCGCTCTTCTTCGAACTGTGCTTTCAGAACTTCTACGTCAGTGATTTTGCCAGCAACAGCGGCATCCAGCACTTTGTCAGCAAATGCCTGGAAGCCAGCATCTTTAGCCACGAAGTCAGTCTGGCAGTTAACTTCCAGAATGAAAGCGACGTTGCCGTCGATTTTGGTTTTGATTACGCCGTCAGCAGCCACGTTGCCTGCTTTTTTCGCCGCTTTGATAGCGCCGGACTTACGCATGTTTTCGATTGCCAGCTCAATGTCGCCATTCGCTTCAGTCAGCGCTTTTTTGCAATCCATCATGCCTGCGCCGGTACGCTCACGCAGCTCTTTTACCAGGGATGCGGTAATTTCAGCCATTCTAAAATCCTCGAAAGATTTGATCTGCCCGGCATCAAACCGCACAGATATAAAAGTGAAAAAGGGGGCCATATACAGGCCCCCTAACCAAACGTGATACTACCTGGTCTATAAGGGCTCTCCCCTTCATATTTCGAGCCGCAGGCGCGTTGCCTTCACTCGCTCATCCCGGTCACTTACTGATGTAAGCTCCCGGGAATTCTCGAGCTTGCCGCCTTCCTGCAACTCGAACTATTTTAGGGAGTTATCAAGCCTTATTACTCGGCTTCTACGAAGCTTTCTTCCGCCTGGGAAGCCAGATCCTGAGAACGGCCTTCACGAACGGTTGCAGCGACAGCGCCCAGGTACAGGCTAACAGCACGGATTGCGTCATCGTTACCCGGGATAACGAAGTCAACGCCGTCCGGATCAGAGTTGGTATCAACGATAGCAAATACCGGGATACCCAGGTTGTTCGCTTCTTTGATAGCAATGTGCTCGTGGTCAGCATCGATAACGAACAGAGCGTCCGGCAGACCGCCCATGTCTTTGATACCGCCCAGGCTGTTTTCCAGTTTCTCAAGCTCACGAGTACGCATCAGCGCTTCTTTCTTGGTCAGCTTTTCGAAAGTACCGTCCTGAGACTGAGTTTCCAGGTCTTTCAGACGTTTGATGGACTGACGAACTGTTTTCCAGTTAGTCAGCATACCGCCCAGCCAGCGATGGTTCACGAAGAACTGGTCGCAGCTGTTAGCAGCTTCTTTCACCGCTTCGCTTGCAGCACGTTTAGTACCAACGAAAAGGATTTTACCTTTACGAGCAGAGATCTTGTTCAGTTCAGCCAGAGCTTCGTTGAACATCGGTACAGTTTTCTCAAGGTTGATGATGTGAACTTTGTTACGCGCGCCGAAGATGAAAGGCTTCATTTTCGGGTTCCAGTAACGGGTCTGGTGACCAAAGTGAACACCAGCCTTGAGCATGTCGCGCATGGAAACAGTTGCCATGATTTAAAACCTCTATAGATTAAGTTGGGGTTATGCCTCCACGTATCCCATATTACCGACCCCAAAGGGCACCCCGGAATATGTGCCGATACGTGTGTGTTGTTACACAAAGTGAGATTTGTCGCTCCCGTCCATCGTGTGTAGTCTTCGAATGGATCGGAAGTCCGGCGCGCTTTATACCACAAATACGCCACCGACACCAATAATTGTTGGCACTCAGTGCTGAACTGAACGATGAATTTCGTGTTACAGGCAGGCGGCAAATTTTTGAATCCCCGGGAGCTTACGGCCAGTAAGTGACTGGGGTGAAAAAATGTCGCCAACGCACCTGTGGCACGAAAGGCGAAGTTCAGAATGATTCTCAATTTGGCAGGGTACACCCCTGACTGATACCATTGTCAGCACTTACACAATTATTGCCGAAATCATCGGCACTGATGGACAGAATTCATGGCTATCTCTATCAAGACATCTGAAGACATCGAAAAAATGCGCGTCGCGGGCCGTCTGGCAGCCGAAGTGCTGGAAATGATCGAACCGTATATCAAACCGGGCGTCACCACCGGCGAACTGGACCGTATCTGTAACGATTACATCGTTAACGAACAACACGCGATCTCCGCCTGCCTCGGCTACCACGGCTATCCGAAATCCGTCTGTATCTCTATTAATGAAGTGGTGTGCCACGGCATTCCGGATGACGCTAAACATCTGAAAGATGGTGATATCGTCAACATCGACGTGACCGTGATTAAAGATGAATTCCACGGCGATACCTCGAAGATGTTTATCGTCGGCAAACCGACCATTCTGGGCGAGCGTCTGTGCCGCGTCACGCAAGAGAGCCTGTATCTGGGCATCAAAATGGTGAAACCGGGCATCCGCCTGCGCACCATTGGCGCCGCCATCCAGAAATATGCCGAAGGCGAAGGTTTCTCCGTGGTACGTGAATACTGCGGACACGGTATTGGTCGCGGCTTCCATGAAGAACCGCAGGTGCTGCATTATGATGCAGACGATGGCGGCGTCGTGTTGCAGCCTGGCATGACCTTTACCATTGAACCGATGCTGAACGCCGGGGATTACCGTATCCGCACCATGAAAGACGGCTGGACGGTAAAAACCAAAGACCGCAGCTTGTCTGCTCAGTACGAGCATACTATTGTGGTAACGGAAAACGGCTGTGAAATTCTGACGCTGCGTAAAGATGACACCATCCCGGCGATCATCACACACGACGAATAATGTTTTGCCTGATGGCGATGCCTTCGCATCTTATCAGGCCTACAAATTACACCTTTACTCAAAATCATTCGAGTTGCCTCAAGGCGGCAAGAGAGTGAATCTTCAGGAGCGTACATAAGTACGTGACTGGAGTGAACGAGCGCAGCCAACGTAGAAGCAACTTGAAGGATGAAGAGTAAATACGTAGGCCGGATAAGGCGTTCACGCCATTATCCGGCTTTTTAATGGGTGGCGCATATGAATACTCTTCCTGAACAGCACGCGAATACCGCACTCCCCACCCTCCCTGACCAGCCGCAAAACCCTGGCGTCTGGCCGCGCGCTGAACTGACCGTCGCCGGTATCAAAGCCCGCATCGACATCTTTCAACACTGGCTGGGAGAGGCATTTGACAGCGGCATTTGTGCTGAACAGCTTATTGAAGCCCGAACCGAATTTATCGACCAGTTGTTGCAACGCCTGTGGATTGAGGCCGGTTTCGGTCAGATTGCCGATCTGGCGCTGGTCGCTGTCGGCGGCTATGGACGCGGCGAACTGCATCCGCTTTCCGATATTGATCTGCTCATTTTAAGCCGCAAAAAGCTGCCTGATGAACAGGCGCAAAAGGTCGGCGAGCTGCTGACTTTACTTTGGGACGTCAAGCTGGATGTCGGGCATAGCGTACGTACGCTGGAAGAGTGTCTGCTGGAAGGTCTGTCTGATTTAACCGTTGCGACAAACCTCATCGAAACGCGCCTGCTGATCGGTGATGTCGCTCTGTTTCTGGCACTGCAAAAACATATTTTCAGCGAAGGTTTTTGGCCGTCCGACAAATTTTACGCCGCCAAAGTAGAAGAGCAGAACCAGCGCCACCAGCGCTATCACGGTACCAGCTATAATCTGGAGCCGGATATTAAAAGCAGCCCCGGCGGCCTGCGCGATATCCATACGTTACAGTGGGTCGCCCGACGTCACTTCGGCGCTACCTCGCTCGATGAGATGGTGGGATTCGGCTTTTTAACCCCCGCTGAGCGCGCGGAGCTCAACGAGTGCCTGCATATCCTGTGGCGCATTCGCTTTGCGCTACATCTGGTGGTCAGCCGCTACGATAACCGCCTGCTGTTCGACCGCCAGTTAAGCGTCGCTCAACGCCTTAACTACAGCGGCGAGGGCAATGATCCGGTTGAGCGGATGATGAAAGACTACTTCCGGGTTACGCGCCGGGTGAGCGAACTCAATCAGATGCTGCTTCAGCTATTTGACGAGGCGATTCTGGCGCTGCCTGCGGATGAAAAACCACGTCCTGTTGACGATGAGTTTCAACTGCGCGGCACGCTTATTGATCTGCGTGACGACACGCTGTTTATCCGCGAACCGCAAGCGATCCTGCGCATGTTTTATATGATGGTGCGCAATAGCGCGATCACCGGCATTTACTCTACGACATTACGCCACTTGCGCCACGCCCGCCGCCACCTGAGCCAACCGCTATGTTACATCCCGGAGGCACGCACTCTGTTTCTTAGTATGCTGCGCCATCCCGGCGCGGTCAGCCGCGGCCTGCTGCCCATGCATCGCCACAGCGTACTGTGGGCTTATATGCCGCAGTGGTCGCACATCGTCGGACAAATGCAGTTTGACCTGTTCCACGCATACACGGTGGATGAACACACCATCCGCGTAATGCTCAAACTGGAGAGCTTTGCGAAAGAAGAGACGCGCCAGCGCCATCCGCTATGCGTCGATCTCTGGCCGCGGCTTCCCCATCCGGAACTGATCCTGATCGCCGCGCTGTTCCACGATATTGCGAAAGGACGCGGCGGCGACCATTCCGTACTGGGCGCGCAGGATGTACTCACCTTCGCCGAACTGCACGGTTTGAACTCACGCGAAACGCAACTGGTCGCGTGGCTGGTGCGCCAACACCTGCTAATGTCAGTCACCGCCCAGCGCCGCGACATCCAGGATCCGGAAGTCATCAAGCAGTTTGCCGAAGAGGTGCAAACCGAAACACGGCTGCGTTTTCTGGTCTGCCTGACCGTCGCGGACATCTGCGCGACCAACGAAACCTTGTGGAATAGCTGGAAACAGAGCCTGCTGCGCGAGCTGTACTTCGCCACTGAAAAACAGCTCAGGCGTGGAATGCAAAATACGCCGGATATGCGTGAGCGCGTGCGTCACCATCAGCTTCAGGCGCTGGCGCTGCTGCGAATGGACAATATTGATGAAGCCGCGCTGCACAAAATCTGGACCCGCTGTCGCGCTAACTATTTTGTTCGTCATAGTCCAAATCAGCTCGCCTGGCACGCACGCCATTTATTGCAGCACGATCTGCGCCAACCGTTAGTGTTGCTCAGTCCGCAGGCCACGCGCGGTGGAACCGAAATTTTTATCTGGAGTCCGGACAGACCCTATCTGTTTGCCGCCGTCTGCGCCGAGCTGGACAGGCGTAATTTAAGCGTCCATGACGCGCAGATCTTTACCACTCGCGACGGCATGGCAATGGATACGTTTATTGTTCTGGAACCAGACGGCAGCCCGCTGGCGGCGGATCGCCATGACGTTATTCGCACCGGTCTTGAACAAACCATTACGCAGCGTAGCTGGCAGCCGCCGCAGCCGCGTCGGCAACCGGCAAAGTTACGGCACTTTACGGTCGAAACGGAAGTCAATTTTCTGCCCACCCATACCGACAGAAAATCATTCATGGAATTGATCGCGCTCGATCAACCTGGTCTGCTGGCCAGGGTCGGACAAATTTTTGCCGATCTGGGAATTTCGCTTCATGGCGCCCGAATTACAACCATTGGTGAACGAGTAGAAGATTTATTCATAATCGCCACAGCGGATCGGCGCGCACTTAATAATGTGCTGCAACTTGAGGTGCAACAACGGTTGACAGCGGCCCTCAATCCAAACGATAAAGGGTAGTGTGTTTATTTATATGAAAGAGTTTAACAATGCAGCAGTTACAGAACGTTATTGAGACCGCTTTTGAGCGCCGCGCCGATATTACGCCGGCTAATGTAGATACCGTGACCCGAGAGGCGGTAAAACAGGTCATTTCTCTACTTGATTCCGGCGCGCTGCGTGTCGCAGAAAAAATCGACGGTCAGTGGGTCACTCACCAGTGGTTGAAGAAAGCGGTTCTGCTCTCTTTCCGTATTAACGATAACCAGGTTATCGACGGTGCGGAAAGCCGCTACTTCGATAAAGTCCCGATGAAATTCGCTGATTACGACGAAGCGCGTTTTCAGAAAGAAGGCTTCCGCGTCGTTCCGCCTGCGGCCGTTCGTCAGGGCGCATTTATCGCCCGCAACACCGTGTTGATGCCGTCTTACGTTAACATCGGCGCCTACGTTGACGAAGGCACCATGGTTGACACCTGGGCGACGGTGGGTTCCTGCGCGCAGATTGGTAAAAATGTTCACCTTTCCGGCGGCGTAGGTATCGGCGGCGTACTGGAGCCGTTGCAGGCTAACCCGACCATCATTGAAGACAACTGCTTTATTGGCGCGCGTTCTGAAGTCGTGGAAGGCGTCATTGTCGAAGAAGGTTCCGTCATTTCCATGGGGGTATACCTCGGCCAGAGCACCAAAATCTACGATCGCGAAACCGGTGAAGTTCACTATGGCCGCGTACCGGCGGGCTCCGTGGTCGTTTCCGGCAACCTGCCGTCAAAAGACGGCAAGTACAGTTTGTACTGCGCGGTGATCGTGAAAAAAGTCGACGCCAAAACGCGTGGTAAAGTGGGCATTAACGAATTATTGCGCACTATTGATTAAGCGAGTGAAAAGTGGGGGCGACAGCCCCCCTTTGCATTACGGCGAATGCGGTAACACGGTTTCCGGCGCAATCTTTGCCGCAAACGCCGAAGCCAACGCAGTCAAAACGACATAACCGGCAACCAACGCCCAACTGTTATCATAGACTGCGCTTAACGCCTTAGCGATAAACGGCGTGAATCCCCCTGCCACAACCGCCCCAACTGAGCGCCAATTGATGAACCGCTGTAGCGTACAGGCGGATGAAACAGTCCGGCGAAAAAAGAAGGTTGCACGGCATTCAGTGAATTATGACCAATGTTAATAAGCAGAACGTAGCCTATTGTCATCAGTATGAGCGAACGGCTTTCCAGCAGCCAGAAAAAGGGAAAAGCCATTGCCGCGACAAAAAGCGCGCCGAAAATATACACCTGACGGCAGCCACGCCGATCCGACATGATGCCAAATAGCACGTGCATGGGATACGCCAGCAGACAGGTGAACATTACAATGTACAGAATAGTCAGGCTGGCAATCCCAAGCTGCGTTGTCGCCCAGGAAACCGCGAAGACGGTAGCAAGAAAAAAGGGAACGCTTTCCGCAAAACGCAGAATTATAATCAGCAAAATGCTGCGCCATTGTTCTCGTACTACTTTGACCACCGGCCTTTCTTCTCTTTGCTGCCTATGATTAATGGCCTGCTGCTTTTTAAACGCACGGAAGACAGGCGTCTCATCCAGACGATGACGCATATATAATCCAGGCAACACCAAAAGCGCACTGAGCAGAAAAGGAATACGCCATCCCCACGATAACAACGCCTCCTTCGGTAATTGGGTCACGACTATAAATACGCCTGTCGCCAATAATTGTCCCGTGAGTCCCCCTGTTTGCGATAGCGCGCTTAACCGCCCCCGGTGCTTTCCAGCAGCATATTCCACGACCATCAACATGGCGCCTCCCCATTCGCCTCCAACCATAAATCCCTGTAGAAAACGCAGAATAACCAGTAAAGCAGGCGCCAGCGCGCCAATACTGGCGTAAGAAGGCAGGCAACCGATGAGAAACGTGACCGCGCCCATCCCCCCTAACGTGATTAATAACGTGTTTTTACGCCCAAGCGTATCCCCCCTGTTGCCAAAAAATAGCGCGCCCAGCGGCCGGGAGATAAATCCCACGCCGAAACTGGCAAAAGAAGATAACGTTGCAGTCAATGGGCTGGCGCCAGGAAAAAAAAGCGGGCCAAATACCAGCGCGCTTGCCAGGCCGTATAATAGAAAATCATAATATTCAATGGAGTTTCCTATCCAAGCGGAAACCACCACCCGGCGAATAGTAGCATTATACGTTCCGGACATAGACTCCGCCTCTCAAGGTTATCGACCACTGCCTCCGGTCAATTTCCCACACTGACTTCAAACGCTTTCTCTATAAACGGAATATCGCGTTGAATTACTTAAGCTATCAATAACCGTCGCCCTTTTGCTCATGACGTTGCCGAGACGTCTTCTGCGATCAACCGCGCTTTTTTTGTATACATTGGTGGCGAAAAACCAATTTTTCGTTAATTATTCAAAAGTTATAGTGTGATGAAGGATACCGCTATGTATGACAATCTAAAAAGTCTGGGCATTACCAATCCTGAGGAAATCGATCGTTACAGCCTGCGGCAAGAAGCCAATAACGATATCCTGAAAATCTATTTTCAAAAGGATAGAGGTGAATTCTTTGCTAAAAGCGTGAAGTTTAAGTATCCACGCCAGCGTAAAACGGTGGTGGCCGATGGCATCGGTCAGGGTTATAAAGAAGTACAGGAGATTAGCCCTAACCTACGCTATGTGATTGACGAGCTGGACCAAATCTGCCAGCGCGACCGCTCAGAACTCGATCTCAAACGTAAGATCCTCGACGACTTGCGCCACCTGGAAAGCGTCGTCGCGAATAAGATCAGTGAAATCGAAGCCGATCTGGACAAGCTTACCCGCAAATAAAAAAGCTGCCGGGGCTTCATTTCGAGCCCCTATCACTCTGCTGCTCCCTCTCATCCGCCTCACGGCTACCGCCATTTTTCATCACTATGCCTCACAGCGGCTCTATACATATCATTTCGTTATCCTGCTGTATTTATTAATAAAAATAAAAAGCTATGTTCATCCTCCCTATTTATGGAGGTTATATGACTCAGGAAATCACGCTAACATGTTATTCGCTGCCTGCGGCCCCCGGACTGGATAACATCAAATTTGAAAAGGGGCGCGAGCACGACCGCCAGGCGCTGGGATTTATTCTGCCAGCGAATACGCAGCTGCAAATCCGCCAGCCAAATAACAACGCCGGTAACGCCAGACTCCGTCTGCTGTGCAATGACTCAGCGTGTGAGAAATCGCTTACGCTGAACGGCAACTGGCAAACGATCAGCACAACGGTCGATTCCGTTCCCTTTATTGATACCCTCTTTTTTGCGCAGGGCGGCGAGTTTTCGGTGATCTACCGACAGCCAACCAGCATAAAAATTTGCCACACTGGCGTAAGGGGCAATCCGAAGACGCTTTTTTCCAGACCTGGGAAGAACAGGCGTCGCCTTTTGCCCTACTGGAACTGGACCGCGTGCGTTTTCTGCTGCCCTGGGCGGATCGCGCTAATGTCATCAACGCCGGTATCACCGCGCTGGATGCGTACTACACGCGAGTGATCGACGCCTATAATGACTGGACTGGTCTCAGCGATAGCCCTGCTTCGCCGCTTAATCAAAATGTCGCTAACCGCTATTTTATTAAAGCGGATAAACACGGCGTCGGCGCGGCTTATTATCTCCCCTGGTGGTGCGCGCAAACGGCTGCAACATTAAGCCAGGGGTGGATCGATAATGTCGCCACGCAGTGGACGATTCTGCATGAAATCGGTCACGGCTATCAGGGCGTCTTTATGAATGACGTCGACCTGCCAGTCGGTGAGGTGTGGAACAACATTTACGCCGCGTTTTTCCAGCAGCTTAACCTGAACCAGGGGAACCATCTTTATACCGACGGCTGGCTCTACAATTACGGACGGCAGTCTGAGCAGGAATTGCAATTCATTACCTATCTGCGGAATCGCACGCCGGTTAACGCCTGGGGCGTCCGCCCCCGCCTGCAATTTCTGATGCTGATGTTATTTAAAGGCGGAACAGAAGCCTTTCGAGTGTTTAACCAGAACTACCGCGAGCTGGGTGCTGACGAAAACTTTTTGCCCTGCGAGCATCGCCTAACCGATCTGCTGGCGGACGCCATCGCCACAGCCTCAGGTTATGACGTCGCGCCGTTTATTCAGCTGTGCGGCTTACCGGTCGATGCGTTCACCCGCGAGCAGATCGCCGCACAGGCGGTAAAACCCGTCTGGCCGCTTTACGATCTGTTGCCGGAGCGCGAATGGGAAAGCGCGCGCCAACAGTTAGGGCTGGACTCTTTTGTCTGGCTGGTTGAAAACGCCGAACTGGCGGAGCTGAACAAAACGGGAACGCTCACGCTAACGCTGAATATCGATCAGCCGGAGTAACTTTATGGACGCGCCTTAACGCTACACGACAACGCCGGCAGCACGTATACATTGCCCGTCAACGACAGTACGCTCACGTTAACTCCCCTGCCCATTGGCATTTACCATCTCACCCTGCCCAAAGGGCGATCGCAGAAATACCGCCCGGACACGGACTATGTGGTTATCCGCGAAGGGGAAAACGCACTTACCGTTAATTTCACCGCCTTGCAGGACAGCGCCGCGCATAACGAGCAGTTGATTTTCCTCGGCTACGGTGACATGCCCTTCGCCCGTTTAGCCGTGGATCATGAGGCCAGACAATTAGTTCTGGATATCACGAACGCCACGCCGCACAGCTACTTCGCGAATACGTTATACGCCAGCATAACGGTGTTAACCGCCAGCGGCGAAAAGGTTTTTGAACGTAAGATGAACGGAACAAACTGCGCCACCGGAAAAATTGTGGTGCCGTTTAGCGACCACTACCACCTTTATCTTTATCATGCCGAGCCTGGCCGCCTGAAAGCCTCGCCGGGCTATCTGACATTGGTCTCGTCGACGAAATATCAGTTACTGCGTCTTGATAGCGAAGGGCTTTATCATTTTTCGCTCAACAACGATCCTGCCGCAGATCTCCAGGCTATGTTTACCCATCGCGCAGATGCTATCCGCGCCTGCCCTTTATTAATGGCGCAACCTTATGCCGCTTGCAAAAACGATCTCTGGCTGATGCTCTCCCATATTGAAGAGCCGACCCGTAGCGCGTTAATGCGCGACAGCGTTGATGTGCTGCCGGCGGATAACAGCGAGCCGGGCGAAGGCATCGGTAAAGGCGTGACGTTGCAGTTACGCGGACAAGGCGACAGAACGTTTTGCCAGCTTGCTTACGATAATCGGCAACAGCGCATGACAATAGAAACACTGGCCGGGCAGCCTCATCCCTACTATACCGCGACATACAGCACGCTCACGGTAAAGGAGGAGTCCGGCGAGGTTATCTATAGCCGTCATTATGATGGCATCACCCACTATTCAGCCGATAGCGATACGGTTGTTTTGCAAGCGGGAATGTACATTGAGCTCTTCCATGACGAACCTTACCGTTGCAGCGCCATCAATGAAACGACCGGGCAAAACGTCAGGCTGAAAAAACACAACCGCTGGCGCGTGGTGAGCGATGGGCTGGAGGTCGACTCACCGGAACAAACGGAAGAGAAAAATACCTCCGATGCTGCCGCATTATATGGCGATAAATTCAGCTGGCAGCTTATTGGCAAGGAAGAAAATGGTTTTGCCAGTATGGAAATAGACATCCGTGCGCAACAATTTATCTTTACCGCATACCCAATTGCGCCGCATAGCGACTTCGCAACGGAATATGCGGCAGTGACGATTTATAATACGCGCGGTACGGTGGTTTACCGTCAGTCGATAAAAGGTTCGGTGCAGCTTGGCGGCTATACTGACGTCTGCGGGCTGGATGAGGATTATACGATTGAGGTCTTTCATGCCGAGGGCGCAGACCAGTCGGTTATCCGCAACCCGCTCAATGGCGAAAGCTGGCCGCAGCCGCAACACGTGATCTGGCAGGTCACGGCGCGGGGATTACAGCGCCTGACCACGAATTAACCCCCCCATCACAGCGTCTTCGGGCGCTGTGAGATTACGTTGTCGGATGGCGGCTTTGCCTAATCCGGCCTACCACTTCGCCCAATTTCCCTGCTCTGGTCAACGAAGCGCCGCCGGGCTTAACGCTGTTCATCCAATTGTAGCGCCACATACAGCAACAGCCGATCGTCAAAATTTCCCAAATCCAGCCCGGTCAGTTCCGAAATACGATTTAGCCGATATTCCAGCGTGTTACGATGAATAAACAGCGCCTTAGAGGTCGCCAGCGGCTGGACATTATGGCGAAACCACGCCGTCAGCGTCCGACGTAATAAACCGTTGTTATCCATCGCTTTGAGTTTTACCAGCGGGCGCGCCAGCTCATTGGCCTGCCAGCCGCCACGCAGGCTATCTAACAGAACCGGCAGCATCAAATCCTGATAAAAATAGCTGCGGCTCTCTGGCATTCGCTGTTTGCCGACCATCATCGTGGTGCGCGCCGTGCGGTATGAGCGTGCAATACTGCCCGGCCCGGTAAAGTAATTGCCCAGCGCCACGCGAAAACGTAGCTGACCATTCTCTTTCATTCGCGAGATAAGCTGCTCTACGCGCTTACGATGATCTTCAGCATCCCAGCGACCAAACGAGTTTAAGGCGGGTTTGAGCACCACCATCTCGGTGAGAGAAACAATGGCTATCAGGTTGTTACGCTCCGGCGTGGTAAGCGCATTCTGCAACTGCTGAAGTTCCGCCATTGCGCTATCGACGCCAAGCTGGCCGCTGTCGACTTCCACCACCGCCGCCACACGCGGCTGGTTCAAATCGATCCCCAAACGCTGCGCCCATTCCACCAGCGCCGGCGTATTTTCTTCGGCCTGAATCAGGTTCATCACCAGCTCTTCGCGCAAACGGCTATCCTGCGCCAAAAGGTGCATTAACCGCGACTGCTCCAGCATCATTTCGGCAGTCATACACACCAGTTCGCCATATTTACGCAGATGCTCTGGTTCGCCGGTGAGGCCGATCACGCCGACAATTTCGCCCTCAAGACGTAAGGGAAGATTAATCCCCTGACGCACCCCGTGCAGGTGTCGCGCCACGGCGTTGTCAATATCCACAACCCGGCCCTGCGACAGCACTAACAGCGCGCCTTCGTGCAATTCACCAATACGTTCCCGATCGCCGCTGCCGATAATACGCCCGCGGGCATCCATTACGTTGATATTGGTATCGATGATGCGCATAGTGCGCGCCACGATATCCTGCGCCATTTTGGTATCAAGATGCCAGCCAGCCATAAATCCCTCCTGTGAGCAGAGCACAAGCATAAGGAAGATGACAGGCCTCGACATTGTGCAAATGCACAAAAAGGTGCAAAGAAGTATGGAGTTGTGGGGAGTTTCACAGAAAAGTGTTGCCCCCTTCCGTGGTGGAAGGGGGACAAAGGTGATTACTGCATCAGCAAATAAATAGAACTATCACCACGCTGAATATTCAGCGCCAGTACCGACGGCTTGCTGTCGAGAATCTTACGCAGCTCGGCGATATTTTTCACCGGCTGCTGGTTAGCGCCGATAATCACATCGCCTTTTTTGAGGCCAATTTGCGCGGCGGGTGAGTTCGCTTTCACGCTGCTCACCACAACGCCTTTATCCTGGCCTTTATTGCTCATTTCAGCGCCTTCAATCCCGCTGAAGATGGTGCTGGAATCAACCTGACTCTGGCTGCTCTGCTGCAGTTCCAGATTCACCGTAATCGCTTTACCTTCACGCAGCAGACCGAGGCTGATTTTGCTGCCGACCGGCATAGTGCCGACCTGAGCGCGCAGCGCCGCAAAGCTGCTGATCGGTTTACCGTTCAGCGAGGTAATGACATCCCCGGCTTTGATACCCGCTTTCGCCGCGGACGAATTCGGCATCACCTGGCTGACGAACGCGCCTCGCTGGGCGTCGACTTTCATCGCTTTCGCCAATTCGGAATTCAGCTCAGTCCCCATGATCCCCAGTTCGCCGCGTTTCACCTGGCCGTATTCCACCATCTGCGACGTCAGGTTTTTCACCATGTTACTGGGGATAGCGAAGCCGATACCGATGTTGCCGCCGTCCGGCGCCAGAATCGCGGTGTTAATACCGATCAGCTCACCGTTCAGGTTCACCAGCGCGCCGCCGGAGTTACCACGGTTAATCGCGGCGTCGGTCTGAATAAAGTTCTCGTAATTTTCTACGTTCAGGCCGCTACGCCCCAGCGCCGAAACGATACCTGACGTCACCGTTTCGCCCAGACCAAACGGGTTACCAATAGCGACGGTATAATCCCCCACGCGCAGCGCGTCGGAGTCCGCCAGCTTAATCGCCGTCAGGTTCTTCGGATTCTGAATTTGAATCAGCGCGATATCAGAACGCGGATCTTTGCCCACCACTTTAGCATCGAATTTACGCCCATCGCTAAGCTGTACTTTAATCACGCTGGCGTTATCAACCACGTGGTTGTTGGTGACGACGTAGCCCTTCGCGGCGTCAATAATTACGCCGGAGCCCAGCGCCATGAATTTCTGTTGTTGACCGCCGTTGCCGCCGTTACCGCCGCCCTGGCAGAACGGAGAATTCTGGAACGGAGAACCGTCCTGGCAGAACGGGGAGTCATCGCCAAAGAACTGCTGGAAATTACGCGGCATACGCGGCGTATTCACCGTGGTGCTACCTTCAACATTAATACTGACCACCGATGGCATCACTTTTTCGAGCATCGGTGCCAGGCTTGGCATCTGCTGGGCAGTCATTGCTGAAGAGGACGTTTCAGCCGCCGTGGCAGACAGAGGCGACAATGCCAAACCTAAACTCAGAGCCAGTGCACTCATTGCTAATGTGGTTTTTTTCATGTGTTTCAATCTCGATTAACAGGTAACGCAAAATTGCTGTGTACGTCAGATTCATTTTATAACGCGAAGTTCCGGAATAAAGTTTCTGGAAAAAGTAAAAATTTATTGTCCATCTTTACAAAAGTCCATTTACTGTTCGACCGCCATCAAACGCCGATATTCATCCCATGCGTAAAGGTCAGTCATCCCGCTGATATAATCCTGAATCAACCGACAGCGATAATAATATTCCAGTACCGGGTACTCCGCCGAATCCGTGGGTAATTTACTGACGACTTCCACGTAGGCCAAACGATGGCGCGTAGAAAGTTTCTGAAATAAGCGCGATTCTATGGGGAAGCGTTTCAACCGTTCTTTTTCCACCAACTCGCGAAAGTCGTTAAGCGACAGGCTTAATAGCGGCTGATAGATATCTAATAACCCGCTGATCACCCGGTATCCCTGTAGTTCAAGCTGTTCTACATCCGGATGGCTAAACACATGTTCAACCGCCACATTCTTATAGAGTTCAAGCAGGCGGCTAAAACCGCTGGCATCTTCCAGTAACGCCTGATTGAAGGTACCGGCAAAAATCTGCGGCAAATTATCAATAAAACGCTGAGCGGCATAGGGCACCAGTTTATTTAATGTATTTACCCGTAAATACATAAAAAACTGATCTTCGGTACTGCGGCTTAATGTATTGGCGCGTGATTTTTCCCACGCATTTCCTACCACCAGCTCAAACAGCGAATCCTTCTCATGGTGGCCCCACGCGTGATATAAATGGTGATAAAGCTGCTCAACGCTAAAGATTCTTTTCTCTACCGCGTCTTCAAGATCGGCGACACAATAAGAAATATCATCTGCGGCTTCCATAATCCACGTTAATGGAAAGCGACTGTAAGGCGCTAACTGCAGTTCTTTACGTAACCTCGCAATATACTTCTCTTCAGAAAGATAATAGCCCGGTTTCTTCATTAAATAGCGATGGGAATCCGGCACCGGCCCTCGCCACCATGCCGGACGGGTATATTTTAAAATTCCGCCAACCTGCGCCCAGGTAAGATTCATCCGCATGAGCGTATGCACCAGACGAATTCCCTGTGCATTGCCTTCAAAATGGCAGATATCCTGACGTACTTTGCGGCGAATATCGTTCAGATTTTCTTCGCCTTCCTGTAACCGTAGCGAGGAAACCACACAGCGATCATGCGTGAGCGGCTGGCTTTCCGCATCTTCCGGATGCAGCCGCTGACGAAACCAGTCATTGATCGCCGCTTCGCCAAAATGACCGAACGGCGGATTACCGATGTCGTGCATCAGGCAGGCCATTTCTACAATACTTTCAAAGGGACCGGTCAGCGCATCCAGACCGTACTCCTCCAGCCGGTTTTGCTCTTTCAGGCGGCTTAAAATCTCTTTCGCGATATAACGCCCCACCTGCTGCACCTCCATCGAATGCGTCAGACGAGTACGCACCGCGGCATTGCGCTCCAGCGGGAAAACCTGCGTTTTTTGCTGCAAACGGCGTATAGCCGGAGAGTTGATAATCCGCCCGCGATCGCTTTCAAAAATCCGCAGGATCTCATGCTCCGTCTTTACACCCTGCGGTGAACGATAACGACGATGCCAGTTAATTTTATTTCGGAAATCGATCGATGCCATATCCTCTCCCCGCCTGAGAAATGCGCTTCCCCATAAGCGCATGATAAACTATGCCCCCAAAACTGACTTATCGCGAGTAAATCTATGAAAATCGGCATCATTGGCGCAATGGAAGAAGAAGTTACGCTGCTGCGTGACAAAATTGACAACCGTCAGACGATTACGCTGGGCGGCTGCGAAATTTACACTGGCCAGTTGAACGGCACCGAAGTGGCGTTGCTGAAATCCGGTATCGGTAAAGTCGCGGCGGCGCTGGGCGCAACGTTGCTTCTGGAGCACTGCAAGCCGGACGTGATCATCAATACCGGTTCCGCAGGCGGTCTGGCGTCCACGCTGAAGGTCGGCGATATCGTCGTCTCTGACGAAGCGCGTTACCACGACGCTGATGTGACCGCTTTCGGCTATGAATACGGGCAATTACCGGGCTGTCCGGCCGGATTTAAGGCCGATGACAAACTGATCGCCGCCGCGGAATCCTGCATCAGAGAGCTGAATCTGAACGCGGTACGCGGCCTTATTGTTAGCGGCGACGCGTTTATTAACGGCTCCGTCGGGCTGGCGAAAATCCGGCATAACTTCCCCGACGCGGTCGCCGTAGAGATGGAAGCCACCGCTATCGCACACGTCTGCTATAACTTCAACGTGCCGTTCGTGGTGGTACGCGCTATTTCTGACGTGGCCGATCAGCAATCGCACCTCAGCTTTGACGAATTCCTCGCGGTGGCGGCGAAACAGTCGACTCTGATGGTCGAAACGCTGGTACAGAAACTGGCGCATGGCTAAGCAAATGTTCAGGGCGCTGGTCGCCCTGCTGCTTACGCTCCCGGTGTGGCTTTACGCTGCGCCGCGCGTCATTACCCTCTCTCCCGCCAATACGGAGCTCGCTTTTGCCGCCGGGATTACGCCCGTTGGCGTCAGCAGCTATTCCGACTACCCGCCCGAAGCGCAAAAAATAGAACAGGTCTCTACCTGGCAGGGAATGAATCTGGAACGCATTGTGGCGCTGAAGCCGGATCTGGTCGTCGCCTGGCGCGGCGGTAATGCGGAACGCCAGGTAAACCAACTGACGTCATTAGGTATTAAGGTCATGTGGGTGGACGCGGTAAGCATCGAACAGATCGCCGACACGCTCCGCCAACTGGCCGCCTGGAGCCCGCAGCCGGCAAAGGCTCAGCAGGCAGCGCAGACATTGCTAAACGAGTACGCCGCGCTCAACGCCGAGTATGCCGGTAAAGCTAAAAAGCGCGTCTTTCTTCAGTTTGGCATGAATCCTCTGTTTACCAGTGGTAAAGGGTCTATTCAACATCAGGTTTTGACGACCTGCGGCGGAGAAAACGTCTTTGCTGACAGCCGCGTGCCGTGGCCGCAAGTCAGCCGTGAACAGGTGCTGGCAAGGCATCCCCAGGCCATTATCGTGGCCGGAAAAGCGGGCGAAATTCTCAAAATTGAACAATACTGGGGAAACCTGTTAAAAATTCCGGTTATTCCGCTTAACAGCGACTGGTTTGAACGCGCAAGCCCGCGTATTATCCTCGCCGCAAAACAACTCTGTAATGCGCTTTCACAGGTGAATTAGAGCCTGTCTTACCAGGCTCCCAGTGGGGATTCGACAATGCTCGTCTATTGGCTGGATATTGTAGGCACGGCTGTATTTGCTATCTCTGGCGTGTTGCTGGCCGGGAAATTACGTATGGATCCGTTCGGCGTCCTGGTGCTCGGCGTCGTTACTGCCGTCGGCGGCGGGACAATCCGCGATATGGCGCTGGATAACGGCCCGGTATTCTGGGTTAAAGATCCTACCGATCTGGTCGTCGCCATGGTCACCAGTATGCTGACCATCCTGCTGGTTCGCCAGCCAAGACGTCTGCCGAAATGGATGTTGCCGGTACTGGATGCGGTCGGGCTGGCGGTGTTTGTCGGCATTGGGGTGAATAAAGCCTTCCTCGCTGAAACGGGGCCATTAGTGGCTGTCTGTATGGGCGTGATTACCGGCGTCGGCGGCGGGATTATTCGCGATGTTCTGGCACGCGAGATCCCCATGATCCTACGCACCGAAATCTATGCCACGGCCTGTATTATCGGCGGGATTGTTCACGCTACCGCGTTTTATACGTTTTCAGTACCGCTGGAAAGCGCCAGCATGATGGGTATGGTCGTCACGCTGTTCATTCGGCTGGCGGCCATTCGCTGGCATTTGAAATTGCCGACGTTTGCCCTGGATGAAAACGGACGTTGATATTCTTTTGCTCGATGGCGCTAAGCTTATCGGGCCTGGAACATCTTTCCTGTCGGCCGGATAAGACGCTCGCGTCGCCATCCGGCACAACGAACAGCAATCAAATACTGAAGGAAGAGCCACACCCGCAGGTACTTTTCGCATTCGGGTTGGTTACAATGAAGCGGGAACCTTCCAGGCCTTCGGTATAATCGACCGAACCACCCACCAGATACTGCAAACTCATCGGGTCAACCACCAGGCCAACGCCCTGTTTTTCGATGGTCATATCCCCTTCGTTAACCTGATCGTCAAAGGTAAAACCATACTGGAAGCCGCTGCAACCACCGCCGGTGATATACACGCGCAATTTCAGATTCGGGTTATCTTCGTCAGCGATAAGACTTTTTACTTTATTCGCTGCTGCGTCGGTAAACTGCAGCGGCAGCGCTACGTCATAACTCATATTTTGCTCCAAACGACATCGGTAATTGGATAAATTTTCACCCAATATTGGCAGTCATTATCTAATACCCTGGTAATTCGTTCAAGTATTCTCGCCCGCAGGCGCATTCTGGCTTTTCGCCGCCTGTTCCGCATCCTGCTTCGCCAGAGTGCGCGCCAGGATGGTTGAGTATAACGGTTTCCCGCCCAAAAACTGGGCTAATAGTGTCGCGCCAAGACAGGTGATAATCATTGGCAAAATGAGCTGGTAGTTATCGGTCATCTCCAGCACCAGCACAATCCCCGTCAGCGGGGCGCGCACCGACGCCGCCATCAGCGCCCCCATCCCGGCAATCGCAAAGGTACCGGCCTCCAGGTGATACTGCGGGAAAAGCACTGCCGCCGCCATACCGAAGGCCGTACCAAGCAGCGTTCCCAGCGCCAGCATCGGGGCGAAAATGCCCCCCGGCGCGCCGGAAGAAAAGCAAAGCAGCGTTGTGACCACCCGGGTAATAAAGATGAACAGCAGTAGCCCGACGCTAAAATTACCTGCCGCGGCGATAGGAATAAGGTTAAATCCGCCGCCTGCCGCTTCCGGCTCAATCAACCCCAGAATACCGCACAGGCCGCCGATCGCGCCGCCCATAAGCACCCATTTTTTAATTTCGCCGCCATGAAAGCGCTGAAACATATCCTGGGTACGCAGCACCAACGAATTAAATACCGGCCCGACGCAGCCAAAAATAATGCCGAGGATAAGGTATAACCACAGTGTGTTAACCGGCGCATCAGACAGTTTGCCGACTTCAATAATCGGCGCTTCGCCGTTAAATATGCGGAACACAATGCTCGACATGATGACGCCGGTAAACACCGCTTTAATCGAAATCAGGTTGTAGCGAAACTGCGGGCGCATCTCTTCAATAATGAACAGGATACCCGCCAGCGGCGCGTTAAACGCCGCAGAGAGCCCCGCCGCCGCGCCGGTCGCCAGCAACGTATGCCGCGCTTCGGCGCTGCGCATACGAAAAACATCCAGCACCATGCGCCCCAGGTTGCCCCCGATTTGCACCGTTGGCCCTTCGCGCCCTAATACCATTCCTGCGCCCAACGTTCCCATCCCGCCGATAAACTTCACCGGCAACACGCGCCACCAGCGCACCGGACGTAGCTCCTCCAGCGCGCCTTCAATTTCCGGGATACCCGAGCCGCCAGCTTCCGGCGCAAATTTTCGCACCAAAAAGTAGCCGACCATCGCCAGTAACGCCGAAAGGATAAAGGCCAGCGGCCAAAGCAAAAACGCATGGTCCGCGACCTGAACCAGCGCGCCAATGCGCATGTTTTGTACCCAGGAAACCGCCTTTTCAAAGGCGACGCCAACCAGTCCGGTAAGCGTGCCGACAACGGCCGCCATGAACAGGATGGCCAGCGGCGTTTTATCCCGCTGCATTAACCGGCGAATCTGATCTCTGCGCCGTAAACGCACAATTTGCTGAGCTAAAAAGGTGGAAGTGTCTGTTTTCATCAGAAGATCATTAATTGGTAATACAAATCTAAAGTCGGCATTCTACTCGCCAACGCCGCGAAAATCCCCTGCAAATCGTATTGTTTCAAATGCGTAAAACTTTCATAACCTTCTCTGAATAACTTAGAATAGCGGGTATTCACTTTTTCTACGAACCAGGAATCTTTCCATGAGTAAGTCTGAAAATCTCTATAGCGCGGCCCGCGAGCTGATCCCCGGTGGCGTGAACTCCCCTGTTCGCGCCTTCACTGGCGTAGGCGGTACCCCACTGTTTATCGAAAAAGCGGACGGCGCTTATCTTTATGATGTCGATGGCAAAGCGTATATCGACTATGTCGGTTCCTGGGGACCAATGGTACTGGGGCATAACCATCCGGCTATCCGCAATGCGGTGATCGAAGCTGCGGAGCGCGGTTTAAGCTTCGGCGCGCCAACCGAAATGGAAGTGAAAATGGCGGAACTGGTCACCAACCTGGTGCCGACCATGGACATGGTGCGCATGGTGAACTCCGGCACCGAAGCGACGATGAGCGCTATTCGCCTGGCGCGTGGTTTTACTGGCCGCGATAAGATTATCAAATTCGAAGGCTGCTACCACGGCCACGCAGACTGTCTGCTGGTCAAAGCCGGTTCTGGCGCGCTGACGCTCGGTCAGCCGAACTCGCCGGGCGTGCCGGCAGATTTCGCGAAACATACGCTGACCTGCACTTATAACGATCTGACGTCAGTGCGCGCGGCGTTTGAACAATATCCGCAGGAAATCGCCTGTATCATCGTCGAACCCGTAGCGGGCAATATGAACTGCGTCCCGCCGCTGCCGGAATTTCTGCCAGGTCTGCGCGCCTTGTGCGATGAGTTCGGCGCGCTGCTGATTATCGACGAAGTGATGACCGGTTTTCGCGTAGCGCTGGCCGGAGCCCAGGATTACTACGGCGTCGTGCCTGACCTGACCTGTCTGGGTAAAATCATCGGCGGCGGGATGCCGGTAGGCGCGTTTGGCGGTCGTCGAGATGTAATGGATGCGCTGGCGCCGACGGGCCCGGTTTACCAGGCGGGCACCCTTTCCGGCAACCCGATTGCGATGGCGGCCGGTTTCGCCTGCCTGAATGAAGTCGCCCAGCCCGGCATTCATGAAACGCTGGATGAGCTCACCACCCGTCTGGCGGAAGGTTTGCTGGAAGCTGCCGAAGAAGCGAATATTCCGCTGGTGGTTAACCATGTCGGCGGCATGTTCGGGATTTTCTTCACCGACGCTGAGAGCGTAACCTGCTATCAGGACGTGATGGCGTGCGACGTGGAACGCTTTAAGCGTTTCTTCCACCTGATGCTGGAGGAAGGCGTATATCTGGCGCCGTCCGCGTTCGAAGCAGGCTTTATGTCCGTGGCGCACAGTGAAGAAGATATCAATAACACCATCGACGCCGCGCGTCGGGTGTTTGCGAAACTGTAAAAGAGAACGTCCAAAAACAACGTAGGCCGGGTAAGGCGAAGCCGCCACCCGGTTTTTTTTTGGTTCATACCAGGTTAGCGTGAATCTTCGCCAAACACCCAGCCCCCCTAAAGCTCATCAATAATATACTGGAAGCTACAGGTCGACGTGAACTGCCCGGAGCCAATGTTGCGGGTGTTCACCGCTACATTAATGTCATGAAGCTCAACATCGGTTATCGGATGATCAACGGCGCTGGTCGTGACGCTCGACTGGTCGCAGCCCAGCACATTGAGCGTAATACCCGATGAGACAAAACGGCAATAAGCGCCACGGTTGTCAAATTTGCTGCCATCGCACAGTTTCCCCCCCTCCATCAAATAGGTATGTAACGTGCGATTCACCGTGCCACCGGTGGCATCAAGCATGAGGGTTGTTTTCTGTTTCGAAACGTTCGCATCCCAGGAGATATCAAAAGTATCAACGGGAACTTTCGGGCAAACTGAGCTGCGCGTATCCGGCGGGGAATACGTTTCGTTAGTGATAAAAGTGGTAGCAACGATATGGCTCGACGCCAGCCAGGGGCAACCATAATCATCGCTTTGTACCGTAATCTCCAGGGTAAAAGAACCACACCCCCTCCAGTTCGAGGGAAGATTCTTGCACGCAGATCGCGAAACAGTGTTATCAAAATCCTTCAATACAACCTTCGGCGCAGGTTCTGGCCCAGACCAGGAGTCTGCGGTTAGCGTTTCTCCTTTACGATGTCCCGAAAGGTTCCAGGAGCCATAGTACACTCCCTCCGGAGTCGCTATCGTCACCTCCGCCACAATAGATTTGTCGCTATTAGGGCCAATACCATAATACATCGTGGTGCTTGAAAACGTCGCTTTCAGCATGGGTCCCGCCGCTATTGAACGGCAACAAACGACCGCCAACAGTAAAAATAAAATCTGTATGCTTCTCATCATAAATACTCAAAGGTAACTAGTGCGCTTGCGAAGAACGTTCCCGGAACCAGGTCCTCGCCAGGAAGGCGTTGTACCCAGGCATTCAGGTTTAGCGCGTTATTCCCCGTCACCAGCGTGAATATCGCACCCTCTTTATCGTTCATGCCCACGGGAACGCCGGATAGCGTTTCAATACCAATCCCGATCCCAAAAGCACCTGAATGGCTATCGATGGCCAGGATACCGCGCATTCCGGTCGCTTCGGTTCCAGTGAAAGTCACCTGCACCCCGTTACTCAGCGCCGAATCGCAATCCGTGAGTTCAAACACCAAAGGCTTACGAGCAGACTGGCCGTCGGGAGTGAAATCAGAACTGTCAAGCGACGAAAAATCGACTTCGGCAATCCCCGTCCCCTGCATCGTGAGCGTGCAAGGACTGGCCACCAGGCTACCGGAAAAATGCAGGTTATCTGCCGCTGAGACCGGCAATATCAGCGCCCCACAGAGGATGCAGGCCGCGCCGTGTAATAACGCCTGTCTTTTAGCCATTACTGATAATCCACCTGTAATGTTGCCGTCGCATCGAAGCCGCCTTCTTTCAGCGAAGCACCGCTCTTTTTAACCGGTATGGCTTTCAGAACAGGTATCGATTGTTCATTCACCGTAATGGTGGCCCCCAACGTAAAGGGTTGGTCGTTCTGCCTGAGTTCAATCCCCAGCCCCGCCACGCTGGTGTTTACCGCCGCCGGATTAAAATCACTCACGGAACCGCTTAGCGTCAGGGTCATCGCCATCGTCTCATCGCGCACCGTTGAATCACAGGTGATCTCATACGGAACATTCTGCGCATAACGCGTACCATCTATTTTATTAATCAGCAGGTTACCGAACTTAACGTCGATCGTCTGATCATTGTTAATCGTACAATTCGGCGGTGAAATTAATGTGCCGTGAAACTTAAGATTATCGGCTGCCTGTGCGGCAAGGCTGCCCCCCATTAACATCGTCAAAACTATTTTTTTCATTGGTAATCCACCACCAACGTGGCGCCTGCGTTAAACGCGCCACCTGTTAACGTTACGCCATTATTTTTGACGGGAATCGCCTCAATGGCCGGACCGCTGCCGCCGCTGTATTGAAATGACAACCATTGCGTATTGCCGGGTGAAATCAGCGCGCCATCCGTGGCGGTTTGCAGACGGATACCCAATCCATCGACATCGGTTTGCAATACCGACTCGCCATTGATAGTCACCGCATTCCCCTGAATCTGTAACTTCAGGTAATCGCTCACTCTGCCGTTACAGCTCAGGCGATAGCCCACCGCCTGCCGGTAATTCACCCCATCCACTTTCGTCGTCAACACATTGCCAAATTCCACCTCACCGCCGGTCACAGTACAGGGCGGCGCGGCATTAACGACTATCGTCAGCGTCATGTTGACCGTCTTACTTCCCGCTGCCAGCGGCATACTGACCGCACTCAGCATGGCCGCACACGTTACCGTACCCAGCCGTAACCGCCATTGCCTCATCTTGCGCCTCCTTGTCGGTTACGACTTTCTGCTTTTTGCTTCATCTACCGCACAACTGTTGTCAGTACAGTTAAAAATCAGCGGTAACCGCGCGCCATAATCGTTGACGTAAGTCAGCACAGGCGAGCGACCTAATTCACTGGCGTCCCCTCCCAGCGTCACGTTGCTTTTTGGTGCAATCACTAATGGGCTAAAGCCTCTGGCTGGTGTGCCGTCCATGCGGTTACTGGCGTTACTTAACACCACGTAGTAGCCGGTTGTGTTGCTCACCTGATAGCCATTGCCCTGACGCTGAAGGGTGATTTTGTATTGCCAGGGATGCTGCATATCGATTTTCGACAGCGCCTGCGGACGGTAAAAAACTTTGATGCGCGTTTGCAGGGCGATTTGCAGCGTATTGGGCTTGTCGCTTTGCGGCGGAATTTCGCGCACGTTGTAATAAAAAAGGGTTTCCCGATCCTTGGGGAGCGACGCCAGCGCCGGCATCCCCTGAATTTTGACCTGTCCGATTGCCGACGGCTCAATGCGCTGGACCGGTGGGACGACGATTAAAGGCGAGGTGATTTTGACGCCCTTCTCATCTTCCACCCAGGACTGCGCCAGATAGGGCAGTTTGCTGTTGGCGTTTTTCAGATCGACGCTTATCGATTTATCTTCGCCGCGAAACACCAGGCGGGTGCGATCGGGCGCGATGGCGGCCTGGGCGCTACCGTAGCCGCCCAGCAAAAGCAGCAAAACAGCGGCCAGGTTATAACGTTTTAATGGCATCATGAATGCGGTTTCCTGAATCAATGTGTTGGATAACGAGAAGAGAGCGCTTCGGGTTGCGTCGAAGACGTCCGCCGCTGCGTATGAAGCTGGAGTAATGGTTTCTCTTCGGGCTGCGTTGCCTCAGGTGATGAAGCGTCGCCGATGCACGGCAGCAACAGGCCGCTAAACAGATCGCCCGGCAGCGGATCGGGCAACGCCGCTTCACACTGCGTTTTACCTTCCCATGTCACCTGCAACCGCTCGCCGGGGTTAATGCCGATCAGATAAACGCTGCCGTCTTCACCTACGATCCCTAACTGTTGCTGGCGACTGTTGTAAACCTCTGCGCCGAAGGGCGGCGTGCCGCCATCGCGCAGGCGGATACTGGCCATGGCTTTTTTACCGCTGAGCACCTCCATGCGGCGATAACCGATCGCCCCTTCCGTCAGGGTCGCCTGAGCGATGGAGAGGATTGCTTCCGCGTCTTCCGGCAACTGGGTAATGTCGATTTTCACCTGGTTGCGGTAGTAGTCGTTGACGTCGACAATGACGGCTTTACCAAACGCGTTGGTATATACCGGCGTGCTGTAGCCGGAGATGGGTACGTTCGCTTCATCGCCGACATCCACCAGCAGCCGCGAGCCGCCGTTGACGCTGGTGCGGTGCAGCGCCCCGCCTTTAGCAGTCAGCGTCGCGCCGCCCTGGATGTTCAGCCCGCCGGAGGTATAGTCGCCTTCCTGATAGTTCGCACTGACGTCAATGTCGGCATAGCTCGCTTGATGACGGTAATAGCCGTCGAGAGTCGCGCCGTTATCCGCGCGGCCAGCGTTGATCTGGTAGTTATTGCGATCGTCAATGCGCTCGTAATAGCCGACCTGATTGCTGTTGTTGTCATCGCTAAAGGAGCCGTTGTAGCTCAGCGTGCGGTTGTTGCCCCACGGAATACTGAGCGAGACGTACACGCCGTCATCACGCTCATTGTCATATTCGTTGCGAAAACCGTTCACCGACAGACTGATCCCGCGCACCTCGCCGACATCGAAATAGTGCGACAGCGTCAGGTTATAGCTGTCCTGGTTAGGTTGATTCCAGTAGGTGCGATGGGTGTAGTTGATATAGGCGTTGACGTTTATTGCCGAAAAGTTCTGGCTGTACGTCAGGGTATACATCTCTTTATCGTGGCCGGTGCGCTGACGATCGTTATCGTCATTATGCGTATCGATAAACTCGTCCATCGTCATGTAGTTTTCTTCGGAAAAGCGATAACCAGCAAACGTCAGACGGCTGTCTATATCATCAAAATCTTTAGCGTAGCTGGCACGGAACGAGTTACCCTGAATGGTGCCGTCGCCGTAGGCGCTACCCTCTGGCAGCGTCGCACGGGAATGGGTGACATCGACGGAAAACGCGCCCAGCAGCGCCAGATCGCGCCCCAGTCCTAACGCCAGCGCCTGATAATCCTGCTCACCGATGGCACCGCCGTACAGCGACCAGCCGTTAGCGATCCCCCAGGAGGCTTCGGCTGAGGTGAAAAAGCCGCCTTCCATATTGTGATCCCAGTCCTGCGGTCGCCCGGCTGCCAACTTGTAGCGCACCTGGCCGGGACGGGTCAGAAACGGAATGGAGGCGGTGCTGACGTCATATTCCTGCACCTGACCGCTTTGTTCTTCAATTTTGACGTGTAGATCGCCGGATACCGTTTCATTAATATCCTGAATGCGAAACGGCCCTGCCGGGACCTGCGACTCATAAATCACCCGCCCGCGCTGGGTCACGGTGACTTTGGCGTTGGTGCGCGCCACGCCTGATATATCCGGGGCGTAGCCGCGCAGATTAGGCGGTAACATCTGATCGTCGGTGATAAGGCTGCCGCCAACATAGTTAAAGCCGTCGAAAATATCGGATTCCAGCGATCCTTCGCCCAGCGTTAGCTGCGCCCGGAGCTGTGGGATCGCCCGCCAGGCGTAATAGCGGTTCCAGTCCCAGTTCTGTTCGGAACTGGAGCCAAAGTTGTCTTTATCTTCGCTGTCATTTTCGTGACGATAGTTAGCCTGCCAGTCCGCGCGCAAACGCCACGCGCCGAGGTTGGCACCCACCGTGCCGTTGCCGCTGATGTCATACTTATCGCCGTCATCATGTTCAGCATGTCGCCACTGGCTGTTAACGTTGTAGTCAAATAATACGCCGGGAATCCCTTCATCCCAGCGGGAAGGTGGATCCCACTCTTCATCGCTGTATTCCAGATAGGCCTGCGGAATAATCACCGTCAGCGTTGACTGGCTTAAATCCGTTTGGGTTTCCATCCCTTCCAGTTGATCTGGTTGCAGACACTGACCGGCATTTATCCAGATCATTTTATCTGCTATTTCAGGTTTTAACCCCAGCAGCGATACCAGTTCAGGCGATAAACAGGGATAGGTGTTATCAGGATCGTTATTATCAACGGAATACGTAATAACATTATCCTGGGCAATTTGACTCTGATTGACCAGCACCTGGAGATGATAGCTCCCCGGCATAATGTAGCCTTTACGGGAAAAACGGGAGAGATCCAGGCTGGCATCATCTTTAACATCAAGAAATCGGGTATTAAATTGAATGGGCGCTTCCGCATAGCTATTTTCCGGACCGACAGCCAGAACAATACCCACCACGGCCGCAAGCGTGCTCAGACGAAATTTTTTATAGTGAGCCATCAGACAATCTATCCCTGAAATATATAATCTATTTTTTTACTTTAAGCATTATCCTGCGGCAGACTGCCGCAGGATGATATTTCACTTACAGATAGCTGATCGTGAAGTTTACGGTGCTGCTGAATTCGCCGGTATCGATAGTGCTGGCAGCGGAATCGCCTTTCACCCAGGCTTTGAAGTTAAGAGTCTGTTTCGCCGCCGCAACGCTGCCGTTCATCGTCAGATTTTCGCTGTAAGCGTCGCCCAATTTGATCGCGGAACCCAGGTGGTAGCCGATGACAATGCTGGAACCCGCCATTTCGCCGCCGCCGATACGCATCAGCGCAACGCTGCCCGGATTAGCGCTGGATTCGTTACCGATGGCAGAGAAAACGGTAGACGCTTCTTTCTCAGTGGTGAATGCGCAGTTTTCCAGACCGATATGGAAATCGACTTTTGAAGATTCTTTACCGCCCATCAGAGAACCGGTACCGATATGGCCCAGGTTAACGGTCTGGTGTTCGTCGCCAACCACGATTGAACACGGTGAATCTTCAATAGTACCGGTAAAAGTCACCGTACCAGTATTACTGCCTGCAGCATTGGCAAAGCTGGAAACACCCATAACCAGTGCGGCAGCAACCGCAGCTTTTACTGCTGTATTCATTTTTCATCCTTATTAAAAGTTGGTGAGTATTTTTACGCTATTCACACGGAGTTATACTCAATACCCCATGTTTATATTAGTAGATATATATTATATGACGAGTTATGAAATTGCCGATGCAACATTCAAAAGAAGCAAACAACACGTTAATAAATAACATCCCTTAGGCGCGGTGAAGTATTTTCCATTAAAAACCCAAAGACAAGTGTTTTTTATTTAAAGGATTATCAGAATTAAATAATAAATATTTTTACCGTTCAAAAAACAAACAAAGCAAGCAAGACGGGAGAGCCAAAAAAGCAATAAACATGTCAAAATGAATAAAAAAAGATCAGAATTACAGTACTGAATATATAGCAATGACGCGTAACATTTATTTTTGGTATAAATTTCATTAAAAAAAACAAAAAATGCTAAATTACATTTTTTTTGTTTACTCGTGGCAATTAATTTATTTTAATAGAGTTGTTTTTTATTACTTCGATAAAAAAATAATATTTTATTATCGAAGTTTTATAATGAAAATTTATTATTAAATTAAAATTGATTTACGAGATGCATTAAAGATGCGGCATCCGCATCTTAATATTTAAAAAGGCTTAATACCGAAACCGGTAATTCTTATTATTGGATAGATCATGCCGCAATTTATCATCAACGTTTCGGGCCTGGATATGTTGAAATTAGTCACCCTGTTCAGGAGACAGCGGCGCGCCACTGAAATAGCACATGACTTATCGATACAGAAATAACACCTGCTTCTTGCTGAAAATAAAAGCAGAATTCCCTCGATAAAACGTGACAGGACAGCTCTCGCACCTGATAGCGTTCAGCTATTTTTAGGTCTACAAAATATTGCCACAACATATTGATATTGTGTAATTTGTAGGTCGGGTTGAGCATGGCTGCCACCCGACATAAATGTGGCACAGCCTTTTTTTACCGGCTCTGTTTACGTAGCAAATAGATAAAATACGGCGCGCCAATAAAGCTTGAAAGCAGTCCCGCCGGGATCTGATACGGAAATAGCGCCATCCTGCCGCACCAGTCGGCAAAGACCAGTAAAACGCCCCCTGCCAGCGCCGAGATGACCATATGCGGCATCGTCCGGCGAAAACCGAGCATCCGCGCAATATGCGGCGCCATCAGTCCAACGAAACTCAGCGGCCCAATGGTCATCGTCGCGGTTGCCGTCAAACAAGCCGCCAGCGCCAGCAGCGCGATACGCGACGGCGTAAGCGCCATGCCCACCGCGCGCGCGGCATCGCCGCCCAGAGGCAAAATCGTTAACCAGCGGCGACACAACGGCACAAGTGCCAGCAAAATCACCATTACGATCGCGGTTCGCGTAACCTGCCCGTCAGTGGCGTTATAGGTAGATCCTGCGATCCAGGTCAATACTTCCGCCATCCGCGGGTCGCCGCTCGCCTGGAGCATCATTAGCAGCATGGTAAACGCGGTGCTGAGCGCCATCCCCGCCAGCAACATCCGTTGCGGTGAGAAACCGCCGCGCCCGGCGGCTATCATAATAATCAGCAGTGTCGCCGCCACACCCAGGCTTCCGGCAGGCAGTAGCCAACCGAAAGCATTCCCCGGCACCAAAAACAGCATCAACACCACGCCAAACGCGGCTCCGGAACTGATCCCCAGCACTTCCGGGCTGGCCATTGGATTACCGGTCAGACGCTGAATAATGCAGCCCGCCACCGCCAGCATGACGCCCGCCATTAACGCCGCCAGTATCCGCGGCCAGCGCCACGGCATCAGTTCTTCAAGCAGCGTTCCGCTCGCCCACGTCCAGCCGTGCGCGTCGCGACCAAAAGAGAGGGCGACCCATGTTGCCAGCAGCAGGAGCGCGCCACCGGCAACGGCAAAAGCAAGAACGTGCCGACGTTCCGCCGCCACACGATCGCTGGCGTTCATATCCGGCGCGCTCATGCTTTTAAGCCGCGGCAGCAGCCACAGGAGCAGCGGCGCGCCGATTAACGCCGTCACTGACCCGGTGGAAACCTCCATCCATACGCGGGTTAGCCAAAGGATAATCTGATCGGATAGCCACAAAATAAGCGCCCCAATGAGCGGCGCCAGCATCAGGCGCGCCAGCAGACGTCTTGCGCCAAGCATTTTCGCCAGCAGCGGCGCAAACAGGCCGATAAAACCGATAATGCCCACCGCGTTGACCAGCAGAGCGCTCAACACAATCGCCAGCGACAGCGCCGCCAGACGCGCTAACGACAGCGCCAGACCCAGATTACGCGCAACGCCGTCATCCAGCCCCATCAGCGTCATCGGGCGTAACAACAATAACGTGAGCATCACACCGCCCAGCAACTGCGGCCACAGACGCTGCACGCCGCTCCAGTCGGTTTGCGTTAGCGTTCCGGTGCTCCATAAAAACATGCTTTGCAACTGATCGTGGTGGAAAATCACCAGTAACTGGTTGATTGCGCCACAATAGAGGCTAACCACCAGCCCGGCGAGGATCAGGGTCACTGGCGACAGACGTTTGCCCCACGCCACGCCGAACACCAGCGCGCCGACGATACAGGCTCCCGTCAGGGCGGCAAACTGCGTCGCCAGCGCGCCGGGAATCGCCCAAAGCGTAGTCACCGTGATCCCCAATTGCGCGCCGGTCGCCACACCCAGCGTGGTCGGTTCCGCCAGCGGGTTACGTAATACTTGCTGGAACAGGACGCCTACCAGCCCAAGTCCCGCGCCCACCAGTAGCGAAATCGCCAGTCTTGGCAGCAGGCTGTAATGAAAAATCATCTGCTCAATGATGTCGATATCCGGTGACCAGATAGCCTGTTGCCACTGGCTGCGCGGTAGCGCAACGGAGAAGTTAACCCATGTCAGCCAGCAGGTGGCAACAAACAGCGCCAATAACAGCAACGCCGGATGGCGGCTTCGCCTTATCCGGCCTACAAAGCGCCCAAACCGTAGGTCGGATAAGGCGCTTTTCGCGCCGCCATCCGGCATTTCACGTTTTCTGCTCACGCTTTTCCTCCCAACACGTTATCCAGGATGCGGACAAAATGCATCGTGGAGAGGGTCGCGCCATAGAACCAAACGGCGGGCACCCGATGAAAACGCCCGGCGCGGACAAACGGCATGGCCTGCCACAGCGGCGTTGCCATCAGCGCGTTCATATCGGTGCTATTCCCGTGATCGAAGCAGATTACATCCGCTTCTTTATACATCGCCAGCCGATCGATACTGACCGCCGTACTGCCCCAAAAGTTGGTTTCACCCTGCCAGGCATTGACAATGCCATACTCGTCCAGCACCTCTTGGAACAGGCAATTCGGGCCGAGCACCAGCATATGCCGCGGATCGATAAGCGTCGTCATCAGTAACGGACGCCCCCCGCGGCGGATAAAATGCGGCTTCTGGCTGGCGATGAAGCGATCGTATTGCGCCAGATGTTTTTCTGCCGCAGCTTCCAGATTCAGCGTCTGCGCCAGTTCAACCAGCGAGCGTCGGGCCACCGCCAGCGGCTTTTTGCCGTCGCTAAAATCGAACCCGCGCCCCGGCGCGATCCGCGCCAGTTTCTCCGGCGAGGGTCCGTAGCCTGCCGACCAGACCATAAACGACGGCTTCATCTCCGTCAGCAGTTCGAGATTGGGTTCAGTGCGAAGACCCACATCAATCACCGAATCCGGCAACGGCGGTTCGCTAACCCACAGCTTATAATTTGGCACGTCCGCCACGCCATACGGCGTAATACCGAGCGCCAGCAGCAGCTCAACCGGCAGCCACTCCAGCGCCACAATCCGGCGGGGATCGATAGCGGCAGCCTGCGCCGTATTCATTTGCCACAGCAGCGGCGAGAGCGCCATCGCCGTTAATAAACGGCGGCGAGTAAGAGGATATAAATCACGCATTAATACACAAAACTCACAGGTGCCGCGCCCGCCGGATGCGGAAGGATACCCATCGGGATACCGTAAATCTGTTCCAGCGTGTCACTGCGCATCAGTTCCGCAGGCGTTCCTTGCGCAATCATTTCACCGCCGCGTAGCGCGACTAAATAATCACAGTAGCGGGCCGCCATGTTGATATCGTGCAGCACCGCAACCACCGTCAGCCCGCGCTGCTGGCTTAAACGATGCACCAGCGCCAGCACGTCCACCTGATGGGCGATATCCAGCGCTGACGTCGGCTCATCCAGCAGCAGACAACGGCTATCCTGCGCGACCAGCATGGCAATCCACGCGCGCTGGCGTTCACCGCCGGAAAGACTGTCTACCAGACGATGCGCCAGCGGTTTTAAGCCGACCAGCGTAATCGCCTCGTCTACTTTTTCCCGGTCCGCGACGCCAAAGCGTCCCAGCGCGCCGTGCCACGGATAGCGGCCAATCGCCACCAGTTCGCGCACCGTCATTCCTTCCGCCTGTGGCAATTGTTGAGGCAGATAGGCAACTTTGCGGGCAAACGCCTTGCTGCTCCAGCTCGCCAGCGGCTGATTGTCGAGCAGAATATCCCCTTCGGAAGGCAGCTGATGGCGGCCCAGCATTTTTAACAGCGTGGATTTACCGGAACCATTATGACCGATAAGTCCGGTGACGCGACCTGCGGGAAACGTTAACGAGAGAGGGTGTAAAAGCGTGCGGCCCGGCACACGAAAGGCGACGCTTCGCAGCGCAAAGGTGGTATCGGAATGAATGTGGTTTTCCTGCATCGCAGCCAACTTGTAAAACGGGCACGGCAAGCCGTGCCCAAAAAGAAATTAGAAACGGAAGGTTGCCGTTGCAACGACCTGACGTTCTGCGCCCCAGAAACAGCCGTAGGTCTGGAAGCAGCTGGCGACGTATTCGCGGTCGAGCAGATTATTAACGTTAACCGCAATGCTGGAGCCCGCCATACCAAAACGCGCCAGATCGTACTTGACGACCGCATCCATCACCGCTGCGCTGCCTACCTTGAAGCTATTAGCCGGATCGCCGTAACTGGAACCAATAAAACGACCGCCTGTTCCCAGCGTTAAACCTGACAACGGACCTTCGTTGAAGGTGTAATCGCCCCACAACGACGCCATGTGTTCAGGCACCTGCTCTGGCGTATTCCCTTTCAGATTAGTGTCTTTCGTGTATTCAGCATCAGTATAAGTGTAAGACGCCGTCATATTGATGTTAGCCGTCAATGCTGCTTTGGCTTCCAGCTCTACACCTCGCGCACGAATTTCGCCTGCCGGCACCTGCGCTAATGGGTTGGTTGGATCGGCGGTCAGGTTATTGGTTTTGGTCAGCTGATAAACGGCACCCGTAACAACAACCGGCATGTCTTTCGGTACATATTTCACCCCTGCTTCATATTGCTCGCCTTTTGACGGCTTGTAAGAAACGCGTGGGGTGCTCCACAAATCGAAGGCGCTTGGCTCGAAAGATTGGCTATAGCTGAAGTAAGGTGAAATTCCATTATCGAATACGTAGTTTACGCCACCGCGCCAGGTGAACTGGTGGTCATTACGTTCAATATATCCTTCTGTCGGCGTAGTGGAATTCTGACGCACCGTTGTCGCTTGTTTAGACCAGTCATAGCGGCCGCCGAGAGTAAATACCCACTTATTCCATTCCGCCTGATCCTGAACATAGAGGCCTGTTTGTTTACTTTCGTTCATCTGGTACGGCTCAGCGCCGCCGAAAGCAAAGTATTCAGGATGGTAATTGTTATAGAGATCGATTGACGGCGCGCTACCAAACGTCGCGTTAATATCATTACGCATACGCATGAAATCGACACCCGTCAGCAACGTATGATCAATATCGCCGGTCGCGAATTTACTTTCCAGTTGTGTATCTACGCTGAAATTCTGTAAACGCTCGTTGTCAACGATAGTACCGCGGTTAAGCGTATGGCCGTCCGCCGCAATCCCCGTGCCATAGACGCTTTTTTGCGCGGTTTTCATTTCGACAAAACGTAAATTCTGGCGCACGGTAAAAGTGTCGTTGAAGCCATGCTCGAAACTGTATCCCACCATTTTCTCGTTACGAGAATAGGTATTGTTTGACGCCCCTTCATTGAAATCTGTCGGCAAGCGTTTACCATTCGGTAACGGTTCAACCGTTCCCTCTTTCGGCAGCCAGCCGTAGTAGCCGGTCTCTGGTTCGTTCTGGAAATAAGAAAGGAACGTAAAATTCGTTTTCTCATCAGGACGCCAGGTAAAAGAGGGCGCAATCGCATAGCGCTGCGACTCAGAACTCTTTTGCTGCTCATTTGTCGAACGCGCCAGCCCCGTCAGACGATATGAGAACTCACCGTTGTCATCCAGGGAATCACTAAAATCAAAACCGGTCTGGAACAAATTGTCCGTCCCCATTTTGAATTGAATTTCTTTCAGCGGCTCAGTAGTCGGCCGCTTGCTAACCATCGAAATGATACCGCCCGGGTTGCTCTTACCGTAGAGGACGGACGTTGGGCCACGCATCAACTCAACACGCTCAAGCATGTAGGGATCAATAACCGCATCGTTGTAGAAGTTCCCCTGCAATTTCAGGCCATCCAGATAGTTGTTCTGGCTCAGGCCGACGGAAGAGAAGCCACGGATAATCACGAAGTCATAGGTATTGGAAGCGCCGCGGCTGCTTACCGTTACACCCGGCGTGTAACCCAACGCTTCTTTTACTGACTGGAATTGATGCATCTGCATCTCTTCGTTAGTGACCACCGAAACCGACTGTGGCGTTTTTTCGATAGGTGTATCAGTTTTGGTGGTGGTGGCGGAACGCTTCGCGGCGATGGTCGGAGCCGGTCCCCAGGCACTTTCCTGCGCGGCAGGCGCTGCGGTTACGGTAATGGTTTCTTCTTTCGGTTGAACCGCCGCCTGTGCATAGACAGACATGCCGCTAACCGCTGTGGCTACTACAACTGCGATTTTACGCAGTGAGGAGTTTGGCTGAGCAGTTTTAAGACGCGCCATTGGTATATCTCTGATGAAAGTGAATGATAACGTAAACGATAATTATTATTATAACCGCAGCATGATAGGCGAAATATCGTCGCAATGGCAAGCGATACGCGGCCCTACGAAAACTAAGGGGTTAAGAAATAACCAGATGAAAAGGAAGGGTTAATAAATTAGACTGAAATGTTATTTATAGGGGATTTGCCGGATGGCGACGTAAGCGTCTTATTCGGCCTACGTCGCACATAATGGGGTCGTAACGGTGTAGACCGGGTAAGCACAGCGCCACCCGGTACTATTACCGTGATTAATTGCCGCCGAACATCTCCTTAATCCAGCCGGCAACGCCATCGCTCTTCTCTTCTTTCGGCGGCTGTTGCTGCGCAGGCTGCTGCGGCTGAGACGACTGATCGAACGGATTGCCTGACGGCTGCTGTTGCTGCTGCATCATCTCGCCCTGCTGGCACAGCGTATTTGGATCGTCCGTCCAGACCGGCAGAGTGCGCATACCGCCGCTACAGACAAAATTACCGTCGTAATCAACGCCCATATCCACCACATCTTCCGGCGGCGTCAGAACTAAAGGCGTCGGCGTCTGGTTCGCCAGATAGCGCTGGTAAATCGCCATCGCGCCGCTGGCGCCGTACAATTTCGTCGGCTGGTTGTTATCACGGCCTACCCAGGTGATAGTCACCTGGCTGCCGTCGATACCGGCAAACCAGGTATCGACATTGTTGTTTGTCGTCCCGGTTTTACCGGCCAGATGCAGACCCGGATATTTCGCGCCAAGCTGACGCCCCGTACCACGCTGGACGACCTGCTGCATTGTCCAGAGCGTCAGGTAAGCCGCCTGTGCCGGTACGGCGCGTTCAGCTTGCGGATAACTTTGGTACAGCACTTTACCATCTTCCGCAATAACCGAACGCAGCGCTGATAACGGCGCGCGATTTCCGCCGCTGGCGATAGTCTGGAACGCTTGCGCCACTTCGATCGGCGTCAGGTTCAGCGCCCCTAACAGCATCGCCGGAACCGGATTGAGCTGATCTTTCGGCACGCCGAGCTTCGTCCAGGTATCGGTTACCGCCGGTAAACCTAACGCCATCCCCAGATTGACCGTCGGTACGTTCATTGAGCGAGTTAACGCATCCACCAGCATCACTTTCCCGCTTTCGCTGTAGCGACGATCGTCGTTCTGCGGCGACCAGACCTGACCATTCGGCTGGCGCAGAGAAATCGGCGCATCGGCAATCCAGGTGTTCAGACGGTATAAGTTCGGCTGACTTAACGCGGTCAGATAGGTCGCCGGTTTCGCCAGCGACCCGATGGAACGGCGCGCCTGCATGGCACGGTTATAGCCGGCATACTGCGGCTCCGCCCCGCCAACCATCGCGCGCACCTCGCCGCTAAAGCGATCCACTACCACCATCGCGGTTTCCAGATCGCTCAATTTACGCTGCTTCTTCAACGCCGGAATGCCTTCGACAACGGCTTTTTCTGCGGCATCCTGCGCCACGGAGTCAAAGGTGGTGAAGATCTTCACGCCGGAGAGATCTTTAATTTTATCCCCCAGCTTCGCCTGCAGTTCCTGACGAACCATCTGCATAAACGCTGGCTGCGGTGAAATAACGCCGCCGCGCGGCTGTACGCCAAGCGGACGCGCGCTCAGCATGTCATAGAGTTCCTGATCGATGATTTTCTGCTGCTGTAACAGGCGTAACACCAGGTTACGACGCTCCAGCGCCAGTTTCGGGTTGCGCCACGGGTTATAAATCGACGCCCCTTTTACCATCCCCACCAGTAACGCCTGCTGATCGAGGCTCAACTCCTCTACCGGACGACCAAAGTAATACAGGCTCGCCAGCGGAAAACCGCGAATTTCATTGTCCCCGCTTTGACCGAGGTAGACCTCGTTCATGTACAGCTCAAGAATACGATCTTTACTGTAACGGGCATCCATGATCAGCGCCATGTAGGCTTCATTCGCTTTACGCCAGTATGATCTTTCGCTGGAGAGGAACAGGTTCTTCACCAGCTGCTGGGTTAGCGTACTTGCCCCCTGCACCGTACGTCCCGCCGTCAGGTTGGCCAGTACCGCACGCCCGATAGAGTAAAGACTAATGCCATCATGCTCATAGAAATGACGGTCTTCCGTCGCCAACAGCGTATCGACCAGCAGATCCGGGAAACCGCTGCGCGGGACGAATAAACGCTGCTCGCCATTTGGCGAAGAAAGCATGGTGATAAGCCGCGGATCGAGACGGAAGAAGCCAAACTGGCGGTTGTTATCCAGATTGACGATGGTTTCCAGACGCCCGTCACTGAACGTCAGCCGCGCGCGCACCTGCCCTTCTTTGCTGTCCGGGAAGTCAAACGGACGACGGATCATCTCAATGCTATTGGCCTGCACGGTAAATTCGCCGGGACGGGTCATCTTCGTCACCAAACGATACTGCGTCGCTTCCAGCAATTTCACCATCTCGTTTTTGCTGACAGGCATGTCTGGCTCAAGGTTCACCATCCGACCATATACCGCCGCCGGAAGCTGCCAGACCTTGCCATCAATACGGCTGCGGATTTTTTGATCCAGATAGACGCCGTAAATGGCGAACAGCACCACAAAAACGATAAACAGTTTTAGCAATAGCCACAGCCAGCCGCGCTTGCCACGAGGCTTACGCCCTTTGCCCTTACCTTTACGCGGCATCGGTTCTTCATCCTCATAGTCATCATCATAATCGTCGTCATGCTGCCGACGACGGCTCACCTTTTGTTTCACAGGACGTGACGGTTTCCCCTTACGTCCAATCGGCTCGCGGTCATTCCCCGCCATGCTTTTTCTCCGCAACATACAGGCGCAAAGGCCCGATTCTCTATTCTTCCGCCAGACGACAGAAGAAGAAATCTCTCAATTTACCCTTTTGCCGGATGGCGATTAACGCCTTATCTGGCCTGGAGGCAACGTATAACACGTCACGAATACTTCTTCGTGCGCCGCGTTGGGGCCGTATTCGCCGGATCGTCCGGCCAGACATGTTTGGGATAACGGCCTTTCATCTCTTTTTGCACTTCGCGATACGCCCCCTGCCAGAAAGCGCTTAAATCGCGCGTAATCTGTAGCGGTCGCTGCGCTGGCGAAAGCAGTTCCAGCACCAGCGGCACGCGGCCCTGAGCGATGGTTGGGGTCTTCGCTTCGCCAAACATTTCCTGCATTCTGACCGCCAGCGCGGGCGGGTTATCTTCATGATAACGAATCGTTATTCGGCTTCCCGTCGGCACAGTGTAATGCCCAGGCAGTTCACTATCCAGACGTTGCAGCATGGCATAGTCAAGCAGTCCCCGTAACGCCTGATTAACGTTCAGGGATTTTAGCCCTCGTAACGACTGTACGCCTGTCATGTGCGGCAGCAACCAATTTTCCAGAGTCGCCAGCAGCGACGCCTCATCCACGGCAGGCCAGTCATATTCCGGCAGCCATTTCGCCGCACAGTGCAGACGCAGACGGAACTGCTCCGCTTCCGGCGTCCAGTTAAGGACGGACAGACCTTTATCGCGGATGCCGTTCAGCATCGCCTGATGAAGCTCCTCTTCAGACGGCTTCGCCAGTGGCTGAACGCTAACCGTCAACTGTCCAATACGCATTCTGCGCCATGCTTTCAACGTTCCCTGCGCCTCGTCCCATTCAACCGTGTCGGACTGGCGCAGTAAATCAGGACACGCCTGAATCAGCGAGGCAATATCCAGCGGCTGCGCCAACAATATTCGGGCGTCCGGCGAGGCGCTACCTTGCAGTAACAGCGGCGCGATCAGCCATTCATGACGTCCCAACGCGTCATCCGCATCTAACATCGCGCCCATACCATTGGCTAACTGATAGCGCCCTTCCTGACCACGACGCCGCGCGATGCGGTCGCTAAACGCTCTGGCCAACAGCGGCATAATAAGCGCGCTATCCGGCTCGCCATTACGCACCTGCAGCCGTTTTAAAAGCTGCTGGCTACGCTGCTGCCAGCCCGGCTGTCGCCGCGAAAATACTACGCTTAAATCCGTACCGCCGCCGCGCGGCGGGTCCTCAACGATGGCCGCGAGCATGGCGGCAGTGGCGGCGCTATCGCCCTCGCCGGCGTTGACTAACATCGCCGCCAGGCGCGGATCGTTACCCATTGCCGCCATTTTCCGGCCCCGCGCGCTTAACCGCTCGCCCTCCAGCGCGCCTAACATCAATAATAAACGGCGGGCGGCCTGAAGATTCACCTCCGGCGGCCTGTCCAGCCAGAAAAGCGATGCCGGATCGTGACATCCCCACTGCAACACCTCCATCAATAAACCGGAAAGGTCGCTGTGTAAGATTTCCGGATCGCTTTGCGCCGCCGCCCGCTCCGCCTGTTCTTTGGCCAACAGATGTAAACAGATTCCCGGCGCCAATCGTCCGGCGCGCCCCGCGCGCTGCGTCATTGACGCCTGACTGATACGCTGCGTAACCAGCCGCGTCAGTCCCGTTCGCGCGTCAAATCGCGCCACGCGCTCCTGAGCGCTATCGACGACCAGACGAATCCCTTCAATCGTCAAACTGGTTTCGGCAATGTTAGTCGCCAATACCACTTTACGCATCCCGGCGGGGGCGGGAACAATCGCTTTGCGTTGAGCCTCCAAAGACAATGCGCCATACAGAGGACAAAGCAGGACATCGCTCCCTACCCGCGACGCCAGATGTTCATGAACGCGCTGTATTTCGCCTACGCCGGGTAAAAATAGCAACAGCGAACCGTTTTCATTGCGCAACAGTTCCGCTGTCGCCATCGCGACGGCTTCATCAAAACGCAAATGCGCCGCGAGCGGCTGATAACGTCGATCCACCGGGAACGCGCGCCCCTCCGAGACGATCGTCGGCGCATCAGGCAGTCGCTGACAAAGCCTGTCGTTATCCAGCGTCGCAGACATAATTAACAGCCTGAGATCGTCACGGAGCCCTTGCTGGATATCCAGCAACAGCGCCAACGCTAAATCCGCCTGTAAACTGCGCTCATGAAATTCATCCAGTATCACCAGCCCCACGCCGCGTAATTCGGGATCGCGCTGAATCATTCTGGTCAATACGCCTTCTGTCACCACTTCCAGCCGGGTACGCGGCCCCACGCAGCTTTGCGCGCGCATCCGGTAACCTACCGTTTCGCCAGGCTTTTCATTCAACGCTTCCGCCAGACGCTGCGCGACATTACGCGCCGCCAGACGACGCGGTTCAAGCAGGAGGATTTTTCCAGCAACCGGCCCCTGTTGCAGGAGTTGCAACGGCAGCCAGGTGGATTTCCCCGCCCCGGTAGGCGCGGACAACAAAACCTGCGGCGCGATTTTTAGGGCTGTCAACAATTCAGGCAATACGGCGGCAACGGGCAATGACGTCACAAACGGCTCCACGGGGTTAACTTTCTTTGCGCCGCATTGTAGCATCGTGTTAATCCATAACCGAGTATCCCTATGTCTGAGCCAAAACGGCTGTTTTTTGCGATTGACTTACCCGACGACGCGCGCGCACAAATTATCGCCTGGCGCGCCGCCCATTTTGCGTCTGAAGACGGACGCCCCGTGGCAGCGGCGAACCTACATCTGACGCTGGCCTTTTTAGGCGACGTCAGTAACGATAAGCAGCGCGCGCTTGCGCAACTGGCCGGACGAATTCGCCAGCCGGGCTTTACGCTACATCTGGATGACGCCGGTCAGTGGCTGCGTTCACGCGTGGTGTGGCTGGGGATGCGCCAGCCGCCGCGCGGGTTGTTGCAGTTGGCTAATATGCTGCGCGCGCAGGCCGCCCGCAGCGGTTGTTACCAAAGCCCGCAGCCTTTTCACCCGCATATTACGCTGCTGCGCGACGCCAGCCATACGGTGGCTATCCCGCCGCCGGGCTTTTGCTGGTCATTTCCGGTCACGTCGTTTGCGCTTTACGCCTCTTCGTATGGGCAAGGCCGTACCCGCTATGCCGAGCTGCAGCGCTGGACGCTGGGCGAATAATAATGAAGGAATGTCGATGCTATTCTCCCCCCCTTTACAACGCGCTACGCTGATTCAGCGCTATAAACGTTTTTTAGCCGATGTGATCACCCCTGACGGTACAACGCTTACGCTGCACTGTCCTAATACCGGCGCGATGACCGGCTGCGCCACGCCTGGCGATACCGTCTGGTATTCGACATCAGAAAATACTAAACGCAAATATCCGCATACCTGGGAATTGACTGAAACGCAATCCGGCGCATTCATTTGCGTGAATACGCTGCGGGCGAACCAGCTAACGAAAGAAGCGATTCAGGAGAATCGCCTGCCGGCGCTGGCGGGGTACAATATTCTGAAAAGTGAAGTCAAATATGGCGCCGAGCGCAGCCGTATAGATTTTATGTTACAGGCAGATTTCCGCCCGGACTGCTATATTGAAGTGAAATCGGTCACGTTAGCGGAAAAAGAAAACGGTTATTTTCCCGACGCCATCACCGAACGAGGGCAAAAACATCTTCGGGAGTTGATGGGCGTTGCGGCGGCAGGTCATCGCGCGGTGGTGGTGTTCGCGGTGCTGCACTCCGCCATTACACGTTTTTCCCCCGCACGTCATATCGATATAAAATACGCGCAGCTATTGAGCGAGGCTCAGAATAAAGGCGTGGAAGTTTTAGCTTATAAAGCAGAACTTTCAGCCACAAAAATGGAACTGAACGAACCAGTGCCCATAACGTTGTAGTGGAATAACAGCCTGATTATTAAGTATTCTGGCCGCGTGCGTAAATACGCTTTTCCTCACAGGGTTGTCAAGTGTTACGTTTAGATAATTGCTATCCGGAAAAGCATCTGCTATTTATAGCGACCTGATTTTCCCCCGAACATGGGGATCGATAGTGCGTGTTAAGGAGAAGCAACATGCAAGAAGGGCAAAACCGTAAAACATCGTCCCTGAGTATTCTCGCCATCGCTGGGGTGGAGCCGTACCAGGAGAAACCGGGCGAAGAGTATATGAACGAAGCCCAGCTATCGCACTTCAAGCGTATTCTTGAAGCATGGCGTAATCAACTCCGGGATGAAGTCGATCGCACTGTGACGCACATGCAGGACGAAGCCGCCAACTTCCCCGATCCGGTCGATCGCGCCGCGCAGGAAGAGGAGTTTAGCCTGGAGTTACGTAATCGTGACCGTGAGCGCAAACTGATCAAAAAGATCGAGAAGACGCTGAAGAAAGTGGAAGATGAAGACTTCGGTTATTGCGAGTCCTGCGGGGTGGAGATTGGTATCCGCCGCCTGGAAGCGCGTCCAACAGCCGATCTGTGCATCGACTGCAAAACGCTGGCTGAAATTCGCGAAAAACAGATGGCGGGTTAATCCCGTTCGTTTCTACCCTATTTATGACAGGCGGGAGTTTTCCCGCCTTATTCTTTATTGCCCGCAGCATGACTGACTCACACTATATTGGCCGTTTCGCGCCGTCGCCATCCGGCGAACTGCATTTCGGCTCGTTAATCGCCGCCCTCGGCAGCTATCTACAAGCCCGTGCGCAACGCGGAATTTGGCGCGTTCGCATCGAGGATATCGACCCCCCACGTGAAGTTCCCGGTGCCGCAGCGACCATTCTGCGCCAGCTGGAACATTACGGCCTGCACTGGGATGGCGAGGTCTTATGGCAATCACAGCGTCATGAGGCTTATCGCGAGGCGCTGGCCTGGCTTCACGAGCAGGGACTGAGCTACTACTGCACTTGCCCCCGCTCGCGCATTCAACGTCTGGGCGGTATTTACGACGGCCATTGTCGGACGTTATGCCACGGGCCGGAGAATGCCGCCGTCAGAATTAAACAGCAGCATCCGGTGATGCATTTCCATGATGCCTTGCGCGGCGACATCCAGGCTGACCCACAGCTGGCGAGCGAAGATTTTATTATCCACCGCCGCGACGGACTGTTTGCTTATAATCTGGCCGTGGTGGTCGACGATCATTTTCAGGGGGTGACGGAGATCGTCCGCGGCGCAGATTTAATCGAACCCACTGTCCGACAACTTTCGCTGTATAAACAGTTTGGCTGGCGTGCGCCAGGCTACGTGCACCTTCCGCTGGCGCTCAACGAACAAGGCGCTAAACTTTCCAAGCAAAATCATGCCCCTGCGCTTGCGACAGGCGATCCGCGCCCGGTACTGGTCCAGGCATTGCGCTTTTTAGGCCAACGCGACGTCGTAGCGTGGCAGGAGATGTCTGTTGAGGAGTTGCTGCGCTTTGCAGTGGCGCACTGGAGGCTTACAGCCGTACCCACATCGGCTAATGTAAATCCGGCATTCTCAAATGCGTCTCGCTGAGCTATGATTAGCCGCTATTTTTGCTCATCGTCTTTCGCATTGCTGCGGCGTTAATGATGCTTACAGCCCAGGTCGCGTTGCTCTCTTACGCCCGTCTGCCGTAATGCGAAAGACATAGAGTAAGTTGATCTTATTAATGTATGACACTACCGAGGTGCGCTATTTTTACCCGAGTCGCTAATTTTTGCCGTAAGGTGTTAAGCCGCGAGGAGAGCGAGGCAGAACAAGCCGTCGCCCGTCCACATATGACGATTATCCCGCGTGAACAGCACGCTATCTCCCGCAAAGATATCAGTGAAAATGCCCTCAAGGTACTGTACAGGCTGAACAAAGCGGGCTATGAAGCCTACCTGGTCGGCGGCGGCGTCCGCGATCTCCTGCTCGGTAAAAAGCCGAAGGATTTCGACGTGACCACCAACGCAACACCGGATCAGGTACGGAAATTATTCCGCAATTGCCGTCTGGTGGGGCGTCGTTTCCGCCTGGCTCACGTGATGTTTGGCCCGGAAATTATCGAAGTGGCAACGTTTCGTGGTCATCATGAAGGCAGTGAAAGCGACCGTACGACCTCCCAGCGTGGGCAAAACGGTATGCTGCTGCGCGACAACATCTTCGGCTCTATCGAAGAAGATGCCCAGCGCCGCGATTTCACCATCAACAGCCTTTACTACAGCGTGGCGGATTTTACCGTGCGCGATTACGTCGGCGGGATGCAGGATCTGCAAGAAGGCGTGATTCGCCTGATCGGCAATCCGGAAACGCGCTACCGCGAAGATCCGGTTCGAATGCTGCGCGCCGTGCGTTTCGCTGCGAAGCTCAATATGCGTATCAGCCCTGAAACGGCTGAGCCAATCCCGCGTCTGGCAACCTTGCTAAACGACATTCCTCCCGCACGCCTGTTCGAAGAGTCGCTGAAGCTGTTGCAGGCGGGGAACGGTTATGAAACCTATCAACAACTGCGGGAATACCACCTCTTCCAGCCGTTGTTTCCTACCATTACGCGTTATTTCACCGAAAACGGCGACAGCGCAATGGAACGCATCATTGCACAGGTGTTGAAGAATACGGATAACCGCATCCGTAACGAGATGCGCGTTAACCCGGCATTTTTGTTTGCCGCCATGTTCTGGTATCCGCTGCTGGAGATGGCGCAAAAAATCGCTCAGGAGAGCGGCCTTGCCTATTACGATGCTTTCGCGCTGGCCATGAATGACGTGCTGGATGAGGCCTGCCGTTCACTGGCGATCCCGAAACGCCTTACCACGCTGACCCGTGATATTTGGCAGCTTCAGTTACGCATGTCCCGTCGTCAGGGCAAACGCGCCTGGAAGCTGATGGAACATCCCAAATTCCGCGCCGCGTTTGATTTGCTGGAGCTGCGCGCTCAGGTGGAAAATAATACTGAACTGCAACGTCTGGCGCAGTGGTGGGCCGAGTTTCAGGCTTCCGCGCCGCCGGAACAAAAAGGGATGCTCAACGAGCTGGACGACGATCCTGCTCCACGCCGCCGTCGTTCACGTCCGCGCAAACGCGCGCCGCGCCGCGAGGGCACCGTATGACGATCGCGTATATCGCGCTTGGCAGTAATCTGGCCTCTCCGCTGGAGCAGGTCAATGCCGCCCTGAAGGCTATCGCCGACATTCCCGATAGCCGTATCGTCGCGGTTTCTTCGTTTTACCGCACGCCGCCGCTTGGCCCACAGGATCAGCCCGATTACCTGAACGCTGCGGTGGCGCTGGATACCGCTCTCGCCCCCGAAGAATTGCTTAACCATACCCAGCGCATTGAGCTGCAACAGGGCCGGGTGCGCAAGGCCGAACGCTGGGGGCCGCGCACGCTGGATCTCGACATTATGCTGTTTGGCGATGAAGTCATTAACACCGACCGTCTGACCGTGCCGCACTACGACATGAAAAACCGCGGTTTTATGCTGTGGCCGTTATTCGAAATCGCTCCTGATCTGATCTTTCCGGATGGTATCAGCCTGCATCAGCATCTCACCCATCTTGGTGCTGCAAAACCCGCCCACTGGTAAAACATCGCCTCCCCTTTAGCGTTTACTGCTTTAGCGCCAAACGATTGCTTAAATCAATTGCCCCCCTGAATATGACTGTTAGAATGCCGGGAAATATAACTTTTACCATCAGGAAACGTTATGAAACCCACCACTATTTCACTGCTGCAGAAATGCAAGCAAGAGAAAAAACGCTTCGCGACAATTACCGCCTACGACTACAGCTTCGCTAAGTTATTTGCCGACGAAGGTATCAATGTGATGCTGGTTGGCGACTCACTGGGCATGACGATTCAGGGGCACGACTCCACCCTGCCGGTCACCGTGGAAGATATCGCTTACCACACTCGTGCCGTGCGACGTGGCGCGCCCAACTGTCTATTGCTCTCCGACCTGCCGTTTATGGCTTACGCCACCCCGGAACAGGCGTTTGAAAACGCGGCTATCGTGATGCGTGCGGGGGCCAATATGGTCAAAATTGAAGGCGGCGCCTGGCTGGTTGATACGGTGAAAATGCTCACCGAACGCGCCGTGCCGGTTTGTGGTCATCTGGGGCTAACGCCACAGTCGGTGAATATCTTCGGCGGCTATAAAATTCAGGGCCGCGGCGACGCCGGGCAGGTACTGCTGGATGATGCGCTGGCTTTAGAAGCCGCTGGCGCTCAACTGCTGGTGCTGGAATGCGTGCCGGTTGAGTTGGCGAAGCGCGTCACGGAAGCGCTGTCGATTCCGGTGATCGGCATCGGCGCGGGCAACGTCACCGACGGTCAGATCCTGGTGATGCACGATGCGTTTGGCATCACCGGCGGTCATATTCCAAAATTCGCGAAAAATTTCCTTGCCGAAGCGGGCGACATGCGCGCCGCCGTACAGCAGTATATGGCTGAAGTGGAGTCCGGCGTTTATCCGGGCGAAGAACACAGCTTTCACTAATTTTTCTGACCGTGCCGGATGGCGACGCGTCTTATCCGGCCTACAGATCCTCAACGGATGTAGGCCTGATAAGCGCAGCGCCATCGGGCAGGATCATCAAGCAACTCAAGGAGTTTTGTTGTGCTAATCATTGAAACCCTGCCGCTGCTGCGCCAGCATATTCGTCGTCTGCGTCAGGAAGGTAAACGCGTCGCACTGGTTCCCACCATGGGCAACCTGCACGACGGCCATATGAAGCTGGTCGATGAGGCAAAAGCCCGGGCTGATGTGGTGATCGTCAGCATTTTCGTCAATCCGATGCAGTTTGATCGGCCGGACGATCTGGTGCGTTATCCGCGCACGCTGCAGGAAGATTGTGAAAAGCTGAACAAACGCAAAGTCGATTATGTCTTTGCGCCAGCCGTTGAGGAAATCTACCCACAGGGGCTGGAAGGCCAGACGTACGTTGATGTTCCCGGCCTCTCTACCATGCTGGAAGGCGCCAGCCGTCCAGGTCATTTCCGCGGCGTCTCGACTATCGTCAGCAAGCTGTTCAACCTGATCCAGCCGGATATCGCCTGCTTTGGCGAGAAGGATTTCCAGCAACTGGCGCTGATCCGCAAAATGGTGGCGGATATGAGTTATGACATTGAGATCGTCGGCGTGCCGATTATTCGCGCTAAAGACGGTCTGGCGCTCAGCTCACGTAACGCTTATCTGACCGCAGAGCAGCGCAAAATTGCGCCGGGTCTATACAACGTGATGAATAGCATCGCTGAAAAACTGATTGCGGGTAATCGTGAGCTGCAAGAGATTATTGCCATTGCCGAACAGGAACTGAATGAAAAAGGCTTCCGTGCCGACGACATTCAAATCCGTGATGCCGACACGCTGCAGGAGCTGACGGAAACCAGCAAACGCGCAGTGATTCTGGCCGCCGCCTGGCTGGGTCAGGCGCGTCTGATTGATAATCAAAGCGTTACATTAGCCCAGTAGACAGGGGTTAAAAATCGGGCAATACTGCCTGAGAATTTCCAAAGCAGGCCACAAGCGCCTGCTTAGCCAAGGTAAACGACAGGGTAAAGAAGTTATGATTCGCACCATGCTGCAAGGCAAGCTCCACCGCGTAAAAGTCACGCAGGCGGACCTGCACTACGAAGGTTCTTGTGCCATTGACCAGGATTTCCTTGATGCCTCCGGTATTCTGGAAAACGAAGCGATTGATATCTGGAACGTGACCAATGGGAAACGTTTCTCAACCTATGCGATTGCGGCTGAACGCGGCTCCAGAATCATCTCGGTGAACGGTGCGGCGGCGCACTGCGCTGAAGTTGGCGACATTGTGATTATCGCCAGCTTCGTCACCATGTCTGATGAAGAAGCGCGTACATGGCGTCCGAAAGTGGCCTATTTTGAAGGCGACAACGAAATGAAGCGCACCGCGAAAGCTATTCCGGTACAGGTTGCCTGATAGTCCTTATCCCTGCGGCTGGTTGCTGATCAGCCGCGACATCGTTTCCAGCGAATCCGTGCGTAAAATATACAGCCTTTTGAGCAGCATCGGATTATCTCCCGGCTTCACCTTCCCTCTCACCGTGGTGACCGCCAGATGGAAACCGGCGTCTTTTGCTGCTTTGATCGCGGTCGCGTTATAGCCGCCAAAGGGATAAGAAAGATAAAATACGTGCGGAGTAAACTGTGTGAGCGCCCTCCGCGAACGTTCAAAATCAAACAGAATATTATGGTAGCTGCGGCTATATAAAATCGGGCGGCGATGCCCGTCTACCCGGTGTAAAAAATGGGTATGCGACTGAAAATCAAAAACATCGCTTATCTTGCGCAATTCGGACACGCTCATAAATTGCAGCGACCTGGGATTCCATTTTTGCGGATGGCGCTTAATACGCGATGAGATAATAAATGCCGTCGCTTTCATATCGTACTGCTTTAATACCGGATACGCATAGCGACTCACCGATTTAAGGCCATCATCAAAGGTGATAGCCACCGCGCGCGCCGGGAAATTCGCGCGGTTATAGATGTAATCCTCCAGTTGGTACATCGTCAACGTGGCATAGCCGCGATCGCGAAGCCAGGTCATTTGGTTGCTGAATGCCCGAACCGAAGTCGTGGTGGACGTATGGCGAAAACGAGTATTCTCTTCATCACGTAAGATGTGATGATAGGTCAAAATCGGAATGCCGTTGTCTTCCTGCGCATCCATGGCGCTGACATAAGCCAGCCTGTCGCCAATACGGATCTGATACCAGGTTTGATGTAGCCGGCCTTTCAGCTTGCTAATAATGGGGTAACGCAAATTATCCACCAATACGCCAAACGGGGCGCTACTGATGTCCGGCGCGTTATACACCGGCGTGTCCTTCCAGGTCACCAGATTCTGATTGCTGAGCGGCTTGTTAAGATCGCCCAGGCCATCTTCCACTTTTTGTTTTCCCTGCACGGATTCCAGATGGCCTTTATCGATAAAGCCCACACCGAAGCCGAATTTAAAGGCATAATAATCAGCCGCAACAGGCGTTACGGAAAGAATTTGTCCGGCGCGGATATTCCCTACGGTCACCATTTTGTCGCCAATCTGCGACCAGATGGCGGCATCTTTCGTCGTTTGCATATAACGAGCGGGCAAGGCAGCCAACACATTACCGGCGAAAAAGAACAGCAAGATAAGAACAACGCGCATAACCATATATCATAACCGAGGCGAAAAAACGCCGTCATTGTAGCAAAAGCGTCGTCAATGGTATTGATCAAAACTCATACGAATCATGCAGCAATACAAAAGGCGGATTTTTCTGCTGCTGATGCCAGAGACTGGTGACATCCGGCGCGCCAAGCGCGACAATCTGGTCGCGAAATGCTGAACTGCTCATTGACTCTCGCCAGGTAATCATTTCCTCCATCAATGAATAGCTAACACCGGAAATAACTTCACATTGAGAATGTTTATGGCTCATCAGCGACGCTACACGATAAGGCGCCGCGCCGGAAATGTCGGTTAAAAATATCACGCCTTCACCGGAGTCGGTGGCATGGAGGGCGTCACACATCATGCGGCTGAGCATATTTACGCTTAACCCACGCCAGAAATTGACCGCCCGACACTGCGCCAACGGCCCATACTTCTTTTCAAGACCTTCGAGCATTTCCTGCGCCCGATCGTCATGACAGGAAATGACCCATCCCAGCATAACTTCTCCTCCATTGAGCTCCAATCCTGCATGATGTCAGCATGTTTTTTTGGCCGACAACACACTATGACCACGATCATTTTTTATTCAAAAAAATTTGCATTATTTTTAAAATTGTTAGCAGCCTTCATAGAATCTGGCCCATTAAAGGGTAATCACGGCGATTCAATTAAACAAACACTCACCAAAATAATTGATTAAATATATATTATAAATATTTCATATTTATGTATTCTGAATTTTTCTTCGCGCCGTAAAAATCATCGGACATTATATTTACTCATTCGGGAATAAAAAGAACAATAACTTTCCACACTATAGATATTGTTACTATGTCAATATTTATAATATCTTAAAGGATCAAAGATAATGAAACTCTCCTTAAAAACACTCACTGTGGCACTGGCCGCCATCACCCTCTCCCCCGCCGCGCTGGCAGACACCGCCAAAGACGGCACCGTACATATCACCGGCCTCATTAAGCAAAACGCCTGTACGGTAAAAACGGATTCAGTAGAGGTGACATTACAGGAAGAATTTGCCTCTCTTTTCACTGCCGCAGGGCAGACGGCAGGGGATACAGACTTCACCATCGAACTCGAAAACTGCGACGCAAACGTCTACAGCAGTGTACAGGCGCGCTTTGAAGGCACACTCGACGGAACCGATGCGACCATCCTGAAAAATGAGGATGATGCTGAGAATATTGGCGTGCAAATTCTTGATAAAACTAGCACCCCTATGACCTTTAACGATCTTCAGGCATGGTCTGCCCCAGTCAACCTCCCTACAGCAGAGGGGGTGACGGAACTCTCAATGCCTTTCACCGCCCGCTATATCGCCACCGCGGTTCCCGTTAAATCGGGAACGGTCGATGCAACCGCAACATTCTATCTGCAATATAACTGATCCTGGTGGCCAGCGTCGGCTGGCCCCTTTGTTTATTGAGGTCATCAATGAATTCATTGGCTAAAGCAGGGTTGCTTTGTTGCCTGTTGTGCGGTTCGCTGGCGCATGCCGCAGGGATAAACATCGGCACAACGCGGGTTATTTTTCACGGCGATGCCAAAGATGCGTCCATATCGATAAGCAATAGCGACAACGTTCCCTATTTAATTCAGTCCTGGGCGCAATCGATCAGTGAAACCGGGGCGAGCGGTGATGCGCCGTTTATGGTCACCCCGCCGCTTTTTCGCCTTAATGGCGGGCAAAAAAACGTACTGCGAATTATCCGTACCGGCGGTAATTTGCCGGAAGATCGCGAGTCGATGTACTGGCTGGATATTAAATCGATTCCCAGCAGCAATCCGGACAATAAACACAACACGCTCATGCTGGCCGTTAAAGCGGAATTTAAGCTGATTTACCGGCCAAAAGCGTTAACCCAAAAACCAGAAGAGGTTGCCGATCGATTAACGTGGTCGCGTCAGGGTCGCACGCTCACCGTGAAGAACCCCACGCCCTATTATATGAACTTCGCCACCCTTTCCGTTGGCAGTCAAAAAGTGAAAGCCCCGCGCTATGTGGCGCCTTTCGGCAACGCGCAGTACACGCTGCCTGCCGCCGCCAGCGGCCAGATTGTCTGGTCTATCATCAACGATTTTGGCGGTACTGGCCCCGAACATAAACAAACGCCTTGAGAAGAGTGACAGGGATGAGAGTGCCGATGCGCAAAAGGCAACACCGGGTATTTTATTTATCGCGCTGCGCTGTGTGTATCGCGCTGGGCAGCACGTTCGCACACGTTGCATGGGCGCGCGACTATTTCAATCCGGCATTTATTGAAAACCATGGGCAGGCGAGTCGCACAAGCGTCGATCTGTCGACATTTGATAACGACAAAAGCCAGCTGCCTGGCACCTATTACGTCACTATCAATATCAATAAAACAGAAATCGGCGCACGAAACGTTGATTTTCAACTCGCGACGCTCAGTGACGGTCAACAGGCATTACAGGGCTGTTTACGGCTCCAGGAACTAAAAGATAACGGCGTCAAAACCGACCTTTTTCCAACGCTGGAGAGTGAAAAAGGCTGCGTCGATCTCAGCGTTATCCCCGGCGCCAGCCAGCGGTTTGATTTTCAGCAACAGGCATTATCAGTAAGCATCCCGCAACTCTACATCGCCAACAACGCACGCGGCTACGTACCGCCGGAAAAGTGGCAGGAGGGGATTACCGCGCTGATGCTGAACTACAGCTTCAGCGGCTATAAAGAGTACGGTTCCAGTGAGGATTCCGACGATGCGGAATCGAAGTATCTCGCTCTCCAGCCGGGTTTTAACCTCGGGCCGTGGCGTTTTCGCAACTACAGTAACTGGAGTTCAAATAACGGCGAGAGCGGTAGCTGGAACAGCGTTTATAACTATTTACAGCGCGACATTATCGCGCTGAAAAGCCAGTTCACCGCCGGAGACAGCAATACGCCATCCGACGTGTTCGACAGCGTACCTTTTCGCGGCCTCCAGCTCACCTCTGACGATCAAATGCAGCCCAACAGCCAGCGTGGTTACGCCCCGACGATTCGCGGCATCGCCCGCTCAAACGCGCAGGTTATCGTGCGGCAAAACGGCTATATCGCCTATCAGACCGCCGTTTCGCCGGGCGAATTTGAAATCAACGATATGTTTCCCACCGGCAGCAACGGCGACTATGACGTGACGGTAAAAGAAACCGACGGCAGCGAACAGCACTTTATCGTGCCCTACTCTTCGCTGCCGATTCTGCAGCGCACCGGACGGGCAAAATACAGCGTGACCGTGGGTAAATATCGCGATTATAATAACCACACGCTGGACGACTTCGGCCAGGCGACCCTGCTGTACGGCCTGCCGTGGGGCATCACCCTGTACGGCGGCAGCCAGATTGCCGGCGATAAATACCAGTCCGTCGCCTTCGGCGTCGGGCAAAATATGCAGATGCTGGGGGCCATTTCCCTGGACGGCATCTGGTCGCACGCCAAATTTGACGATGGCCGCAAAGAAATCGGGCAATCCTGGCGCGTCCGCTACAGCAAGGGCGTCGTCAGTACGGGCACCACGTTTTCGCTGGCCGGCTATCGTTACGCCAGCGAAAACTACAATTCGCTGAGCGAGGTGATCAACCCGGACGACGATTTTTATGATAACTACGGCAAGCGCCATAATCGTTTCGAAGCTTCGGTCAACCAGCAAATTAGCAATACGCTCGGTTCCTTAACGCTAAGTTGGGTCAAAGAAGATTACTGGCACAGCGCGCAGCAGATGGAATCCCTGAGCGCCAGCTACAACAATAGCTGGGGTCCGGTGAGCTATACGCTGAGCTACAGCTATAACAAAAACACCTACCAGTACCGTTCGGGCAATGACGATGATGACAACGACGACGATCGTTATAACCAGAACGATCGGCTGTTCACGCTGTCGCTGCACGTTCCGTTTACGGTGTTCGATTCCAGGCTATACGCCAGCTATATGCTGAACACGCGTAAGCACGATGCCACGGTGAACAGCACCACCCTTAGCGGCACCGCGCTGCGTGACAGAAACCTGAACTGGTCGTTACAGCAAAGCCACAGCACACAAGACGGTGATTCCGGCGGGGTAAACGCCAGCTATAAAGGCACTTATGCCAACCTCAACGCCGGTTACAATCAGTCGCCAGATAGCCAACAGGTCAGCTACGGCATCAGCGGCGGCATTCTGGCGCACGAAAACGGTATTACCCTGAGCCAGCCGATTACCGGCGCGGCGATTTTAATTAAAGCGCCCGGCGCCAGCGGCGTTTCGGTTGAAAACCAGACCGGCGTCGCCACCGACTTCCGGGGTTATACGGTGATCCCCAACGTCACGCCGTATTATCGCTACGATATCTCGCTCGACAGCAGCACGTTTGCTGACAACGTGGATATTCCGCTCAACAACCAGACCGTCTACCCGACGCGTAATGCGGTGGTGCGCGCGGCGTATGACACGCATAAGGGCTATCGCGTGTTGTTAACGCTGACGCGCAGCAATGGCGAGCCCGTGCCCTTTGGCGCGACGGCAAGCGTCGATGGGCAGGATGCGAACCTGGCCAGTATCGTCGGCGATAAAGGCCAGGTCTTCCTCAGCGGCCTGCCGGAAGAGGGCCTGCTGCTGGTGAACTGGGGAAGCGCCTCTTGCCGCGCGGATTACCGCCTGGATATCAGCAAAAATATGAACGGCATAGTGATGGCGAACGCCGTCTGCCAGTGAGGAACACAATGAAGAATTTATGGATGCTGCTGGCGCTGTCGCTATTTTCAGGCCATGCGCTGGCAGACGGAACGATGGGCAACGGAAGCGGCTGGTGTCAACCCACCAGCGGCACGCATAATTTCTTTTTTCCCCTTGACCAGACCATTACCGATACGGATGAGAACCAGGCAGGGAAAATAGTCAAAGAGAGTTGGTCGGTCGGCGGCGAATACAGCGCCAGGTGCGACTGCGATAATAAAGATTATCAGGGCGTTAACTATTTCACCGCCACGACCGGCGATTTAACACAAAAAGGAACGTACAGCGAAGCGGGTAGCAATGGGCAACAGATGGATTTTTATGTTCTGGTCGCGGGTAAGCTGGAGATTGGTACGGAAACCTACATCGTCGGTAACCTGAAACAGTATATCCCCGTTCCCTTTTCAGCGATCAGTAATCAGGACCCCACCGCAGGCGGGTGTACGGGCGCGGACATAAACAAAATGTCCGCAGGGAATAAGGGTAACGTGCGTATTTATATTACTCACCCACTGGTAGGTGAAATCACCATTCCTGAGACGACGATTATGAATCTCTATTTGTCAAAAACGCCGGGCAGCAGCGGAGATAATATTCCCCCTTCCGTTCCACCGATGGCGCACGTCACCATGTCCGGGACCATTACCGTGCCGCAGTCCTGCTCCATCAACGCCGGGCAGGTTATCGAGGTCAGGCTACCGGATATTGAGGGCAAAGATATTCGTCACCTCGGCGACAGTCCGCAGAACTCGCACGTCACCACTCAGGTAAACTTTACCTGTAGCAACGTGGCGGACGGCACCAACCTGTCAATGTCATTAAATGGCGCAACCGATCCGCACAACCCGGACTACCTGAAAACCGACAATGAGAATTTGGGGATACGGATTTCCGATAAATACGATAATACCATCGTTCCCGGCGGCAGCGCCGAATTGCCGATTGAAGATTACACTGACGGTAGAGGCAGCACCGAGTTCACCGCCGCGCCGGTCAATACCACCGGACATGTTCCCCACACCGGAGAATACCAGGCCACCGCCACGCTGGAGATTCAGATTCGCTGAGAGAAGCGTTGGGTTTCGACAAGCCTCACCTACCGACCCGTAACCCATTGATATTACGGACCCGTAGATGAAGTGAAGCGAAGCGCAACCCAACGCCCCATCTCCCCAGTCAGCGCTTAACTGCGCAACCCGCGCCCGCGCTGGATCAGCGACCAACACAGCAGATAGAAAGCAGCGATAAAGATCACCAGTACGCCAAACGTCGTCACCAGCGGCACATCATGGATACCCAGAAAACCATAACGGAAACCGCTGATCATGTAGACGATCGGGTTCAGGTGCGACAGCCCTTGCCAGAACGGCGGCAGCAGCGTCAGCGAGTAAAATACCCCGCCGAGGTAGGTCAGCGGCGTCAGCACAAAGGTCGGGATCAGACTGATATCGTCAAAGGTTTTCGCAAACACGGCGTTCAGCAGTCCGGCCAGCGAGAACAGAATCGCGGTCAGAATCAGCGTTAGCGCGACAAATACCCAGGAATGCACCTGGAAAGGCACGAAAAAGAGCGAAATCGCCGTCACCAGAATCCCTACGCATAGCCCGCGCGCTACGCCGCCGCCGACAAATCCGGCGATGATCACGTGCGTTGGCACCGGCGCGACCAGCAGTTCCTCAATATTGCGCTGAAACTTGGCGCTAAAAAATGACGACGCGACATTCGCGTAGGAGTTAGTAATGACCGCCATCATAATCAGGCCCGGCACAATAAATTGCATATAGCTAAAACCATGCATTTCGCCGATGCGCGAACCAATCAGGTTGCCGAAAATAATAAAATAGAGCGTCATGGTGATGACGGGCGGCACCAGCGTTTGCACCCAGATCCGCATAAAGCGGTGAATCTCTTTCGCCCAGATGCTTTTAAGGGCAACCCAGTAAAGCTGCATCATGCGCGATCTCCTTGTTTTTCATGCACCAGCGACACAAACAGTTCTTCCAGACGGTTGGCTTTATTACGCATACTTAATACCTGAACCCCCTGCTCGCTCAGTTGGCTAAAGACGCTGTTAACCCCCTGCTCGCGTAACACTTCCACCTCCAGAGTCGAGGTATCCACCAGACGATATTGATAACCCGTAAGCTTAGGTAGCGGGCTTTTTGGCGCTAAATCCAGAATAAATGTCTCCGATTTCAGCTTTGAAAGCAGATTTTTCATGGAGGTATTTTCCACCAGCTCGCCGTGCTGAATAATACCGATATTGCGGCACAGCATTTCCGCCTCTTCCAGATAGTGGGTGGTGAGAATAATGGTGGTGCCTTTGGCGTTTAAGTCTTTCAGGAATCCCCACATCGAGCGACGCAATTCGATATCGACGCCCGCCGTCGGCTCATCGAGAATCAATAGTTTAGGCTCATGCATCAGCGCGCGGGCGATCATCAGGCGGCGCTTCATCCCACCGGAGAGCATCCGCGCGCGTTCATGACGTTTTTCCCACAGATCGAGTTGTTTTAAATACTTTTCGCTACGTAAAACCGCCTCTTTATGCTCCACGCCGTAATAACCGGCCTGATTCACTACGATCTGTTGCACCGTTTCAAACGGGTTAAAGTTAAACTCCTGTGGCACCAGTCCAAGCTGTCGCTTGGCGTTAACCACGTCTTTTTCCAGGTCGTAACCAAAAACGTTAACGCGCCCGGACGTTTTATTAACCAATGAGCTGATAATACCGATGGTGGTCGATTTCCCTGCTCCATTTGGCCCCAGAAGCGCGTAAAAATCCCCCGCTTCGACCTGCAAATCTATGCCGCGCAGCGCCTGAACGCCGCCGGGATAGGTTTTTTTAAGTTGTTGAAGTTCCAGCGCAATGGTCATAAATTCTCACTTACTTTACGTTCTTACACTTTATATATGGTTTAAATAATTACGGAGTTGCCCTATATTAGCCCAACGCACTTATTTGGTTACAGGTCGTTAACTTCCATGAAAGACATAGATACTCTCATCAGCAACAATGCACTATGGTCAAAAATGCTGGTGGAAGAGGACCCCGGATTTTTTGAGAAACTGGCGCAAGCGCAAAAACCGCGCTTTCTATGGATTGGATGTTCCGACAGCCGCGTTCCCGCAGAGCGTTTAACCGGGCTTGAACCGGGCGAATTGTTTGTTCACCGTAATGTGGCTAACCTGGTTATTCACACCGATCTGAACTGTCTCTCCGTGGTTCAGTATGCGGTAGATGTTCTGGAAGTTGAGCATATTATCATTTGCGGCCACTCCGGTTGCGGCGGTATCAAGGCTGCGGTAGAAAACCCTGAGCTGGGCTTGATTAATAACTGGCTGCTGCATATCCGCGACATCTGGCTTAAACATAGCTCGCTGTTGGGAAAAATGCCCGAAGAGCAACGTCTGGACGCGCTCTATGAATTGAACGTCATGGAACAGGTCTATAACCTGGGGCATTCCACCATTATGCAGTCAGCGTGGAAACGCGGTCAGAATGTGACCATTCACGGCTGGGCGTACAGTATCAATGATGGCCTGCTGCGCGATCTTGACGTCACCGCCACCAACAGAGAAACGCTGGAGAACGGCTATCATAAGGGTATTTCCGCCCTAAGTCTGAAATACATTCCCCACCAATAAGCCATTAGCTATAGGCCGGATAAGTCGCTTTAGCGACGCCATCCGGCATTTCTGCGCTTACTCGTCCAGCAGCACCACTTTACCAACATACGGTAGATGGCGATAACGCTGAGCGTAGTCGATACCGTAACCGACTACAAATTCGTCCGGAATCGAAAAGCCAACGAACTCAACCGGCACGTCCACTTCGCGGCGAGAAGGTTTATCCAGCAGCGTACAAATCGCCAGCGATTTCGGCTCGCGCAGGCCCAGGATTTCACGGACCTTCGACAGCGTATTACCGGAATCAATAATGTCTTCGACAATCAGCACGTCTTTACCACGAATATCCTCATCCAGATCTTTGAGGATTTTCACGTCGCGGGTGGTGGACATGCCGCTACCATAACTGGAGGCGGTCATAAAATCGACTTCATGAGGAACCTGAACTTCACGGCACAGGTCCGCCATAAACATAAATGAGCCACGCAACAGACCTACCAGCACCATTTCACTGCCGCTGTCTTTATAACGTTCGGTAATCTGACGACCCAGCTCGGCAATACGTGCTTTGATCTCCGCTTCGGGGATCATGACTTCAACAGTATGTTTCATATTTATAACCATATGATTTAAAAACAAATCACTCAATGCCGGTGACTAATAACGCCGCATTGACGCGCAAGGCACGCAGTATAACAGCAAACGTATTCATTCGCGGCATTTGATAAGAAAGCTCATTTTGTGATGACGATCACACATGTTAATTCCTATACTTAATTGCTACTAAAAAATTAACAATTTGGGATGGTGTCTTTTTATGGCAGAAAATAACGCACGATCGCCACGATTACTCGTGACGCTGACGGCCCTCTTTGCAGCACTTTGTGGGCTGTATCTTCTTATCGGAGGTGTCTGGCTGGTTGCTATTGGCGGTTCCTGGTACTACCCCATCGCGGGCCTCGTGATGCTGGTTGTGGCCGGATTGCTATGGCGCAGTAAACGTGCCGCGCTGTGGCTGTATGCCGCCCTGCTGCTGGCGACAATGATTTGGGGCGTGTGGGAAGTCGGGTTCGACTTCTGGGCGCTCACGCCGCGTAGCGATATCCTGGTGTTTTTCGGCATCTGGCTAATATTACCGTTTGTCTGGCATCGGCTGGTGGTTCCTTCCAGCGGCGCAGTGGCGGCGCTGGTCGTGGCGTTGCTGATTAGCGGCGGCATTCTGACCTGGGCCGGCTTCAACGACCCGCAGGAGATCAACGGTACGCTTCGCGCCGACGCCACGCCCGCCGCAACAAGTTCGTCGATCGCCGACGAAGACTGGCCGGCCTATGGACGTAATCAGGAAGGCCAACGCTATTCGCCGCTGAAACAGATCACTGCGGATAACGTTCACCAACTGAAAGAAGCGTGGGTCTTCCGCACCGGCGATCTGAAACAACCCAACGATCCGGGTGAAATCACCAACGAAGTGACCCCGATTAAAGTCGGCGATACGCTTTATCTGTGTACGGCTCACCAGCGTCTGTTCGCGCTGGACGCCGCCAGCGGTAAAGAGAAGTGGCATTTTGATCCTCAGTTGAAGACCGATTCGTCTTTCCAGCATGTGACCTGCCGCGGCGTCTCTTATCATGAGGCCAAAGCGGATACCGCCTCGCCGGAGGTCATCGCCGACTGTCCGCGCCGTATTATCCTCCCGGTCAACGACGGTCGCCTTTTCGCGGTGAATGCCGAAACCGGCAAGCTGTGTGAAACCTTCGCCAACAAAGGCGTCCTGAATCTGCAAACCAATATGCCGGATACCACGCCGGGACTGTATGAACCGACGTCGCCGCCGATTATCACCGATAAAACAATTGTCATTGCCGGTTCGGTCACGGATAACTTCTCTACCCGCGAAACGTCCGGCGTTATCCGTGGTTTTGATGTTAATAGCGGTAAACTCATGTGGGCCTTCGATCCGGGGGCGAAAGATCCGAACGCGATTCCAGCCGATGAGCACGCTTTTACCTTTAACTCGCCGAACTCCTGGGCGCCTGCCGCCTATGATGCGAAACTGGATCTGGTCTATCTGCCGATGGGCGTGACCACGCCGGATATCTGGGGCGGTAACCGCACGCCGGAGCAGGAGCGTTATGCCAGCTCCATCCTGGCGCTGAATGCCACCACCGGGAAACTGGCCTGGAGTTATCAGACCGTCCATCACGATCTGTGGGATATGGACCTGCCGGCACAGCCGACGCTGGCGGATATTACCGTTGACGGTACTACCGTTCCGGTTATCTATGCGCCAGCGAAAACCGGTAATATCTTTGTGCTGGACAGACGTAATGGCGAGCTGGTCGTGCCCGCCCCGGAAAAACCGGTCCCGCAGGGCGCGGCAAAAGGCGATTACGTCGCCAAAACTCAGCCGTTCTCTGATTTAACCTTCCGCCCGAAAAAAGATCTCTCCGGCGCGGATATGTGGGGCGCGACCATGTTCGACCAACTGGTGTGCCGCGTCATGTTCCACCAGTTGCGCTATGAAGGTATCTTCACCCCGCCGTCCGAGCAGGGGACATTGGTATTCCCTGGCAACCTGGGGATGTTTGAATGGGGCGGTATTTCCGTCGATCCAGACCGTCAGGTCGCTATCGCTAACCCGATGGCGCTGCCGTTTGTCTCGAAGCTGATCCCACGCGGCCCGGGTAATCCGATGGAGCCGCCGAAAGACGCGAAAGGTACTGGTACAGAAGCGGGTATTCAGCCACAGTACGGCGTACCATTCGGCGTCACGCTGAATCCGTTCCTTTCGCCGTTTGGCCTGCCGTGTAAACAACCGGCCTGGGGCTATATTTCCGCGTTGGATCTGAAGACCAATGAAATCGTGTGGAAGAAACGTATAGGGACGCCGCGCGACAGTATGCCGTTCCCGATGCCGGTTCCGGTGCCGTTCAACATGGGGATGCCCATGCTGGGCGGGCCAATCTCAACCGCCGGTAACGTGCTGTTTATCGCCGCGACCGCCGACAACTACCTGCGCGCTTATAACATGAGCAACGGGGAAAAACTGTGGCAGGGACGTTTACCCGCCGGAGGCCAGGCAACGCCGATGACCTATGAGGTAAACGGTAAGCAGTACGTGGTCGTTTCTGCCGGAGGCCACGGTTCGTTTGGTACGAAGATGGGCGACTATATCGTGGCCTATGCTTTGCCTGACGACGCGAAATAACCATTAATGCCCGGCGTATGCCGGGCATTGTGCCGGGTGGCGGTTTCGCCTTACCCGGCCTGCGTCGGAGACATCGGTCAGACCGTAAATCCTAACATCATTCCCGTATCTTCATGTTCTAACAGATGACAGTGCGCCATATAGGCATGTTCCTTCGGTGCGTCGTGATCGAACTTGACCAGCACTTCGCTGATACCACCCTCAACGCGTACCGTATCCTTCCAGCCCGTTCTGTGCGCCGCTGGCGCTTTGCCGTTCTCTGACAAAATACGGAACTGGGTGCCGTGAATATGGAAAGGATGCAGCATCATGTCACCCACGCCGGAAATCACCCAACGTTCATGTCGGCCTTTTTGCGCCGCGAACATCGGTTTGTTCATATCGAAGACCTGGCCGTTGATAAAGTTAGCGTTATGGAAGTCGAATTTTCCGCCGTGATTCATATTGCCCATCGCGCCATGATTCATCCCGCTGTGATCCATGTTGCCATGATCCATTTCGCCATGCCCCATATTGCCGCCCTGCATATGCGCGTTCATGCTGTCATGATCCATGCCGCTCATCGCCTGAGCGCCATATTTCTTCATCAGCATTTGCATCCCCATCATATCAAGACGCGGGTCCATCGACAGTTTCAGGTTGCGCACCGTCAGCCCTTCCAGCAACGGCAACGCCGGCATCGTCGTCAACGTATCCGGCAGCGTACCGGAGGCGGTAATCCGCAGCGGCTGGATACGCATTACCGGATGCGGTTTATCAAACGGAGCGATCGCCATTCCCATCTGGCTGACCGGCAGGGTCACCAGATCAAAGGCTTTCCCGTCGCTGATATCCACCAGCACTTCAAAACGCTCGCCCATTAATAACGGCAGTTCGGTGACTTTCACCGGCTCCGCCAGCAGGCCGCCGTCGCTGGCGATCACATAAAGCGGGCGATTATCGCTGGCGGCGATATTCAGCGAACGCGCATTACAGCCATTTAGCAAGCGCAGACGTAGCCAGCCTTTCGGCGCGGAATGCTGCGGATAGATCGCGCCATTGGTCAGCAGCGTATCGCCAAACCAGCCGACGGCGGCGGTCATAATATCCAGTTGATAATCAATCTGGCCATCGGCGGAGAAACGTTTGTCCTGAATGATCACCGGCACATCGTCGATGCCCCACTGTTTCGGCAGGCGCAATTTGCGAATCTCGTCATCTTCAATCAGCACCAGTCCGGCAAGGCCCATCGCCACCTGGCGCCCGGTTTTGCCGTGTTTGTGCGGATGAATCCAGCAGGTCGCGGCGCGTTGCTCCGGCGTAAACGTCACCGTACGGGTTCCGCCTGCGGGAATAATCCCCTGCGGACCGCCGTCGACGATGCCTGGAATCTCCAGACCATGCCAGTGAAGCGTCGTGTCTTCGGCCAGTTGGTTATGGATATCAACGGTCACGCTTTTTCCTTTGTGAAGCTGTACCGCTGGCCCCAGCAAATTACCGTTGTAGCCCCAGGTTGTCGCGTTCTTACCGGCGAATGTGGACTGTCCGGCTTTAACAATTAACTGCATACGGTTGCTCGCATCTGCCGTTAACAGGTCAGGAATAGGCAACGCGGGACGTTCGGCGGCAAAAGCGGCGCGGCTCCACAGCGGCAGCGCTGATGCAACCCCCAGCGCCACTGAATATTTTAAGAAATCACGGCGTAACATAATCATTTCCTTATAATGAACAGGCGGGTGTCTAAGCTTAGACCCTGCCCTAACGGGAAGGTCAAGCCAGCAACACGTCTTTACCATTCCTGACAGCAATACAATAAGAATGAAAACGCCGCGACCAATCCTGATAATAAAAGTCGTCGCTACGTTCTCAGTATGCTAACGTTGACTTTCCCTGATGCCGTGGTAGAAGCAATGAAGACGTTTTTCAGACCCGTGTTGTTTGGCAGCCTGATGGCCTTATGCGCAAATAGCTATGCGCTTACTGAATCCGAAGCTGAAGATATGGCCGATTTAACGGCAGTTTTCGTTTTTCTGAAAAATGACTGTGGTTACCAAAATTTACCCAATAGTCAGATTCGCCGTGCGCTGGTCTTTTTTGCCCAGCAAAATCAGTGGGACCTGAGTAACTACGACACCTTCGATATGAAATCGTTGGGCGAAGACAGCTACCGCGATCTTAGCGGCATCGGTATTCCGGTCGCTAAAAAATGCAAAGCTCTGGCCCGCGATTCTCTGAGCCTGTTAGCCTACGTTAAATAATCCTCCGCGATCCTATTGCTGAAATAATGACCGTGCATCCACGGTCATTGTTAGCTATGATGTTGCGCCCTTTTTTTACGGGTGTTAACAATGGAGGTATCAGCCAATGGCCGAAAATACGATGTGGCATGAAACGCTACACGACCAGTTTGGTCAGTACTTTGCCGTAGACAACGTTCTGTATCATGAAAAAACCGACCACCAGGATTTAATCATCTTTGAAAACGCCGCTTTTGGCCGCGTGATGGCGCTGGACGGCGTGGTACAGACCACCGAACGCGACGAGTTTATTTATCATGAAATGATGACCCACGTCCCGCTGCTGGCGCACGGTCATGCGAAACACGTTCTGATTATCGGCGGCGGCGACGGCGCAATGCTACGTGAAGTTACCCGGCATAAAAACGTCGAAACCATCACCATGGTAGAGATCGACGCTGGCGTAGTCTCGTTTTGCCGCCAGTATTTACCCAACCACAATGCCGGCAGCTACGACGATCCGCGCTTTACGCTAGTGATCGACGACGGCGTGAATTTCGTCAATCAGACCCATCAGACCTTTGATGTGATCATTTCCGACTGTACCGATCCGATAGGCCCCGGCGAAAGCCTGTTTACCTCCGCCTTTTATGAAGGCTGTAAGCGTTGCCTGAATCCGGGCGGCATTTTTGTCGCCCAGAACGGCGTGTGCTTCCTGCAACAGGATGAAGCGCTCGACAGCCACCGCAAGCTGAGTCATTACTTCAGCGATGTCGGCTTCTACCAGGCGGCGATTCCGACCTATTACGGCGGCATTATGACCTTCGCCTGGGCGACGGACAACGGCGCTCTTCGTCACCTGTCGAGCGAAATTATTCAGGCGCGTTTTCATGCCGCCGGCCTTAAATGTCGCTATTACAACCCGGCTATTCATGCCGCTGCATTTGCGCTACCGCAATATCTACATGACGCACTGTCCGCACAGTGACGTTAAGGAGGTGATAAAAATTGAAAAAGCTGAAACTGCATGGCTTTAACAATCTGACGAAAAGCCTGAGTTTTTGTATTTACGATATCTGCTACGCCAAAACCGCAGAAGAGCGCGATGGCTATATCGCCTATATCGATGAACTCTATAACGCCAACCGACTGACCGAGATCCTGTCGGAGACCTGCTCCATTATCGGCGCAAACATCCTGAACATCGCCCGTCAGGATTATGAACCCCAGGGCGCCAGCGTCACGATTCTGGTGAGCGAAGAGCCGATCGACCCGAAACTTATCGATCAAACCGAACATCCCGGCCCGCTGCCGGAAACCGTGGTGGCGCACCTCGATAAGAGCCATATCTGCGTGCATACCTATCCGGAAAGCCATCCGGAAGGCGGGCTATGCACCTTTCGCGCCGACATCGAAGTGTCAACCTGCGGGGTGATTTCACCGCTAAAAGCGCTCAATTACCTGATCCACCAGCTAGAGTCCGATATCGTCACCATCGATTACCGCGTGCGCGGCTTTACACGCGACGTCAACGGTATGAAGCACTTTATCGATCATGAGATTAATTCTATTCAGAATTTTATGTCGGAAGATATGAAGTCGCTGTATGACATGGTGGATGTAAACGTGTATCAGGAAAATATTTTCCATACCAAGATGCTGCTTAAAGAGTTCGATCTTAAGCACTACATGTTTCACACCAAACCGGAAGATCTCACTGAAACCGAACGCCAGGAGATCACCGCCGCGCTGTGGAAAGAGATGCGCGAGATTTACTACGGCCGCAATATTTCTGCGGTCTGATTCACCACTGGCAGCGCCTGACGGCGCTGTCACTCCGGCTGCACCAGCATTAGCGCAAAAGCGCGCCCTTTCAGTTCAACCTGCGCTGACGGCGGCAGATTGACGTCAGTAATCACATCATTAAAGCGCTCAAGCGGCACCACATTAAAGAGCGAATGCGCGCCATACTTACTGCTGTCCGCCAGCAACACTTTGCGCTGCGCATTAGCAATAATCTCCTGTTTAAGCCCGGCCTTATCTTCCGTTGGGGTCGTCACGCCCGTTTTTACCCCCCATGAATTACAGCTCATAAACGCGATGTTCGGGTAAACGCTGCGCAACAGCTTGCGCCCATGCTCACCGATACAGGACTGACTGCTGTCATCGATACGACCGCCGACAATCGTCACTTCAATTTGCCGGAACTCAGCTAAAAACAGCGCAATATGCAGATCGACGGTGATGACCCGCAGCGGAAGATGGGTTAAGCATTTCGCCAGTTCCATCATTGTCGTACCGGCATCCAGCACGACGGCATCGCCAGCATTGACCAGCGATGCGGCAACGCGTGCGATCGCCCGTTTTTCAGCGGGCGATCGCAGTTGTTTTTCATTGGTGGTGGGCTGGGCGGGTTCAAAACGCCGCAGCGCCACGCCGCCATGACTACGGCTGATCACGCCCTGCTCATCCAGCTTGATCAAATCGCGACGGATAGTGGCTGGCGATGCGTCAACCGCCTCAACCAGCTGTTCTACCGTAACCAGCGTATGGTTTTTCAGATACGCCACAATGAGATCCAGACGGTGTTGTCCTTTCATAACAGGGAATTATACCAGTTGCATTGCCAGTTTGATCGATACGGCCATGCTCTCAGATTTTGCTTTTCCCGTCCAGGCGATATCAAATGCGGTGCCATGATCGGCAGAAGTCCGGATAAACGGCAGCCCTGCGGTGATATTCACGCCATCATAAAAGCCAAGCAATTTCAACGGGATATGCCCCTGATCATGATACATCGCCACCACCATATCATACTGTCCCTCATAAGCCTGGAGAAATACAGTATCCGGCGGGCACGGCCCATAAACGTCCATACCTTTTGCGCGGGCATCGGTAATGGCTGGCGTCAGGATACGCGTCTCTTCATCGCCAAACAGGCCATTCTCGCCCGCATGAGGATTCACGCCTGCCACGGCGATACGCGGTTTAACGTAACCCACACGCTTGAGGAAAGTATCAGCAATGCCAATCACCGTTTCGACACGCGCGGTACTTAACGTATCAAGGAATTTACGCAGCGCGATATGCGTTGAAACGTGAATCACTTTTAGTTTATCGGTGTAAAGTACCATCGCGTAATCGCGGCTATGGGTCAGGGTCGCGAGCAGCTCGGTATGGCCCGGATAGTTGTGCCCCGCCAGGTGCAGCGCCTCTTTATTCAGCGGCGCGGTAGCGATAGCCTGTACGTCGCCCCGTAACGCTAACTCGGTGGCGCGCTTCACGCAGCGATACGCTAAATCCCCCGCCTGCGCCTGAACTTTCCCGGCCTCCAGCGCCTCCGGCTGCGCCAGCGGCTCATCAATCACATGAATGATGCCGGGCGCAAAACGCGCTTCGGCGACCCGTTCAATGGCCCGTAGCTCAACGTTCGGCGTGATGCCCTTCGCCTGTAAACGTTTCAACGTTGCGAGGCATCCAATAACCACCAGCGGCGCGCCGTTGAGACCGTCTTCGCTTAGCGCTTTAACAATAATTTCCGGCCCAATGCCCGCTGGATCGCCCATGGTAATGGCAACGGTTTTAGTCTCCACAATACATCTCCTCAATATAATAAAGCGCGTCACACAACGTACTGTCTGAACCGAATCCGCCCGCTTTGGTAATGACCGGCAGATCGTCAATTTCGCTGTTTACAAACGTTCCACAGGGAATACAGGGCGCCACCTCGCTCTGAATGCGATAACCTTCAGCGCCAAGCGCGCCGGCGACGGCGGTAGCGATATCGCCGCCGGTCAGAAACAATCCGCCAATCCGCGCCTGCTCGATAATGTTTAACGTGACGACGCCAAGCCGCTGGCTCAGTCGCTCGCCCAATTGCTGACGGCTCATCGCGGATTTTTCGCACAGCGCGTCGATTAACTGTCGATCTTCTGCGCGACGGCTGGTGCGTAAAATCGTATGTCGATGCTGACTTAACAGCGCGCAGGCCTGCTCTACGACAGACGCGATTTCCTGCTCCGCGCGATCCGACACCATGCGCGCGGCATCAATATCCACGACCTCCGCACGTCCCCGGCACAGCGCATTATCCACCTGACGTCGCGTGGCTTCGCTCATCGAACCGGCCACCACCAGCACCGGCAGCCGCTGCCGGTCTTGCATAAAAAGTTCAACCGGCAACGCATTCGCCAGACCCGCTGCGCCGACGAGCAGCGGCATCGACGGTTGTTCGCACGCCGCTTGCGCAATCAACGTCAGGTCCCGCTCTTCCACCGCATCCACGACGATAATCCCTTCGCCCTCAGCCGCATAAGCCGTAAGTAAGGCGCTTAACCCACCGCGTCGGACATCCTGCAAAAAGACTTCATACACAGGGATCTCACTTTGCAACGCCACTATCTCGGCAATGCGGGAAGAGACAATGGGCGTTTTCGGATCGCTGGCAAATTCTGTTTCCAGTAGCGGGACGCCATTAACCAGACATTTTCCTTCAAGCGTCGTGCGTCCGGCCGCAGGGATCGCAGCAGCGATAACGGCCAGTTTTCGCTGACTGGCGCGCATGGCCGCCGTCACTTCGGCGCCGATATTACCGCGAAATGTGGAGTCGATTTTTTTGTACACCAGCGGCGCTGGCGATGTCTCACACCACGGGGAAAGCGCGGCATAAACGGCAGATGCCGCCTGATCTGCGGGCATCGCCCGGCTTTCGGTGTTAATGACTAACACATCGGCACGGCGGGACGGTTTTTGCGACGCGCTCAACATAACTTCCGTTCTCGCCCCCTTCTTCGCCAACTGGACGCCGGTATCATTCGATCCGGTAAAATCATCGGCGATAACCATCATTTTCATGCGTTTTTCTCCAAAGAAGCCTGACGCGCCTGTTTTTTCGCAACCCAGGAGGTCAACACTGGCGTCAGGATTGCCGTGGTGATCACCGAGGCGGCAATCAGCGGAGCGGCAGCAGCGGCCACCTCGGCGAGCGAAGGGTCGGCCTGCGCAATAGCCAGCGGCGTCGCAACGGCATTACCCGCGGTGCTGGAGGCCGCCGCCCCGGCAATGCCAGTTCCGCCAACCAGACGATCTGCGCGAATATTAAAGAAACCGCCAACGAACGTTGTCAGCACGCCGAGCAGAATTCCGGCAAGTCCGCCTTGCAGTAACATTTCCAGGTTGATGCCCGCCCCCAGCGCAAAAGCAAAGAAAGGAATGAGCAGCGGGCCGCCTTTGGTCAAAAAATCGCGCATATGAGGATCAAGATTGCCGAGGATCATGCCGACAACCAGCGGAACCAGCACCGCCACCAGCGCCATAATGGGAATGTTCGCCATCCCTGCCGCGCCCAGCGCAATCATCGTAAAGAAAGGGCCATCATTAAGAGACAAAATAGAGATAGCGCCGACGTCGCGCTCATTGCCGAATTCGCCTACCAGCGCAGCATAAAGTCCGCCATTTGAATTGCTCATCGCCGCGATAATCGCCACGCCGCTCAGGCCAAAAATACCCTCCGCGCCGAAAAGATGCTCCACGCCCAGGCCAATGCCGATGGCGACAAGCAACTTAGTGAGCGTAATCGTCCCGCCCTGCAATAACGCCTGGGGCGCAGCTTTCACACTGATACCGGCTCCCATACACAGCAGAAAAGCGCCAATCAGCGGCGCCGCGCCGTTTTTAAATAAGGCGGTGGTAAAACCGCCGATCTCAAGCGCCTGTGGAGCGAAGGTGTTAATGACTGCGCCAATAACGAGCGGTACGACCATCATGCCGCCGGGTACGCGCTCTATTGCTTTTTTGATGTTCATGGTCTTACCGCCTGTTGCTTGTTGTGATTGAATAAAATCATAACGATTATATTCAGTCAAATTAAGATCACAAACGCGTCAGATCACAGTTTTAAAATGATTAATAAAAATCAAAAAATCATTCTGCAATAAAAAAGCCGGGATACTCCCGGCTGGAATGTGTGGTGATTTCGTTTCCACTACCGCCCCCAACTGTCCGTCGACTGGCGTTGCGGGACAATAACGAAGAGAGGGTCAGGCTTTACTGACGAATTCCCGATACGCGGCGACGACCCGTAGAAAATCCTCCATGCCGCACAGGGATAAACTCTCTTCATCGTAATAACTCATCCCCTCTTCCATCTCATCGCCGGAAAAATCCAGTTGATTGGCGCGAATCATCACTTCTTCGCCGTCCATCCAGATCGTGTATTCATGCCCTGCTCGTTGCCAGGAGCGTTCGCTGCCTTTGACCGTACGCGCGGCTTGTTCTACTTCATCCAGTAGCGAGAGGTTGTCTTTAACCTCTTCATTAAACCAGTGACCGACCACCTCGTGGCCCATCGACATTCGTACTTTTACCCCTCCGGTAACGTCGCGCAGAAATTCGTAATCCATAATTGTTTTCCTCTGCCCTGGCAATGCGCCAATACCGCATTGCGCCTTAAGGTAATTATCGCAGCACGGTGAAAGAAAAACAGCGGGGCGCACAAAAGATAAAATAAAAATGCCAAAACAGTTTATTATTCATACAGAAAGTCACTCTAGCGCTTCAATATATCTACACGCACTCCGACAAAGTGCTACGTGCCGCACCGTGGGGTATTAAGTCTCCACGATTCACAAACTCGCCGTTAGCGAAGCGCGATCTGGAAGAGTATTTATTTAATGAATGTGCTTTTCATATGCAGCCGAAATCAATGGCGCAGCCCCACGGCGGAGCAGGTGTTCCGCCGCTATCCTGGCCTTAGCGTCCGTTCCGCTGGCACCAGCCGCAACGCCCAAAAAAGCGTGTCGTGCGGGTTACTTCAGTGGGCTGACGTTATCTGCGTTATGGAGCAGAAACATAAAGACCGGTTGATGGCTGAATATCGTCGTATTATTGAAAATAAGCCCCTGCACGTACTCGATATCCCCGATGACTACCGCTATATGGACCCTGAGCTGGTCAGGCAACTGGAAGAGCTGGTGCCGGACATGCTGGGGATATAGGCATTACCGATAGCTGCAAGAAAATTTCCCTCACCCATCACGTTTACATTCACTTAATCTCCGTTAAGCGAAAACTCGACGACAAATTTCACATCAGACAGCGCGCCGTTTAGATGAACTTTTATTATGTGCCGGAAGAGCGCAGTCATTAAAAATGGCTGCCCCTCATCCAGTTATAGCATTACCAGCCCGGTGTCCCTCTGGCGTTTTTTTTCAGAAATCATCAATACCCTGCCACGCCGATGCCTGCTAGTCTTTCAGACGCTTCCTTATCATCCGGGTCGTTGTCATGAAATTGTTGGCTACTTGATAAGCGCTTTTTCAACTAAGCTCCAGCAATGGGCGATATCAGCAGAGAAGCCGTAGTGAGTTGTATTTTTTGTCAGACGGTTGAAGGAAAATTCAGGAAGGATACATTATGTCTGTATTTCGACGAATAATTTATCATAGCGGTTGGTTTATTCTGTTTGGGCCGTTAATAGGCGCAGCCATCGCGATAGGTATCATAAACTTTTTACCCGCCATTCTTGGCGGACCAGACTCATTTTTGTTGTATTTCTGCAGAACAATACCAGAATTAGTGATTATTACCGGCTGGATATACAGTCTCCTCCCCGCATGGTTAACCGGTGTCGCCTGCGCGCTGATACCCCTGAAATTATATCAAAAAATAATTAACAGGATGATCCTTTGCGCCATTGCAGGTGGTCTGATCACGACGCTGTTTAATTTTGCGCGATATGGTTTTGACATAAGCATACTACCATTAATATATGGTGAAGTATTGATTATGCTTATTCCAGCGATTGTAGCCGGGGCAATAATGGGCGGGGTAATTACGTATTTGCCGGGGCTACGGGAAGTGAAGCGTAATAATAAATAAGAAGCGCCATTCGGGCCCGGAAATCCGGGCCCGTCTCTGTTACACCGCAGTCTGGAAAATCACCCCATCTGCTTTCTCAGTGTACTGAGAGAGCTGGTCGAAGTTCAGGTAACGGTAAGTATCCACCGCCGTCTTATCTACCTGCGCCACGTAGGTCTGGTACTCTTCCGGCGTCGGCAGTTTGCCGATAAGCGCTGCAACCGCCGCCAGCTCCGCAGAAGCCAGGAAGACGTTCGCACCGGTACCTAAACGGTTCGGGAAGTTACGGGTAGAGGTGGAGACGACCGTCGCACCGTCGGCTACACGCGCCTGGTTACCCATACACAGGGAACAGCCTGGGATCTCAATACGCGCACCGCTCTTACCAAACACGCTGTAGTAACCTTCTTCGGTCAGCTGCGCAGCGTCCATACGGGTTGGCGGCGCTACCCACAGGCGGGTTGGCAACTGGCCTTTGTGGCTATCCAGCAGCTTACCAGCCGCGCGGAAGTGGCCGATGTTGGTCATGCAGGAACCGATGAACACTTCGTCGATCTTCTCGCCCTGCACGTCAGACAGCAGACGCGCGTCGTCCGGATCGTTCGGCGCACAGAGGATTGGCTCTTTGATATCCGCCAGATCGATGTCGATCACCGCTGCGTATTCCGCGTCAGCATCGGCTTCCAGCAGCTGCGGGTCCGCCAGCCATTTTTCCATACCCTGGATACGACGTTCCAGCGTACGACGGTCGCCGTAGCCTTCGGCGATCATCCACTTCAGCAGGACGATGTTGGAGGTCAGGTATTCAACGATCGGCTCTTTGTTCAGCTTGATGGTACAACCGGCAGCGGAACGCTCGGCAGAAGCATCGGTCAGCTCAAACGCCTGCTCGACTTTCAGATCCGGCAGACCTTCGATTTCCAGGATGCGGCCAGAGAAGATGTTTTTCTTGCCTTTCTTCTCAACGGTCAGCAGGCCCTGTTTGATGGCGTACAGCGGGATGGCATGGACCAGATCGCGCAGGGTGATGCCCGGCTGCATTTTGCCTTTGAAGCGCACCAGCACGGATTCCGGCATATCCAGCGGCATCACGCCGGTCGCGGCGGCAAACGCCACCAGACCAGAACCCGCCGGGAAAGAGATACCAATCGGGAAACGGGTATGGGAGTCACCGCCGGTACCGACGGTATCCGGCAGCAGCATACGGTTCAGCCAGGAGTGGATCACGCCATCGCCCGGACGCAGAGAGACACCGCCACGGTTCATAATGAAGTCTGGCAGCGTGTGGTGCGTGGTGACGTCAACCGGCTTCGGATAGGCTGCGGTGTGACAGAACGACTGCATGACCAGATCGGCGGAGAATCCCAGACAGGCCAGGTCTTTCAGCTCATCGCGGGTCATCGGGCCAGTAGTATCCTGAGAACCGACGGAGGTCATTTTCGGTTCGCAGTACGCGCCCGGACGAATGCCTTTCACGCCGCAGGCGCGACCGACCATTTTCTGCGCCAGCGAGAAGCCACGGCTGCTTTCCGCCACGTCTTTTGCCTGACGGAAAACATCAGAGTGCGGCAGACCCAGCGCTTCACGCGCTTTGGTGGTCAGGCCACGGCCGATAATCAGCGGGATACGACCACCGGCACGCACTTCGTCGATCAGCACGTCGGTTTTCAGTTCGAAGGTTGCCAGTAGCTCGCCGGTTTCATGATTGCGCACTTCGCCTTTGTACGGGTAGACGTCAATCACATCGCCCATATTCAGGTTAGAAACGTCAACTTCGATTGGCAGTGCGCCCGCATCTTCCATAGTGTTAAAGAAGATAGGCGCAATTTTGCCACCGAGGCACAGGCCGCCGCCGCGCTTGTTCGGCACGTTCGGGATGTCATCGCCCATGAACCACAGCACGGAGTTGGTCGCGGATTTACGGGAAGAACCGGTGCCCACCACGTCGCCCACGTAGGCCAGCGGGTAGCCTTTTTTCTGCAATGCTTCGATTTGTTTGATGGGGCCGACAACGCCTGGCTGATCCGGCTCAATGCCTTCACGGGCGTTTTTCAGCATCGCCTGCGCATGTAACGGGATATCCGGTCTCGACCACGCATCCGGCGCCGGAGAGAGATCGTCGGTATTCGTTTCGCCGGTCACTTTGAAAACGGTGACGGTGATTTTTTCCGCCAGCGGCGGACGGCTCAGGAACCATTCGGCATCGGCCCAGGATTGCATCACCTGTTTGGCATATTCATTGCCCGCTTTGGCTTTCTCTTCTACGTCGTAGAAGTTATCGAACATCAGCAGGGTGTGAGACAGCGCTTTGGCCGCAATCGGCGCCAGTTTCGCATCGTCCAGCGCGTCAATCAGCGGATGAATGTTGTAACCACCCTGCATGGTGCCCAGCAGTTCAATGGCTTTTTCTGGGGAGACCAGCGGGGAGGTGGTGTCGCCTTTCGCGACAGCAGCGAGAAAACCGGCTTTAACATAAGCGGCTTCATCTACGCCAGGAGGAACGCGGTTGATCAACAGGTCTAACAGGAATTCTTCTTCGCCCACAGGCGGGGTCTTCAGCAGCTCGACAAGCGCAGCCATTTGGGTTGCGTCTAAAGGTTTTGGCACAATCCCCTGGGCAGCACGCTCAGCTACGTGCTTACGGTATTCTTCTAGCACGACGATATCTCCTCGCTCTCATTGTCATAATGCGGCGCTTTTGTTGATGGGCGATTCTCTTCACGCTCCTGTGAGACAGTAGTTAGTAGGGTAAATGCCCGGTACCGCATAAGGCACAATAACAGGATTTTCTTTAAGTGTTAATCTGTTTACAAAAAAGCAACATAAAAAAGTGGCTGAATCGTTAAGGATGGTCTAATGCTCTACTGAGACGGGAGCTGCAGCCATAAATGCTTACCTCATTTCGTGCTTTGATCGTCACGTAACGTTACCGATCCCAACATTAGCTAAAAATTAAACTATCGTCCCTTTATACTCACGCCAAACTGCACCCCGTCGGCGGCAGGCATAATGACCATAGCGATTCTCTGGAATCGGGAGAGATAAAATGACGTTGCCCTTTAAACCCCATCTCATTGCCCTTGTGTGCAGTGCTGGGTTATTTGCCGCTTCGGGCGTACTGTATGTTAAAAGCCGCGCTCCCGAAGCGCCCGCGCAGGCGGCAGCTCCCGCCTCTGAGCCAACGCAGACCGCTGTGCCCGCGCCTGTCGCGAAAACGACCTTTACCACTGCGCAAATTGATCAATGGGTCGCGCCTGTCGCGCTTTATCCCGATGCCCTGCTTTCGCAGGTGCTCATGGCCTCCACCTACCCGGCGAACGTAGTTCAGGCCGTCCAGTGGTCGCGCGATAACCCTACGCTGCAGGGCGATGCCGCTATTCAGGCGGTGGCCAGCCAACCGTGGGACCCCAGCGTCAAATCGCTGGTCGCCTTTCCCCAGTTGATGGCGCTTATGGGCGAGAATCCGCAATGGGTGCAAAACCTGGGCGATGCGTTCTTAGCCCAGCCACAGGATGTGATGGATGCGGTGCAAAGGCTGCGCCTGCTCGCTCAACAAACCGGTTCGCTAAAATCCACGCCGCAGCAAACCGTCACCAGCGTGCCGAAGTCCAGCGCTTCTACCGCCGTCACGACAACAACCACCACCACATCCGCCAGTACGCCAGCAACACCGTCGACCGTCATCAAAATTGAACCCGCGAATCCGCAGGTGGTGTACGTGCCGAACTATAACCCCGCGACGGTGTATGGCGCCTGGCCCAATACCGCTTATCCGCCGGTGTATTTACCGCCCCCTCCGGGGCAGCAGTTTGCCGACAGTTTTGTTAAAGGTTTTGGTTATAGTCTGGGCGTCGCCACCACCTATGCGTTGTTCAGCAGCATAGACTGGGATGATGACGATCATCACCACCATGACGACGACCACCATGATGATTACCATCATGGTGGTAACGGTTATCAACATAATGGCGATAATATCAACATCAATGTCAATAATTTCAACCGGATATCCGGGCAAAACCTGCCGGGCCAAACGATGGGCTGGCAGCATAATCCCGCCTGGCGCAATGGCGTCCCCTATCCGAATAATACCGTTGCACAACGGTTCCATCCCACCAATGTTAGCGGCGGGTTAAGCGCAACGCAGCAAGCGCCAGTGTCTCGCGACAGTCAGCGCCAGGCGGCCATGACGCAATTTCAACAGCGCAGCCATACGGCCAACGCTTCTTTGCCAGCGCCAGGCACCCGCGATGCCCAGCGTAAGGCGGCATCGCAGCAGTTAAATCAAATTGCCCAGCGTAATAATTACCGTGGCTATGACGGAACACAAAACAGCAGTCGTCGCGAGGCGGCGCAGCAGACACTGAATAAATCCACCACGCAGCAGCATCGTTCCGAGCTGAAGGCTAAAGCCCAGCAGCACCCTGTTTCACAACAGCAGAGAGACACCGCCCGCCAGCGTATTGAATCCTCTACGCCGCAACAGCGTCAGGCATTTCGCCAGAATATGCACGCCAATGTGTTTAGCGGGAACGACAGTCGATCGCCGTCATGGCAATCGCAACAGCTACGCGGCCTGGAAAGCCGTCGCGGCAGTCACTTAAACACCGAGCAACGCGCCGCCGCGCGGGAACATTTTTCTGAACATCATGAATTTCATCGCCGTTAACCGGAGCAGATAATGAAAAAGGTTATGTTAAGCGCTCTGTTACTGTCGTTACCCTTGCTGGGCTACGCGCAGGAACGGTTCCCCTCCCCGGAAGCGGCCGCCAGCGCCTTCGCCGCGGCGGTAGCCGGAAAAAACGAAACGCAGCTTACCGCGCTACTGGGCGATGACTGGCGGCAATTTCTGCCGCCGGAAGGTGCCGATCCCGAGGCCGTGGCCCGCTTCAATCGTGACTGGCGCGAAGGCCATCGCATTGTACAAAAAGACAATACGGCGCACCTGAATGTCGGACGAGAAGACTGGCAGCTCCCGGTGCCCATGGTGAAAGAGACTGGCGGCTGGCGCTTTGATATGGCGGCAGCCGGGAATGAGATCCTCACCCGTACTATTGGGCGAAATGAACTTTCTACCTTACAGGCCATGCATGCTTACGTTGATGCGCAGCAGGATTATTACTTACAAAACCATCGCTGGGCGCACAGGATAATCAGTAGCGAAGGCCAAAAAGATGGCCTGTACTGGCCAACCAAAGCAGGCGACGTCCCCAGTCCGTTAGGCCCAAACTTTAGTCCCGCAGCGCCAGACGAGGGTTACCACGGCTACCATTTCCGTATTATCAGCGATAACGACGGTCACGGCGCGGCGCTTCTGGCCTGGCCGATGCATTACGGCGAAACCGGGGTGATGAGTTTTATGGTCAACCAGGACGATCGTATTTATCAGGCGGATTTAGGCAAGGAGACGGAGAGTAAAGTTCAGGCTATCACGCGTTTTGCGCCAGACGCGCAGTGGCAGGTCGCCGAATAACCCGTAAGCGCCTGGCGTTATCGCCAGGCCGTGATCATTAGCCCTGATGCGGCATCAATTCCGGGTGGCCTTGTACCGGCGGCTTGTTGCTGGTCAGCGCGGCTTCATCAGCCTGAATGCTGCCGGAATTGGCCGCCCATACGCCTTCATGCGTGTGGGTGATCTGCTGATGCTGCGCATTCAAATCCTCGCCCATTGCCGCAATATGCGTGCTTTCCGTACCGCCGCTGTTAGTCGCCCAGGGGATGACGGGATCGCTGGCAAATGCCATGCCGGAAATCAAGGTCGCAGTTAGCGCTGCTGTTGTCAGAAAAAGTTTCATATATCAAACCTCATAATTAGCTCGCTATTATTTTATAGCGTTACCAATTTCAGGATGATGACAAAGTAAGGAGAGGTATTTCTTATGAAACAATTAGTTGGTCGAAAATGACAGACAAAGGCACTACCGACGGCATAAGCTTTGAAAAACGTACTGCTGCGGAAACGATAAATTTTGCGGTTTCGTTATCCTTCGCCATCATTTGACACATCTGATTTGCCATGCATAAAAAAAGCGGCTGTAAAGCCGCTTTTTTGTATCGGGTGGCGCATTGCCACCTACAGAAGATTATTTCTTCTTCGCTTTCGGGTTCGGCAGGTCGGTAATACTACCTTCGAACACTTCAGCAGCCAGACCGACGGACTCGTGCAGAGTCGGGTGCGCATGAATGGTCAGCGCGATGTCTTCCGCGTCACAGCCCATTTCGATCGCCAGACCGATTTCACCCAGCAGCTCGCCGCCGTTGGTGCCGACAATCGCCCCGCCGATCACGCGGTGAGATTCTTTGTCGAAAATCAGTTTGGTCATACCGTCTGCACAGTCAGAAGCGATAGCACGGCCAGAAGCTGCCCACGGGAAGGTGGCGGTTTCATAGCTGATGCCTTTTTCTTTCGCTTCTTTCTCGGTCAGGCCAACCCATGCCACTTCTGGCTCGGTGTACGCGATAGACGGGATAACTTTCGGATCGAAGTAGTGTTTCTTCCCGGCGATAACTTCAGCGGCAACGTGGCCTTCGTGAACGCCTTTGTGCGCCAGCATCGGCTGACCGACGATATCGCCGATAGCGAAGATGTGCGGCACGTTGGTGCGCAGCTGTTTGTCCACGCGGATAAAGCCACGGTCGTCAACTTCCACGCCTGCTTTGCCCGCGTCGAGGTTTTTACCGTTCGGCACACGACCAATCGCCACCAGAACCGCATCATAACGCTGCGCTTCAGCCGGGGCTTTTTTGCCTTCCATCGAAACGTAGATACCGTCTTCTTTCGCTTCAACGGCAGTCACTTTGGTTTCCAGCATCAGGTTGAATTTCTTGCTGATGCGCTTGGTGAAGACTTTAACGATGTCTTTATCAGCCGCCGGGATAACCTGGTCGAACATTTCAACCACGTCAATCTCTGAACCCAGCGCGTGGTATACGGTACCCATTTCCAGACCGATGATACCGCCGCCCATGACCAGCATACGCTTCGGCACTTCTTTCAGTTCCAGAGCGTCGGTAGAATCCCATACGCGCGGGTCTTCATGCGGAATAAACGGTAATTGGATCGGACGAGAACCCGCCGCGATGATCGCGTTATCGAAGTTGATCACGGTTTTGCCATTTTCGCCTTCCACTTCCAGGGTGTTCGCCCCGGTGAATTTACCCAGACCGTTGACCACTTTCACTTTACGGCCTTTGGCCATACCCGCCAGACCGCCGGTCAGCTGCGTGATCACTTTCTCTTTCCAGGTACGAATCTTGTCGATATCGGTTTTCGGCTCGCCGAAGACGATACCGTGTTCAGCCAGCGCTTTGGCTTCTTCGATAACTTTTGCTACGTGCAGCAGCGCTTTAGAAGGGATACAGCCGACGTTCAGACAAACACCGCCAAGGGTGTTGTAGCGTTCTACAATTACGGTTTCCAGACCTAAATCAGCGCAACGGAAAGCGGCAGAATAGCCTGCCGGGCCCGCCCCAAGTACCACGACCTGAGTTTTGATTTCAGTACTCATCATGACCTCTTTATTTGTATCCGGCGGTCCGGGGTACTTGATCGCCCATCATCCACCGGGTCGTTCTATCCGCCCGTATCTTACAAAATTGTTAACAATTTTGAAACAACAAACGGATCACGAATTATCGCTTTCGCTAATAACCTCACAAACTCCATGAGATTATCAAAAAAAAGCCGGCCGTCGGGCCGGCTTTTTCATTACATCACCAGACGGCGAATGTCAGACAACATATTGTTGATAATGGTAATGAAACGCGCACCATCAGCACCATCGATCACACGGTGGTCGAAGGAAAGAGAGATAGGCATCATCAGACGCGGCACAAACTCTTTCCCATTCCACACCGGTTCCATCGCCGACTTAGAAACGCCGAGGATAGCCACTTCCGGCGCGTTAACAATCGGCGCGAAGTGGGTAGTTCCCAGGCCGCCGATGCTGGAGATAGTGAAGCAACCACCCTGCATTTCACCAGCGGTCAGCTTACCATCACGCGCTTTTTTGGAGATGGTGGTCAGTTCACGAGACAGCTCGGTCACGCTCTTCTTATTCACGTCTTTAAAGACCGGAACCACCAGGCCATTCGGGGTATCAACCGCCACGCCGATGTTGATGTATTTTTTCAGGGTCAGACGCTGACCGTCTTCGGACAGAGAGCTGTTGAAGCGCGGCATCTGTTCCAGAGCAGCGGCAACCGCTTTCATGATGAAGACCACTGGCGTGTATTTCACATCCAGTTTGCGCTTCTCAGCTTCGGCGTTCTGCTGTTTACGGAACGCTTCCAGATCGGTGATATCGGTTTTGTCGAAGTGCGTAACGTGCGGGATCATCACCCAGTTACGGCTCAGGTTCGCGCCAGAGATTTTTTGGATACGGCCCAGTTCCACTTCTTCAACTTCACCAAACTTGCTGAAGTCCACTTTCGGCCACGGCAGCATACCCGGGATACCGCCGCCCGCAGCAGCCGGCGCAGCTTCCGCGCGTTTGATAGCGTCTTTCACGTAAGCCTGAACGTCTTCGCGCAGAATACGGCCTTTACGACCGGTGCCTTTCACTTTCGCCAGGTTGACGCCAAACTCGCGCGCCAGACGGCGAATCAGCGGAGTAGCGTGAACGTACGCGTCGTTTTCAGCGAACTCAGATTTGCCTTCGGCTTTGGCAGCCGGGGCAGCAGGCTTCTCAGCTTTCGCCGCTGGAGCCGGCGCCGCCGCTTCCTGTTTAGCCGGAGCGGCCGCAGGCGCTGCGCCTTCTACTTCGAAGACCATAATCAGAGAACCGGTTTTCACTTTATCGCCGGTGCTGATCTTGATTTCTTTCACGGTACCCGCGAACGGAGCCGGAACTTCCATAGAGGCTTTGTCGCCTTCTACGGTGATCAGTGATTGTTCAGCGGTAACTTTATCGCCGACTTTGACCATCACTTCGGTGACTTCAACTTCGTCGCCGCCGATATCCGGTACGTTAACGTCTTTCACGCCCGTCGCTGCTGCTGGAGCAGCCGCAGCCGGAGCGGCTTCCGCTTTCGCTGGTGCTGCTGCGCCTGCTTCACCCGCCACTTCGAAGACCATAATCAGAGAGCCGGTAGAGACTTTGTCGCCGGTGTTCACTTTGATCTCTTTCACGGTGCCTGCAAACGGAGCAGGAACTTCCATAGAGGCCTTGTCGCCTTCGACGGTGATCAGCGACTGTTCAGCTTCTACGGTGTCGCCCACTTTCACCATCACTTCAGTCACTTCAACTTCGTCACTGCCGATATCCGGAACGTGAACGTCTTTCGCCGCTGCCGCAGCAGGTGCTGCTGCCGGAGCCGCTTCTTTCTTCTCTTCTGCCTTAGCAGGTGCAGCGTCAGCTGCACCGTCGGCGGAATCGAAAATCATGATAAGTGCACCAGTCTCGGTTTTGTCGCCGACAGAGACTTTGATCTCTTTCACGACGCCAGCCTGCGGAGACGGGACTTCCATAGAGGCTTTGTCGCCTTCTACGGTGATCAGCGACTGTTCAGCTTCCACTTTGTCGCCCACTTTGACCAGAATCTCGGTGATTTCAACTTCATCTGTCCCGATGTCCGGTACTTTGATTTCGATAGCCATTATTCTTTTACCTCTTACGCCAGACGCGGGTTAACTTTATCTGCATCGATGTTGAATTTGGTAATCGCATCCGCTACCACTTTCTTGTCGATTTCGCCACGTTTAGCCAGTTCGCCCAGCGCTGCGACAACCACATAAGAAGCATCAACTTCGAAGTGATGACGCAGGTTCTCACGGCTGTCGGAACGACCGAAGCCATCCGTACCCAGTACGCGATAGTCGTCAGCCGGTACGTAAGTACGAACCTGCTCGGCGAACAGTTTCATATAGTCAGTAGATGCCACTGCCGGAGCGTCGTTCATCACCTGAGCGATGTACGGAACGCGCGGGGTTTCCAGCGGGTGCAGCATGTTCCAACGCTCACAATCCTGACCATCACGCGCCAGTTCGGTGAAGGAGGTTACGCTGTACACGTCAGAACCTACGCCGTAGTCTTTCGCCAGGATCTGTGCCGCTTCACGCACGTGACGCAGGATAGAACCGGAGCCCAGCAGCTGAACTTTACCTTTGCTACCTTCAAGGGTTTCGAGTTTGTAGATACCTTTACGGATACCTTCCTCGGCACCTGCTGGCATGGCCGGCATGTGGTAGTTTTCGTTCAGGGTGGTGATGTAGTAGTAAACGTTCTCTTGTTTCTCACCGTACATACGCTCCAGACCATCATGCATGATGACAGCCACTTCGTAAGCGTAAGCCGGGTCGTAAGAGATACAGTTCGGGATAGTCAGCGACTGAATGTGGCTGTGACCATCTTCGTGCTGCAGACCTTCGCCGTTCAGCGTAGTACGACCGGAAGTCCCGCCGATCAGGAAGCCGCGAGCCTGCTGGTCGCCAGCCTGCCAGCACAGGTCGCCGATACGCTGGAACCCGAACATGGAGTAGTAGATATAGAACGGGATCATCGGCAGATCGTTGGTGCTGTAAGAGGTCGCCGCAGCCAGCCAGGATGCGCCTGCGCCCAGCTCGTTGATACCTTCCTGCAGAATCTGGCCTTTCTCGTCTTCTTTGTAGTAAGCAACCTGCTCACGGTCCTGCGGGGTGTACTGCTGGCCGTTCGGGCTGTAGATACCAATCTGACGGAACAGACCTTCCATACCGAAAGTCCGCGCTTCGTCGGCGATGATCGGTACCAGGCGATCTTTGATCGACTTGTTCTTTAGCATCACGTTCAGAGCACGCACGAAAGCGATCGTAGTGGAAATCTCTTTGCTTTGCTCTTCCAGCAGCGCGCCGAAATCTGAAAGTTGAGGCAGCTCTAACTTCTCGGTGAAGTTCGGCTGACGGCTTGGCAGGTAGCCATGCAGCGCCTGACGGCGTTCATGCAGGTACTTGTGTTCTTCAGAACCTTCCGGGAAGGTAATGTACGGCAGTTTTTCGAGATCAGCATCGGCAACCGGCACGTTGAAACGATCGCGGACGTAACGCACGCCGTCCATGTTCATTTTCTTAACCTGGTGAGCGATGTTTTTACCTTCCGCGGTGTCGCCCATGCCGTAACCTTTAATGGTATGGGCCAGGATTACCGTCGCTTTGCCTTTGGTTTCCTGCGCTTTTTTCAGTGCAGCATAGACTTTCTTCGGATCGTGACCACCGCGGTTCAGCGCCCAAATCTGCTCATCGGTCCAGTCGGCCACCAGCGCGGCGGTTTCCGGGTATTTACCGAAGAAGTGCTCACGTACGTAAGCGCCGTCTTTGGATTTGAAGGTCTGGTAGTCGCCGTCAACGGTTTCGTTCATCAGCTGGATAAGCTTACCGCTGGTGTCTTTACGCAGCAGTTCATCCCAACGACCGCCCCACATGACTTTGATAACGTTCCAGCCAGCACCTGCAAAGATGCCTTCCAGTTCGTTAACAATCTTGCCGTTACCGGTGACCGGGCCGTCAAGACGCTGCAGGTTACAGTTGATAACAAAGACCAGGTTGTCCAGTTTTTCACGGGTGGCGATGGTGATCGCGCCTTTGGATTCCGGCTCATCCATCTCGCCGTCGCCGAGGAAGGCGTAAACGGTTTGTTTAGAGGTATCTTTCAGGCCGCGGTGTTCCAGATATTTCAGGAATTTCGCCTGGTAGATAGCACCGATTGGGCCCAAACCCATAGAGACGGTCGGGAACTGCCAGAATTCCGGCATCAGTTTCGGGTGCGGATAGGAAGAGAGGCCATTGCCGTGAACTTCCTGACGGAAGTTATCCATCTGTTCCTGGGTCAGACGACCTTCCAGGAACGCGCGAGCGTAGATGCCCGGAGAGATGTGGCCCTGGAAGTACACCAGGTCGCCGCCATCCTGTTCGTTGCGCGCACGGAAGAAATGGTTAAAACAGACATCATAGATCGTGGCGGAAGACTGGAAGGACGCCATGTGGCCGCCCAACTCAAGGTCTTTTTTAGACGCGCGCAGCACGGTCATGATGGCGTTCCAGCGGATCGCAGAACGAATGCGACGTTCCAGCTCCAGATTACCCGGGTATTCCGGTTCGTCTTCAACGGCAATAGTGTTGATGTAATTACTGGCCCCTGCGCCTGCCGCGACTTTCACGCCGCCTTTACGAGCTTCAGAAAGCAGTTGGTCAATCAGATACTGAGCGCGCTCAACACCTTCTTCACGGATGACCGATTCGATCGCCTGTAGCCAGTCGCGAGTTTCGATCGGATCCACGTCATTTTGGAAACGTTCTGACATGGGGGTATTCCTTATCTATCTAATACGTTGAGTTATCTGGAACCTGTCCCATTAAACTTTCGTCAGAAAGCTTAATAAGACAGGTTCTGCGTTTAGTTGCCGCGCACATTTTTGCGCGTTATTCACAACATCTTCTGGTTAACGTTCTGCCAGAAAAAACTAATTCTTGCGCTGTTCCAGGCGGCGTAAAGCGCGTTCACGACGGCTCTCCTCACGGCTTCTGTCCAGCATAATCTCTTCGATAAACGCCAGATGTCGGTGTGACGCTTCACGCGCTTCTTCTGGTTTTCCGGCCATAATGGCTTCAAATATACGGGTGCGATGCGTACTCACCAGCGGCAGCATCTCCCGACGCGCATACAGCAATTCGAAGTTCTGCCGCACGTTTTGCGCCAGCATCGGCTCCATACACCTTAGCAGATGAAGCAATACCACGTTGTGCGCCGCTTCGGTGACGGCGATTTGATACTGGAGCACGGCTTCGGACTCGGCATCCAGATCGCCGGACTCTTGCGCCAGCTCAATAGCATGGTGCAGCTCGCGAATACGGTCTTTATCTTCATCGGTGCTGCGCAGCGCCGCGTAATAAGCCGCAATGCCTTCCAGAGCATGGCGCGTTTCGAGCAGGTCAAACTGGGATTCAGGGTGATCGGAGAGCAGTTCCACCAGCGGGTCGCTAAAGCTCTGCCACAGGCTGCTCTGCACGAAGGTTCCGCCGCCCTGACGACGAAGCAACAATCCCTTCGCTTCGAGACGTTGAATCGCCTCGCGCAAGGAGGGACGGGAGACGTCGAACTGTTTTGCCAGTTCACGTTCCGGTGGGAGTTTTTCTCCGGGACGCAATGTTCCCTCAAGGATTAAAAACTCCAGCTGCTGCTCGATCACATCGGAGAGTTTTGGTTGGCGGATTTTGCTGTAGGCCATGATTTCCTGTCTTAAGCCATTTGCCCGGAGTCAATTGGTCTTACCAATTTCATGTCTGTGACGCTAAAGTAACAAAGTATTCACCTTCTGTCCATACAGGTTTTGATTGAAATCAGTAAAGGAGGCACATTTTAACAATTTTACAGAAATCATGTTTCAAAACTGTAACTGTGCACAAATGTTAAATTTACCCACCAGGAGGTAGATTTAACGTATTTGAAACGATAAAAAATCTCATCTGAACCGATTCAACAGTAGATTAAATGCATTTTTATGCATAAATAATGAATAAAAACAAATTAACATCTGTAAGGGAAAATAAAAGGAGGTATTTACAAGTGCTTTCTTTTTACGCAACTCGTCATCACCCCTGCACAAAGCAGGTGCATTCGCGGCCACATACCATTATTCTGATCAAGACGAAAGAGTTGAAGTGACATTTTAAAAAACGAGCTTGTAAATAAATCAATACAAAAAGCGGAATTGCAAACTTACACACGCACTACTGCATCGTTCAAAATAAGCGCGTTATGAATAAACCGCGCCCGATACACGAGGTTTTATAATGGACAGTCAGCAGCACGGCGAGCAGCTCAAGCGCGGCCTGAAAAACCGCCATATTCAGCTTATCGCATTGGGCGGCGCGATAGGGACAGGCTTGTTCCTGGGAAGCGCCTCCGTTATTCAGTCGGCGGGGCCAGGAATTATCCTGGGCTATGCGATTGCAGGCTTTATTGCCTTTCTGATTATGCGCCAGCTGGGAGAGATGGTGGTTGAAGAACCGGTCGCCGGCTCTTTTAGCCACTTCGCCTATAAATACTGGGGCGGCTTTGCCGGATTCGCTTCCGGCTGGAACTACTGGGTGCTGTACGTATTAGTTGCCATGGCGGAACTGACCGCAGTGGGTAAATATATCCAGTTCTGGTATCCGGAGATCCCCACCTGGGCTTCTGCGGCAGCCTTCTTTGTGATTATCAACGCCATCAACCTGACCAACGTTAAAGTGTTCGGTGAGATGGAGTTTTGGTTCGCCATTATTAAAGTGATCGCCGTCATCGCTATGATTCTGTTCGGCGCGTGGTTACTCTTCAGCGATACCGCTGGTCCGCAGGCCACCGTGCGCAACCTGTGGGAACAGGGCGGCTTTCTGCCGCATGGCTGGACCGGGCTGGTGATGATGATGGCCATTATTATGTTTTCGTTCGGCGGACTGGAGCTGGTAGGGATCACCGCCGCTGAAGCCGATAACCCGGAACAGAGCATCCCCAAAGCCACTAATCAGGTTATCTATCGCATCCTGATTTTTTATATCGGCTCGCTGGCGGTTCTGCTTTCGCTGCTGCCATGGACTCGCGTCACCGCCGATACCAGCCCATTTGTCCTTATCTTCCATGAGCTGGGCGATACGTTTGTCGCCAATGCGCTGAATATCGTGGTTCTCACCGCCGCGCTATCGGTTTATAACAGCTGCGTTTACTGCAACAGCCGTATGCTGTTCGGTCTGGCCCAGCAGGGAAATGCGCCGAAAGCGCTGCTGAACGTCGACAAACGCGGCGTGCCGGTGAGCTCCATTTTGGTTTCCGCCGTCGTGACGGCGTTGTGCGTGCTGCTCAACTACCTGGCCCCAGAGTCCGCATTCGGACTGCTGATGGCGCTGGTGGTCTCCGCGCTGGTCATTAACTGGGCGATGATTAGCCTTGCCCATATGATGTTCCGTCGCGCGAAACAGCAGCAGGGCGTGAAAACCCGCTTCCCGGCCCTGTTTTATCCGTTCGGCAATGTTCTCTGCCTGCTGTTTATGGCGGCGGTATTGATCATTATGCTGATGACGCCAGGTATGGCGATCTCCGTGTGGCTGATTCCGGTATGGCTGCTCATCCTGGGCGTCGGCTACCTGTGTAAAGAAAAAACGGCAAAAACGGTGAAAGCCCACTGATCGTGGCGTTACTTTTCCGCTCTCCCCGTCCGGGGAGGGTGTTATCTGCCTCACAGTTTCCCACGTATAACCATTTTATCCATATCAGCGGCGTGATCCTGCTACGCAAATAAAAGCTCGCAGGCGAATAATTACCGCCATCATCTGATGGGGAGAAGTCTCAATGGATAAGGGCAGACTTTCGGTAAGAGAGAAAATCGGGTATGGCATGGGCGACGCCGGATGTAACATTATTTTTGGCGCTATCATGCTGTTTGTTAATTATTTTTATACGGATATTTTTGGTCTTGCCCCGGCGTTAGTCGGTGTTTTACTCCTTTCAGTACGCGTTATCGATGCCGTTACCGATCCGGTGATGGGCGCGCTTGCCGATCGTACCCAAAGTAAATATGGTCGTTTCCGCCCCTGGCTACTGTGGATTGCATTTCCCTACGCGCTGTTCAGCGTGCTGATGTTCACGACGCCGGACTGGGGCTATAACAGCAAAGTTGTCTATGCTTTCGTCACCTATTTTCTGCTTTCCGTGACCTACACCGCCATCAATATTCCCTATTGCTCACTGGGCGGCGTGATCACCAACGATCCAAAAGAGCGCGTGGCCTGTCAGGCTTATCGCTTCGTGTTAGTCGGCATCGCGACGCTGTTGCTATCGTTAACGCTATTGCCGATGGTGGACTGGTTTGGCGGCGGCGACAAAGCCAAAGGCTATCAGTTGGCGATGACCGTGCTGGCGATTATCGGCATGGGTATGTTTCTGTTCTGCTTTGCCAGCGTCCGCGAACGCGTTCGCCCTGCCGTTCCGACGCACGATGATATGAAGAATGATTTCAAAGATGTGTGGAAAAACGATCAATGGGTACGCATTCTGCTATTGACCTTATGTAACGTCTGCCCGGGGTTTATCCGTATGGCGGCGACCATGTATTACGTCACCTGGGTGATGGGACAAAGCACCCATTTCGCTACGCTTTTTATTAGTCTTGGCGTGGTCGGTATGATGATCGGCAGTATGCTGGCAAAAGTCTTAACCGATCGCTGGTGTAAATTGAAGGTATTTTTCTGGACCAATATTGCGCTGGCGATTTTCTCCTGCGCGTTCTATTTCTTTGATCCGAAAGCCACCGTGATGATAGTGGCGCTCTACTTCCTGCTCAATATTCTGCATCAGATCCCTTCCCCGCTGCACTGGTCGCTGATGGCGGACGTCGATGATTACGGCGAATGGAAAACCGGCAAACGCATTACCGGTATCAGCTTCTCCGGTAACCTGTTCTTCCTCAAGCTGGGCCTGGCGATTGCCGGGGCGATGGTCGGCTTTTTGCTCTCCTGGTACGGTTATGACGCCAGCGCTAAAGCGCAAAGCGCCTCGTCGATGAACGGTATTATGCTGTTGTTTACCGTTATCCCCGGCGTTGGCTATCTGATTACCGCAGGCGTGGTACGTCTGCTGAAAGTTGACCGTGAACTGATGAAAAAAATCCAGGACGATTTGGAAAAACGTCGCACTAATTACCGCGAATTGAGTGAGTTGCAGGAGCTCAACGCCGCTGAAAGCGTAAGGAAAGCCTGATGGCAAACTGGCCAAACCCGTTTATTGAACAACGTGCCGATCCGTTTATTTTACGCGACGGCAGCGATTACTACTTTATTGCCTCCGTACCGGAATATGACAGGCTGGAAATCCGCCGGGCTAATTCGCTGGAAGGGTTGCGCGCCGCCGACCCCGTTGTCGTCTGGCGTAAACCGGAAAGCGGCCCTATGAGCCAGCTCATCTGGGCACCGGAAATGCACCGCATCAACGGTAAGTGGTACATCTATTTTGCCGCTACCCATACTCAAGCGCTTGATAAGCTGGGAATGTTCCAGCACCGCATGTTTGCCCTGGAGTGCGCCGATGCCGACCCACTCACCGGCAAGTGGACGGAGAAAGGCCAAATTAAAACGCCGTTTGATACCTTCGCCCTCGATGCCACTACTTTTTATCATCAGGGAAAGCAGTGGTATCTGTGGGCGCAAAAAGCGCCGGATATTGCCGGTAACTCAAATATTTATCTGGCTGAACTGGAAAATCCGTGGACGATTACAGGCGAGCCGGTAAGACTCAGTAAGCCAGAGTACGACTGGGAGTGTCGGGGTTTTTGGGTTAACGAAGGTCCGGCCGTCGTGGTGCATGGCGACAAGCTGTTTATCAGCTATTCGGCCAGCGCCACCGATGAAAACTACTGTATGGGATTACTGTGGATTAACGTAAACGACGATCCGCGCGATCCGGCCAACTGGCATAAATCACCGCGCCCGGTCTTTACCACCAGCTATGAAAATCGCCAGTATGGGCCGGGACACAACAGCTTTACGCAAACGCCGGAAGGTGAAGATGTACTGGTGTACCACGCGAGAAATTACACCGAAATTGAAGGCGATCCGTTGTACGATCCCAACCGCCATACGCGTCTGAAACGGGTGCGCTGGGACGAAAACGGGATGCCTGATTTTGGCGTGCCGCCAGCCGATACGATCTAAGCCGTTGCACTGCCCGGTGGCGCTAACGCTTACCGGGCCTACAGATTTTTCCATTGTAGGCAGCATAAGCGTTAGCGCCATCGGCACAACGCTACACTAATGCCCCATAAATGGTGAGCAACGCAATAATCACCACCACCACAAACGAGGCCTTCTTCGCCATCGACACCGCCGCTTTGGGGGTTTCTACTTTGTCAGTATGCGGTTCGCGCGCCAGTGAGAACTGCGCCAGACGTGTGAGCACCTGATATTGCGAAGTATGCAGATCCGCCAGCGAGGCAAACCAGGCCGGCAACGCTTTCTCGCCATGCCCCAGTAATGCATACACTACGCCCGCCAGACGTACCGGAATCCAGTCCAGCACATGAAGAATAGCGTCAATGCCGGATTGCAAACGTTGGTGCGGCGTCTGATAGCGCGCCAGCCAGGTCTGCCAGGCCCGTAAAAACGCATAGCCCACCAGCGTTACCGGCCCCCACGGACCGCCAACGATAAACCAAAATAGCGGTGCGAGGTAAAAACGGAAATTTATCCATAACAACGCATTTTGCAGCTCACGCAAAAACTCACGCTCATTACAATCCGGCGGCACGCCGTGAATCAGCGTAAGCTCGCTGGCCATCGCCTCGCAAGGATGCGGATCGTTACGGGACGCCGCTTTCAGCCAGGCGTGATAATGTACTCGCACTTTGCCCGCGCCGATACACAGCACGCCCAGGAGAATCCACACCACCAGCGTCGGCACGTTAAATAGCAGCCCTTTTAACGCCTGGAGCAGTAGAAAAGTCACCACCATCGCGATCGCCGTCATTCCCATCGTGCGCAACATCGAAAAATGCGTAATCCGACGGAATAGCGCCTCCAGCCGATGATCGAGCTGCCAGTGCTCGCCCAGCTTAAACAGGCGCTCGACAATCAGCACCAGTAATGTCGTAAACAGCGTCATGTCATCTCCTTGTGCGACGAGAGGGCTACCAAAGCACGAAAGCGCGGCCAGTCAAAGGCAGGGCCAGGGTCCGTTTTGCGGTCAGGCGCAATGTTGCAGTGTCCGGTCATATTGTCGGCGATCGCCGGATAGCAAGCGATAAGCGTGCGCGTCACGGCGGCCAGCTGCTGATACTGCGCATCGGTATAAGCCAGCGTATCCGTCCCCTCCAGCTCAATACCAATGGAGAAATCATTACAACGTTCCCGCCCCTGATAGTTTGATACGCCCGCATGCCACGCACGCTTATCAAAAGGCACATACTGGACAATTTCACCGTCGCGACGAATCAGACAATGGGCCGAAACACGAAGATGAGCGATTTCTGCAAAAAAAGGATGGGCGTCTGGATCTATCGTTCCGGTGAATAATGCATCGATCCACGGACCGCCAAACTCGCCGGGGGGCAGGCTAATATTATGCACCACCAGCAAGGACGGTTTTTCGTCATCCGGACGGCAATCATAATGCGGAGAAGGGACGCGTCGCGCCTCTACCAACCAACCCTTATCTGGCAACATGCGGAGTCTCCTTTTGAGTGGTGCTTATAGCTGCTTCAGAGTAGCATGTTTCTACCTTATGATTCGTTAGCAATTTGGAGTTTTATCATGCCGCCTCGCCGTTATAACCCAGACGACCGACGTGACGCGCTACTGGAACGCATTAATCTCGATATCCCTGCCGCCGTTGCTCAGGCGCTGCGTGAAGATTTAGGTGGAGAAGTCGATGCTGGCAACGATATCACCGCGCAACTTTTGCCGGCAGATACGCAAGCCCATGCCACGGTGATCACTCGTGAAGACGGCGTTTTCTGCGGCAAGCGCTGGGTTGAAGAGGTCTTCATCCAACTGGCGGGCGATGATGTGCGCCTCACCTGGCATGTCGATGACGGCGACGCCATTCACGCCAACCAAACAGTGTTTGAACTGAACGGCCCGGCTCGCGTATTGCTGACCGGCGAGCGCACGGCGCTAAACTTTGTCCAGACCCTTTCCGGCGTCGCCAGTGAAGTACGCCGCTACGTTGGACTGCTGGCTGGCACCCAAACCCAGTTGCTCGACACGCGTAAAACGCTGCCGGGTCTGCGCACCGCGCTCAAATATGCGGTTTTATGCGGCGGCGGCGCCAATCATCGTCTGGGCCTCACTGACGCGTTCCTGATTAAAGAAAACCATATCATCGCCTCCGGTTCGGTTCGTCAGGCGGTGGAAAAAGCGTTCTGGCTACATCCGGACGTGCCGGTAGAAGTCGAGGTCGAAAATCTGGATGAACTGGACGATGCGCTGAAAGCAGGCGCGGATATCATCATGCTGGATAATTTCAACACCGACCAGATGCGCGAGGCGGTGAAACGCGTCAACGGCCAGGCGCGGCTGGAAGTATCCGGCAACGTCACCGCGGAAACCTTACGCGAATTTGCTGAAACCGGGGTGGATTTCATCTCCGTTGGCGCGCTGACCAAGCACGTACGCGCGCTCGATCTCTCCATGCGTTTTTGCTGATCCTCTCCGCCCGATGGCGCTGCGCCGTCGGGTCTATAAATCACCTGTCCGTAGATCCGCGTCATTATTCGGTAAAATATTCGTAGCGCCTCGCAATAACGTTGCCGTGTCATGTAACGCAGCGAAAATCTTCAGAATCCGCCTTCCCGTTTTACCTTTTGCCGCTCGCCCGCTCTTCCCGCGTTTGCCACAGTAGCGCCGGCTAACTCAAGGAGCGAACAATGGAAAAACAACGCGGTTTCACGCTTATCGAACTGATGGTCGTTATTGGCATCATCGCCATTTTAAGCGCCATCGGCATTCCGGCTTACCAGAACTATCTGCGTAAAGCGGCGCTGACGGATATGTTGCAAACGTTTGTCCCCTACCGTACCGCCGTCGAACTCTGCGCTCTGGAACATGGTGGGACGAGCACATGCGATGCGGGCGTCAACGGTATCCCCTCGCCCGTCATCACCCGTTATGTTTCGGGCATGAGCGTGGAAAAAGGCGTCATCACGCTTACCGGCCAGGAGAGTCTGAGCGGGCTTAGCGTCATCATGACGCCCGCCTGGGACAATGCTAACGGCATTACTGGCTGGACGCGTAACTGCAATATTCAAAGCGACAGCGCGTTACAACAGGCTTGTGAAGATGTCTTCCGTTTTGACGCCAACTAAGGAGACAAGATGAAAGACGCTCAGCTCAACACCTTGTGTCAACGTCATCAGGCTGTACTGATCAATAGCGCCAGCAACAGTATCACTGTTGCGGTGGTCGACGCGCCCTCTCATGCGTTACTGGACGCTCTGCATTTCGCCACGCAAAAACAGATTGATATTGTGTGCTGGACTCGCCAGCAAATGGAAAATCATCGGCATAAGCCGGATCAGGCACCCTCGGCAAACGCCGCGAAAGGCGGAGAAACCGCAGCCCAGCTTCTCAATCAGACATTACGCTCGGCGATGGCGAAACGCGCCTCTGATATCCATCTCGAACCAGGCGCCAGCCGCTACCGAATAAGACTCCGCATCGACGGCGTTCTTCATATTCTGCAGGACATCGCCAAAGAGACGGGGCTTGCACTGACGGCCAGATTGAAAGTCCTGGGAAATTTGGACATCGCTGAACATCGGCTGCCGCAGGACGGGCAATTTACCGTTGACCTGGCGGGAGACAGCATCTCTTTTCGTATCGCCACGCTTCCCTGTAAAGAAGGCGAAAAAGTCGTCTTACGGTTGTTGCATCAGGTTGAACAAACGCTGGATCTGGACACGCTGGGCATGTACGGGGCACAACTTACCGCTTTTAGACAAGCCCTACAGCAACCTCAGGGGCTGGTACTGGTGACTGGCCCCACCGGTAGCGGAAAAACGGTCACGCTATACAGCGCGCTACAAACCCGGAATACGCCGGGTATCAACCTCTGTAGCGTTGAGGATCCGATAGAAATTCCACTGGATGGGATTAACCAGACGCAGATCCATCCCCGCGCCGGGCTCACCTTTCAAAATGTGCTGCGCGCGCTTTTACGCCAGGACCCTGACATCATCATGGTAGGTGAAATTCGTGACGGCGACACCGCAGAAATCGCCATTAAGGCGGCACAAACGGGCCATCTGGTACTTTCAACGCTCCATACGAACTCCACCAGTGAAACCCTGATACGTTTGCAGCAAATGGGCGTAGCACGCTGGATGATCTCATCGGCGCTTACGCTGGTGGTAGCGCAACGCCTGGTAAGGAAGCTTTGCCCGCACTGCAAACAGCGTCTGAGCGATCCCGTGGTGCTATCACCCAATCTTTGGCCCAGCGCGCTACCGCGCTGGCAGGCAAGCGGCTGTCAGCATTGCTACCACGGCTTTTATGGCCGAACCGCGTTATTCGAAGTGTTAACCGTTACCCCGGCATTACGTCAGTTAATTGCGAGCGGCGCATCGGCGCAAGCACTGGAAGCCCACCTCCAACAGACCGGTACAGGGACGCTTTTTGAAAATGGCTGTCGCGCCGTTGAGCAAGGCATGACGTCCTTTGAAGAGATACTGCGCGTTCTGGGAATGCCCCATGAGCGTTAAACAGCTCTGGCGCTGGCAAGGCGTTAACGATAAAGGTCAACTGGAACAAGACGTTGTATGGGTGGACAATCGTCTGGCGCTGATCATCACCCTGCAACATCAGCGCATTATGCCGCTTCGCATCAAGCGCATAGGCGTTAACGCCGCACTGTGGAAAGAAGAGCAAAGCGCTGAAATTATTCATCAGTTGGCCACGCTCATTCATGCCGGGCTGACGCTTTCAGAAGGGCTGGAACTCCTTGCGAAACAGCATCCCCACCGACAATGGCAAGCGCTGTTGCGCACGCTGGCTCACGAGCTTGAACAGGGCGTCCCTTTTTCCAGCGCATTAGTCTCCTGGCCGCAGGTATTTCCGCCGCTCTACCAGACGATGATCCGCACCGGAGAACTGACCGGCAAACTGGCCGAATGCTGCTTTGAACTGGCCCGTCAGCAAAAAGCGCAACGGCAGATTACGGTTAGCGTGAAAAAGGCGCTGCGCTATCCCGCCATTATTCTGACAATGGCCGCCCTGGTCGTTTTCGCCATGCTGCACTTTGTTCTGCCGGAATTTGCCGCCATTTACCGTAGCTTCAATACCCCGCTCCCTCTTCTGACGCGCGGTATTATCGCGATAGCGCAATGGGGGGCGGCATGGGGTTGGCTCATCTTGTTCCTGACGATGCTCATTGCTATCGCTCACCGCAGGGTAAAACAAAAGCCGTCCTGGCAAGCGCAGCGGCAGCGTCTTCTGCTACGGCTTCCCGTTATGGGTCGCCTGATAAGAGGCCAGAAACTAGCGCAAATATTCACCGTACTGGCATTGACCCAAAGCGCAGGCATTCCTTTTCTTCAGGGACTGGAAAGCGCTATCGAGAGTCTCGGCTGCCCTTACTGGTCACAGCGTTTAACGCAGGTACATCAGGAGATCGCCGCGGGCAATCCGGTCTGGTTGGCGCTAAAAAATACCCAGGAATTTAGTCCGCTATGCCTGCAACTGGTCAGAACGGGCGAAGCGTCCGGCTCACTCGATATCATGCTGCATAACCTTGCCCGTCACCACAGTGAAACTACGCTGGCGCTGGCCGATAATCTGGCGTCGCTGTTGGAACCGGCGTTATTGATCATCACCGGCTTAATTATCGGTACGCTGGTGGTGGCGATGTATTTGCCGATTTTTCATCTGGGAGACGCGATGAGCGGGATGGGATAAGGCTGGCGCACATTTACGCCAGCCAGAATATTAGAGGCTATTGAAGATGCGGTTTTCTTGTTCCTGCACCCGAATAAAGGTGGTGCGTTTGGTCAACTCTTTCAGGCGAGACGCGCCGACATAAGTGCAGGCTGAGCGTAGACCGCCCAGGATATCGCGGGCAGTATTGCCCACCGGCCCACGCAGCGGCAATTTAACCGTTTTACCTTCTGCCGCGCGGTATTTCGCAACGCCGCCGACATGACGGTTCATCGCAGATTCCGAACTCATGCCGTAGAACAGCATAAATTTCTCGCCGTTCTCTTCTACCACGCTGCCGCCGCTCTCTTCGTGCCCCGCCAGCATGCCGCCCAACATAACGAAATCCGCGCCGCCGCCAAAGGCTTTTGCTACGTCGCCTGGCATGGTGCAGCCGCCATCGCTGACGATCATACCGCCCAGGCCATGCGCCGCGTCAGCACATTCGATAACCGCCGACAGTTGCGGATAACCAACGCCGGTTTTTACACGCGTCGTGCATACGGAGCCGGGACCAATTCCCACTTTCACGATATCGGCGCCGGAGAGGATAAGCTCTTCGCACATCTCGCCCGTTACCACATTGCCTGCGCAGATTGTTTTTGTCGGCCATGCTTCACGTGCTTTCGCGACGAACTGCACAAAATGTTCTGAATAGCCATTGGCCACATCAATACAGACAAAGTTCAGCGCAGGATTCAGCGCCAGAATCTGCACGGTTTTTTCGAAATCAGCATCAGAGGTCCCGGTGGAAACCATCACATGCTTCAGAACATCAGCCGAGGCCGTGTTGATAAAAGCTGCCCATTCTTCAACGGTATAATGTTTATGTACAGCAGTCAGAATATCAAACCCGGCCAATGCTTGCGCCATTTCAAACGTCCCGACGGTATCCATATTGGCCGCGATAATCGGTACGCCAGACCAGGTCTGACCTGAGTGTTTAAAGGTGAATTGACGTTCCAGTTCGACATCGGAACGGCTTTTGAGGGTAGAACGCTTAGGACGGATAAGAACGTCTTTGAAACCTAACTTCAGATCTTCTTCAATACGCATGTACGGATTCCTGGGGTTAATGGCGAAAAATCGAAACTCACAACTCCAGTGACGTTATCATACGCACTAATCATGGCCGTACAAGACTGCGAAATTCTCTTTTTTTACGTTACAATCCCATAAATTTACCTGGCGAATAGTAGGTTAATGCTCAGAGCGTATCGTCTTTGTATGCTTAAAATTTAACCTTTTGATTGTCAAACTAAAATTCCGGAAGCTGGAGATATGAGGTATACCGTAGCCTTAACCGGCGGTATTGGCAGCGGTAAAAGTACCGTCGCTGATGCCTTCGCTGACCTCGGAATAACCGTCATCGACGCGGATATTATCGCGCGCCAGATGGTTGAGCCAGGGCAGCCCGCCCTGAACGCAATAGCGGAACATTTTGGTTCTGAACTTATCGCCGCCGACGGCACGTTACGTCGCCGGGCGCTGCGTGAGCGTATTTTTTTGCATCCGGAAGAAAAAGCCTGGCTTAACGCTCTGCTTCACCCCTTAATTCAGCAGGAAACCCAACGACAGTTTCAACAGGCTACGTCGCCCTATGTGTTATGGGTTGTGCCTCTACTGGTTGAAAACAGGCTGTATCAAAAAGCCAACCGCGTACTGGTGGTTGACGTGACGCCCGAAACGCAGCTCATACGCACAATGCAGCGTGATGATGTTACGCGCGAGCATGTTGAACACATTCTCGCTGCGCAGGCGACGCGTGAAGCGCGCCTTGCCGTGGCGGACGATGTTATTGATAATAACGGCGCACCGGATGCTATCGCATCAGATGTGGCCCGCCTGCACGCCAGTTATCTTAAGCTCGCGTCGCAGTTTGTCTCACAGGAAAAACCGTAATGCACACCCAGGTCCTATTTGAACACCCTCTCAATGAGAAGATGCGTACGTGGCTGCGCATAGAGTTTTTGATCCAACAGCTCTCCATCAACCTGCCAATTGCAGACCATGCTGGCGCACTGCATTTTTTCCGTAATATCAGCGATCTACTGGATGTGTTCGAACGGGGCGAAGTCCGTACCGAACTGCTGAAAGAACTGGAGCGCCAGCAGCGTAAATTACAGGCCTGGGTTGAGGTTCCCGGCGTCGATCAAGACCGTATTGAAGCCCTGCGCCAGCAGTTAAAATCGGCGGGCAGCGTGCTGATCTCCGCCCCGAGGATTGGCCAGCAGCTACGCGAAGATCGCTTGATTGCCCTTGTGCGTCAACGCTTAAGTATTCCTGGCGGCTGTTGCAGTTTCGATTTACCCACTCTGCATATCTGGTTGCACCTACAACAGGCGCAGCGCGACGCCCAGATTGAAACCTGGCTTGCCAGCCTGAATCCCCTCACCCAGGCGCTGACGCTGGTGCTTGATCTGATCCGTAATTCAGCGCCTTTCCGTAAGCAAACCAGCCTGAACGGTTTTTATCAGGATAACGGGGACGACGCCGATTTGCTGCGTCTTATGCTGACGCTCGATTCACAACTTTATCCGCAAATTTCCGGCCATAAGAGCCGTTTTGCCATTCGCTTTATGCCGCTGGATAGTGAAAATGGTCTGGTGCCGGAGCGTCTTGATTTTGAACTGGCCTGTTGCTAAGGAGTAAAAATGTCTGACGTGACCGTCGTAAACTGTCCGACCTGCGGTAAACTGGTCGTCTGGGGGGAAATTAGCCCCTTCCGCCCATTTTGTTCTAAACGCTGTCAGTTAATTGATTTGGGCGAATGGGCCGCCGAAGAGAAACGAATCGCCAGCAGCGGCGACCAGTCTGATAGCGACGACTGGAGCGAAGAGCGCTAACAGTGATGGCTCTGTTGAGACGGCAATATCGCCTTATGACAAAAATAATCAATAAATACGCGTAGTTTTTGCGCCATATGCGCGCGGCCGGGATAATACAAATAAAACCGGTCCGCCGCAGGCAGCCACTCGTCAAGTACGGAGCACAACCGCCCATCCTGTAAGTCTTCGTGGACATCCTGTTCAAAAACGTAGGTTAGACCTGCCCCATCACGCGCGGCGGAGAGACGCAACGCTTTATCATTCACCATTAACGCGGCTTCCGGCGTAATTTCCAGCCGTTGCGCTCCATGAACAAACTCCCACCGATATAGCCCGCTCTCACGCGTAAAACGATGGCAAAGGCAGCGGTGATTGATGAGTTCCTGCGGATGCAGCGGCGTGCCAAAACGCGCAAGGTATGCAGGGGATGCTACGATCGCCGGGCGTAAAACATCACCGAGCGGAACGACATTCATATCAAGTTGTACCGCATCGCCAAAGCGAATACCGGCATCAAAGCGTTCGTTAATTAAATCCACAAAACCGTCATTCACATCGATATCCAGCCGAATATCGGGATAATCGCGCATGAAACCGGCGAGATTAGGTTGTAACAGAAGCGTAGCCGCCGTGCGCGGTACGGTCAGGCGTAATGTCCCTCCGGGTATATCGCGGCTCTGGCGGGCATGTTCCATCGCCTCATCAATATGGTTTAATGCGGGCCTGATACTGGCAAGAAAGGCATGTCCTGCTTCTGTCAAACCGACACGCCGGGTGGTTCGGTTCAACAATTTCACGCCAAGTTCATCCTCCAGTTGGCGCATATTCTGACTTAACGCCGATGTAGAAATATGTAACTGCGCCGCTGCCCGCGTGAAGCTATGGTTTTCAGCAATCATGCAAAAAGCATGCAATATGGACATCACATCATGACGCATTATTAAGCCAGCCTTCATAAACCATGCTTATTCCCCCTATTTTTCATCTTATACGCCAGGTATAGACTGCCTGCCATGCACAAAATATCCTCATGGAGGTAGTATGCAATATCGTACATTAGGCGCAAACGGACCGCGAGTGTCAGCCATCGGACTGGGATGTGTGGGCATGAGCGCATTTTACGGCGCTCATGACGACAGCACCTCAATTAAGACACTACATTATGCGTTAGATCAGGGGGTAACACTGCTCGATACCGCAGATATGTATGGCCCTTATACCAATGAAAGGTTAGTCGGAAGAGCCATCGCCGATCGTCGCGATCGGGTATTTTTAGCGACGAAATTTGGTATCGTTCTCGACCCTGCTAACCCTATGGCGCGTGGCGTCAATGGCAGACCGGAGTACGTTCGCCGTAGTTGTGAGCAAAGCCTGCAACGCCTGGGGGTCGATCATATCGATCTGTACTATCAACATCGCGTTGATCCATCAGTCCCCATAGAAGAGACTGTCGGTGCAATGGCGGACCTGGTGCGCGAGGGAAAAGTGCGTTATCTCGGGCTATCCGAAGCATCAACGCAAACGCTGGAACGCGCCCATAACGTTCACCCTATTACCGCGCTGCAAAGTGAGTATTCGCTTTGGTCCCGCGAAGCGGAAATTTCAGCACTTTCCACCTGTGAACGGTTGGGTATAGGATTCGTCGCTTACAGCCCGCTGGGACGCGGATTTCTGACCGGTACGATTAAAACGCCAGAAGATTTTGCTGCGAATGACTTCCGTCGCACAAATCCCAGGTTCATGGGTGAGAACTTCTCGCACAATTTACGTCTGGCTGAAGCAATAAAACAAATGGCACGCGAAAAAGAGTGTACCCCCGCACAATTAGCGCTGGCCTGGCTGCTGGCCCGCAACAGGCACCTCGTTCCCATTCCCGGCACCCGCCACTGCGCCAGGGTGGATGAAAACCTCGGCGCGTTATCACTGACCCTAAGCCCGCAGGAGCTGGCGGCAATTGAGGCGGTTTTTCCTCACGACGCCGCGGCCGGCCCCCGCTACTGGCCGGAAATTATGTCGACATTAAATCGCTAATAAGATCGATGGGGATCGTGTTGCGATCCCCCACTAAGGCGCAAATTGGCGTAATTTACGAATAATCGGTTCATTGGCCGGCGGAAAATCTTCCGTATTCAACGCGTTCTGCGCGATCCACCGTCCCGGCTGTCCTTCTTTCCCCCACGGTTCGCCCTCCCAGCGTTCAACCAGCCAAAACCACAGCGTAATGTGTCTATCCGGGAATTGATATTCCAGAGTGTCGAATAATGTCACCTGTGTTGGCGTAATCCCCACCTCTTCCTGTAGCTCCCGGATCAACGCCTGCTCTGGTGTTTCGTCGGCTTCAATTTTTCCGCCGGGAAATTCCAGCTTGTTCGCCATATGCGCATCAGCGGCGCGTCGGGTGATAAAAATTTCGTCGTTCGGGTTGCGGATAATCCCAACCGCGATTTGCAGTTTTTTCATCTTGTTGCATCCATAAAAAAGGCGCAGTCGCCTGCGCCTTTTTATCTGTGTTCAATGCCAGGCCGAATAAGCGTAGCGCCCTTCGGCAATAATGCCAGCACCGACCTGATGGCAACACATTATGTCTTATCAGGCCGGTAAGTTTATCGCATTAGCTCAGGCGACCGTGACACTGTTTGTATTTCTTACCGGAACCGCAAGGGCAAGGATCGTTACGTCCAATCTTACGTTCGCCGGTTTGGGCGGCCAGATCGGCAGCCACGGCGGCATCGTCATCCTGATGGCTTAGCTGCTGCATCTGCGCCAGGCGCTCCGCCTCTTCGCGACGCTGCATTTCCATCGCTTCGACCTCTTCCGGCATACGTACCTGGACTTTGCTCAGGGTACTGATCACTTCATATTTCAGCGATTCCAGCATCGCGGCGAACATAGCGAAGGATTCGCGCTTGTATTCCTGCTTCGGATCTTTTTGCGCATAGCCGCGCAGATGAATACCCTGACGCAGGTAATCCATTGCCGCCAGGTGCTCTTTCCACAGGGAATCGAGCGTTTGCAGCATCACGCCTTTTTCGAAATGACGCATCATTTCAGCGCCAACCACCTCTTCTTTACGCTGATACACCTCGATGGACTGCGCCAGGATGCGCTCACGCAGCGTCTCCTCATGCAGCTCCGGCTCTTTATCCAGCCATTCGGCAATCGGCATCTCCAGGTCGAAGTCGTTTTTCAGGCGTTCCTGCAAACCCGGGATATCCCACATCTCTTCCAGCGACTGCGGCGGAATGTAGGCGTCGATAGTCGCCTTAAAGACATCTTCGCGAATGCTGTTAATGGTGTCGCTCACGTCAGACACATCCAGCAGTTCGTTACGCTGGGTATAAATTGCACGACGCTGATCGTTCGCCACATCATCATATTCCAGCAGTTGCTTACGAATATCGAAGTTACGGCTTTCTACTTTACGCTGCGCGTTAGCGATAGCTTTCGTCACCCACGGGTGCTCAATCGCTTCGCCCGGCTTCATCCCCAGTTTACGCATCATACCGGAGACACGATCGGAGGCGAAAATACGCATCAGCGCATCTTCCATCGACAGGTAGAAACGGGAAGAACCCGGATCGCCCTGGCGACCGGAACGGCCACGCAGCTGGTTGTCGATACGGCGGGATTCATGGCGCTCGGTGCCAATGATATGCAGGCCGCCGGCAGCCAGAACCGCGTCATGGCGTACCTGCCAGTCCGCTTTAATCTGCGCAATCTGTTCTTCCGTCGGCGCTTCCAGCGCAGCGACTTCCGCCTGCCAGCTACCGCCCAGCATAATATCGGTACCACGACCCGCCATGTTGGTAGCAATAGTGACCGCCGCTGGATAACCAGCCTGCGCAACGATGCCTGCTTCGTTGGCGTGGAATTTTGCGTTCAGTACGTTATGTTTGATGCCCGCTTTGGTCAGCTCTCTGGAGACCACTTCAGATTTCTCGATAGAAATCGTCCCGACCAGCACTGGCTGACCGTTCGCGGTACGTTCTTTAATATCTTCGATAATGGCCTGGATTTTTTCCGCTTCGGTCATGTAGACCAGATCCGGCAAATCTTTACGGATCATCGGACGGTTGGTCGGAACAACGACGGTGTCCAGCTTATAGATAGAACTAAATTCGAAGGCTTCAGTATCCGCCGTACCGGTCATACCGGCCAGCTTTTCATACAGACGGAAGTAGTTCTGGAAGGTAATAGACGCCAGCGTCTGGTTTTCATTCTGAATTTCAACGCCTTCTTTCGCTTCTACCGCCTGGTGCAGACCGTCAGACCAGCGACGCCCCTGCATGGTACGACCGGTATGTTCATCAACAATGATGACTTCGCCGTCTTTCACAATGTAATCCACGTCACGGGTAAACAGCGCGTGCGCGCGCAGCGCGGCGGTGACGTGATGCATCAACATAATATTGCCAGGCGAGTAGAGCGACTCGCCTTCATCCATAATGCCTTCTTGCACCAGTAGCTCTTCGATCAGCACCAGACCGCGTTCGGTCAGGTTAACCTGGCGCGCTTTCTCATCAACGGAGAAGTGGCCTTCGCCCTGGAAAGTGTCAGAATCTTCTTTCTCCTGACGAATCAGGTGCGGAATGATTTTGTTCACTTTTTTGTACATTTCCGAGCTATCTTCCGCCGGGCCGGAAATAATCAGCGGCGTACGCGCTTCATCGATCAGGATGGAGTCGACTTCATCCACCAGCGCATAATGCAGTTTACGCTGCACGCGCTCTTCCGGGCTGAACGCCATGTTGTCGCGCAGGTAGTCAAAACCGTATTCGTTGTTAGTGCCGTAAGTGATGTCGGCAGCGTAAGCTTCACGTTTGGCGGGCGCAGGCATACCTGGCAGGTTGATACCAACGGACATACCGAGGAATTCGAATAGCGGGCGGTTGTTTTCGGCGTCACGCTGCGCCAGATAGTCGTTCACGGTTACCACATGAACGCCTTTGCCGGACAGCGCGTTCAGGTAGGCTGGCAGCGTTGCGGTCAGCGTTTTACCTTCACCAGTACGCATTTCGGCGATACAGCGATCGTTGAGCACCATACCACCCAATAGCTGAACGTCGAAGTGACGCATCCCAAAGACGCGTTTACTGGCTTCACGCACCACCGCGAACGCTTCCGGAATCAGGCTCTCTACGCTTTCGCCTTTTTCAATACGGGCGCGAAATTCGTTGGTTTTCGCTTTCAGTTCGTCATCGGAGAGTTTTTCCATCTCCGGTTCCATCGCATTAATAAGGCTGACGGCCTTACGCATACGACGCAGCGTACGATCGTTACGGCTACCGAATACTTTGGTTAATAATTTGATTAGCATAATAAAGTCTCAAATGCCCCGCGCCGCGGAGCTACAAATAAAGTAAAAGGGTCTTTTTTCGTTAGCTGAGACGTTGCGGACCGGCGCGGATACCCTGCGCCTGACTTATCCAGGCCGGGATGCTAAATGCGGTTTGTGGCGCAAAATACGCCAGGGAGAGGCGGCGAACAATCGCCGGCGGCGTGCCCTCCTGCGTGAGCATCGCGCTGAGCGTATTCAGTAAGGCGATATGATGCGCCTGTAATGGCGACGGCGCGTCGGCAACGGGCAGCGTTTGCGGCGCCATTGCAAAAGAAAGGTGGCGAATCACCGTGCGAATAGCGTGCTGATGCCAGTAATCTACGGTGAAATTGGGACGACGGTTAGAGGCTTCTAACAGCGCAAGATGGCTAAAGTTAACTTTAGACGCGGTGCTGGCGGTCGTCCTTGCAGGCGTATTGGTTTCAGCGGCGTTACTGAGCGCAGGCAAACCAAAACTCGCCGCGACCATCCCTAATAAGAGATGCGGCCAGAAGTATCGTCTGCCTAACTGTCGCCAGCGCGTCAGTATTCCACTCACGTCATTGCCACCTGATATGCCCCTCATGGGCTTACGGAATCAAAACAATTTGCGCACAAATCTTATCATTAAAGCGTACGCGCTACAGCAGTAATGACGAGAAGCTAAGGTGAAAATCGGCTAAGAAAACAGCGAACGCGCCGTGTTTCCATTTAACTCTGCCAAAATGGCTGTATTAAGGAAAGCGCAGATAAAGGATAGTAAAAAAAACGACTGGCTCACCTGGCCGGAGAGAGTGCCAGGTTAACCAGTCGAATTTTATACGACAGCGTATGTCGTTATGCCAGTACCGTCGAAGGCGCTTTGAAAGCCAACGGCAGTTCTGCGTCGTCCTGGAAGGTCACAAATTCCCAGGCTTCCTGTTTTGCCAGGACTGCCTGTAACAATTTGTTATTCAATGCGTGACCGGATTTATACGCGGTAAACGCACCAATAATATTGTGACCACACATGAACAAGTCACCGATCGCGTCGAGCATTTTGTGACGAACGAATTCATCTTCAAAACGCAGGCCGTCTTCGTTCAATACGCGATAATCGTCAACAACGATGGCACAATCGAAGCTGCCGCCCAGGCACAGGCCGCGGGACTGCAGATATTCGATATCACGCATAAAACCGAAGGTACGCGCACGGCTGATCTGGCGCATGAACGCATCCGCAGAGAAGTTCATCGCGTAGCGCTGGCTGCTGGAATCGATCGCCGGATGGTTAAAGTCGATGGTGAAATCCAACGTAAAACCATTGTACGGTCTGAATTCAGCCCATTTATCGCCATCTTCAACCCGAACAGTCTCTTTGATGCGTACGAATTTTTTGGCGCAGTTCAGTTCATCAATACCGGCATCAAGCAGCAGATAGACAAACGGAGCGGCACTGCCATCCATGATCGGGATTTCCGAGGCATTAACCTCAATAACGATGTTATCGATACCTAAGCCCGCCAGAGCAGCGTTCAGGTGCTCAACGGTTGAAATCCGTACATCATGCTCATTCACCAGACACGTACAGAGCATGGTATCACGCACAGATTTGGCATCGGCCGGGAAATCTACCGGTGGATTCAAGTCGGTGCGACGATAGATGACCCCGGTATTGGCCGGCGCAGGGCGTAATGTCAGGGTGACTTTTTTGCCGGTGTGTAAACCGACGCCAGTCGCCTGAACGATACGTTTAAGTGTCCTTTGTTTGATCATCGTATAATCTCGCCAAATTACCTATCCAACCGAAGTGTACTATACATTCGGCGGGCCAGTTTAGCACAAAGAGCCCAGAATCCCAAATTCCAGCTAATTCTTAATCAGCTTGCTTACGCAGGAATGCGGGGATATCCAGATAATCCGGCTCTTTCGCCGCCTGTGGTGTATTGTCGTTAACCACTTTCGCGACCGTTTTTTGCTCCTGCGTCAGCGGCGCCATACCGTGCTGCTGATAACGATCCAACACCGGCTGCTGCACCTGTTTATTGGTGACCAGAGTGATTTCAGGACGCTTGTCCATACCAATTCCAGTGGCAACAACGGTCACGCGCAGTTCGTCGTTCATATCCGGGTCCAGAGAGGTACCGATAACCACGGTGGCGTTATCCGATGCAAAGGCACGGATGGTGTTACCGACGGTTTCGAACTCATCCAGACGCAGGTCGAAGCCCGCCGTAATGTTGACCAACACGCCGCGCGCGCCGGACAGGTCGATATCTTCCAGCAGCGGAGAAGAAATAGCCATTTCAGCCGCTTCTTCCGCACGGTCTTCACCGCTCGCCACGCCGGAGCCCATCATTGCGTAGCCCATTTCAGACATCACGGTACGCACGTCAGCAAAGTCAACGTTCATCAGGCCCGGGCGGGTGATCAGCTCTGCGATACCCTGAACCGCGCCTTTCAGCACGTCGTTAGCCGCGCCGAACGCGTCGAGCAGGGAGATGCCACGGCCCAGCACTTTCAGCAGCTTGTCGTTCGGGATGGTGATCAACGAGTCCACATGCTTGGACAGCTCGGTGATACCCTGCTCCGCAAATGCCATGCGCTTTTTGCCTTCAAAATTGAAAGGCTTAGTCACCACGGCAACGGTCAGAATACCTAAATCTTTTGCCACTTCAGCAACCACTGGCGCCGCGCCGGTTCCGGTACCGCCGCCCATGCCTGCCGCGATAAATACCATGTCTGCGCCTTCAAGCGCCGCACGCAGCGCTTCACGGTCTTCGTCCGCCGCGTTACGACCGACTTCCGGGTTAGCGCCGGCGCCCAGACCTTTGGTAATGCCGCTACCAATTTGAATGGTCTGGCCAACCGCCGTCTTACGCAACGCCTGCGCGTCGGTATTCACCGCGAAGAATTCAACACCTTCGATGCGCTCGCGCACCATGTGTTCAACAGCGTTACCGCCGCCACCACCGACGCCGATGACTTTAATCACCGCGTCGTTGGTTAGTTCCATAGGTTCAAACATAATCTCTCTCCGTCATGTGCCTGTCGCCTGAGGCCGTAATATCTGGCGGCCTCATAAAAATTAAAACTCTTTTCGCAGCCAGCTATTAAGTCGCTTGATCCACGAGCCAACTGATGCCGTAACACGTTTTTCCACTTCTGCTTCACCGTTTAAGTGGGACTCTTTCCCGTAGTGAAGCAATCCCACCGCCGTTGAGTAATACGGCTCCTGGGCATAATCCGTCAGACCGGTGATATTCAGCGGCGCGCCGATACGCACCTGCGTATGAAACACGCGCTGAGCGCAAGCAGCAAGCCCTTCGATTTGCGCCGCGCCGCCGGTTAACACAATCCCCGCCGCCAGGTGATGTTTTACCCCTTGTTGGCGAAGCTGTTCCTGTAATTGCAATATCTCTTCGTTGACCAGATTGAGCAGCTCGGTGTAACGCGGCTCAATCACTTCCGCCAGCGTCTGACGTTGCAGGCTGCGCGGCGGACGCCCGCCTACGCTCGGTACTTCAACGCTCTCGTCTTTACCGACAATGGAACCCAGCGCGCAACCGTGGCGAACTTTAATGGCTTCAGCATCGCTCGGCGGCGTACCAAAGGCATAAGCGATATCGCTGGTCACCACGTTCCCCGCGTAAGGGATCACTTTGGTATGACGCAGCGCGCCGCCAGTATAAACGGCGATATCCATTGTACCACCGCCGATATCCACGACACAGACGCCCAGTTCACGTTCATCTTCCGTTAACACGGAATAACTGGCCGCCAGTCCGGCAAATATCAGTTGGTCAACTTTCAGACCACAACGTTCAACAGCTTTGACAATGTTTTTTGCCATATCGTTGTGGCAGGTAATCAAATGTACTTTCGCCTGCATACGCACGCCGGAAAGACCGACCGGATTTTTAATGCCTTCCTGGTAGTCAATGGCGTACTCCTGAGGAATCACATGCAGCACGCGATGTTCATCGCGCACGCGCACTGACTTCGCAGTATGCACGACGTTTTCCACATCTTCCTGCGTCACTTCCTCTTCGGAAATGGGCACCATACCAATTTCATTCTGACAGCTAATATGTTTGCCGGAAAGCGCCAGATATACCGAGGAGATCTGGCAATCAGCCATCAATTCCGCCTGGTCAATGGCGCGCTGAACGCATTTCACCACTGACTCAAGGTCATTCACCCCGCCTTTATCCATACCCCGCGATGGGCAACTGCCCACGCCAATGATATTGACCATACCGTCGGGCAGAACTTCCCCTACTAAAGCGGCAACCTTCGCGGTGCCAATCTCCAGTCCTACTACCAGTTTTCTGTCCGTCGCCTTGATCATTGTTGTTCTGCCTGTGCCTGATTCTGTTGCTGATTAGATTCCTCAGGGGGGAGCGGCGCCCAGCCAACTGCCGCACCTGAGTCATAACGCAAATCAACGTAGCTAATCCGTTTGCCATCGGTTTGCGCCTGCTGCTGTAAAACCGGATAGAGTTCTACAAAGCGAGCCAACCTTTTCATCGTATCGCCCCTGCCGAGATTGAGCTTAATGCCGTTATTAAGCGTCAATTGCCAGGAGCGACGTGCGGTCATCGCCGCTTCCTTCAGAGTGAATTTATCCTTAGCCAGCACCTGCCCCATCTCGCGGTATCCCTGCAACACTTCACTCGCGCTGCCTTCCGGGCCGTACAACATGGGTAAAACCTGTTTGCCGATGCGGTCTGACGGCACGCTGAAGGTGTTCCCTTCAGCATCGACCATATGTTGATCATTCCAACGCGCAATCGGCACATATTCAACCAGATGAATCTTCAATTCATCAGGCCACTGTTTTCTGACGCTGGCCTGTTTAATCCACGGCAAACGCTCAATCTGGCTCTGGATAATGTTCACATCCTGCGTCATGAAGGTTCCCGGCGCGCCCAGAGCCAGTATCGCCTGACGGATATCATCGTTACGCGTGTAGTGACGCTCGCCGGTTAATACCAGCTTTGATAACGGTAAACGCTGCGCATCTTCCATCCACCCTAACACGACCCACCCGCTAACAAACACGGTGCACAGTACCGTCAGCAGGAATAAAATTCCTGCAAGACGCGTTCCATTATTGCGGCGTGAAGAAGGCGTCTCTTCATCACTGTTTCGCGTGTTCAGCGCAGCCTGCGACATATCAGTCCGCCAACTCCAGAATTCGTACCACTAACTGCGAGAAGCTCATTCCCGCCTGACGCGCCGCCATCGGCACCAGACTATGGCTGGTCATCCCCGGAGAAGTATTGGCTTCCAGCAGATAAAACTGACCATCGCTGTCCAGCATGACGTCAATACGCCCCCATCCCGTGCAGCCTAAAGCTTTCCATGCCTGCAGGACGAGAGACTGTAGCGCGGCTTCCTGGGACGCTTCTAAACCGGCAGGGCAGAAATACTGAGTCTCATCAGAGAGATACTTCGCCTCATAATCATAGAAGGTTCCTGCCGGTTGGATACGAATTGACGGTAAAATTTCTTCGCCAACTATCGCCACCGTAAATTCCGGACCGCACAGCCATTTCTCAATCAGTATTTCGTCATCATGCTGAAAAGCCAATGATAACGCACCCTGTAAAGCATTTTCTTCTACTACTTTCGTCATACCGACGCTGGAGCCTTCACGGCTGGGTTTGACGATCAGCGGTAAACCCAGCGCCGAAATTCGCGCTTTTTGTTCTTCGCTAAGGCCTTTTTCAAACTCAGCGCGCGTCAATGCGACCCACGGCGCAACCGGTAAGCCCGCGCCCTGCCACAGCAATTTACTGCGCAGTTTATCCATGGAAAGCGCCGAGGCCATCACGCCGCTGCCGGTATAAGGCAGGCCGAGCAGCTCAAGCATTCCCTGTAAGGTGCCATCTTCACCGCCGCGGCCATGCAACGCAATAAAGACCTTCTGAAAGCCCATTGCTTTAAGCTGCGCGACATCGACCTCTTGCGGATCGACGGGATGCGCATCAATACCGCCTTCACGTAACCCGGCCAACACTGCCGCGCCGGAATTTAACGAAACGTCCCGCTCCGCAGAGGTTCCGCCCAACAGGACCGCGATTTTATCAGCCATGTTGCTCTTCCTCCTGGATTTGCGGCTTCAGCTTGATTTCAGATAAGTAACGCGCAATTTTGCCAACATTTCCTGCGCCTTGCACTAATATCAAGTCGTTACCCGTCAGCACCGGCGCTAACATTGTCGCAACCTGAGCCGGATCGGAAACCAGAATCGGGTCAATTTTTCCCCGATTACGAATCGTACGACATAAAGAACGGCTATCCGCGCCCGGAATCGGCGCTTCACCCGCCGGGTAAACGTCCAGCATCAGCAGCGCATCGACCTGGGTCAGCACATTGGCGAAATCGTCATACAGATCGCGCGTGCGCGTGTAACGGTGCGGCTGAAACAGCATCACCAGGTTTTTATCCGGCCACCCTGCTCGCGCAGCTTTAATGGTGGCGTCTACTTCAGTCGGATGATGGCCATAATCATCCACCAGCATCGCCGTCCCGGCTTTACCATTCACCGGCTCAAGCGGGAACTCGCCGAGGAAGTCAAAACGACGCCCGGTCCCCTGGAAGCTTTCCAGCGCGCGCAGGATAGCGTCATCGGCGATGCCTTCTTCGGTCGCTACCGCCACTGCCGCAGCGGCATTCAGGGCATTGTGGCGACCCGGCGCATTCAACGTGACATGCAGATCCGGCATTCCCTGGCGCAACAGCGTAAAGTGCCCCTGCGGCCCTATCTGCTGATAATCTTCTACGCGGACGTCAGCATCCTCGCTAAAGCCATACGTCGTGGTCTGACGCCCCACCCGCGGCAGCAGCTCGCGGATGACCGGATCGTCGACGCACATTACCGCGCGACCGTAGAACGGCAGGTTATGCAGGAAGTTAATAAACGTCTGCTTTAAATTTTCAAAGTCGCCATGATAGGTATCCATATGGTCGGCTTCGATGTTGGTGACGATCGCAACCATCGGCTGCAAATGCAGGAAGGATGCGTCGCTCTCATCTGCCTCGGCAATCAGGTAACGACTATGGCCCAGACGCGCATGAACGCCTGCGGCTTTCACCAATCCGCCATTCACGAAAGTCGGGTCCAGCCCCGCTTCGGCATAAATACTGGACACCATCGCGGTCGTTGTGGTTTTTCCGTGCGTCCCGGCAATGGCGATGCCGTGGCGAAAACGCATCAGTTCCGCCAGCATTTCCGCACGGCGAATAACCGGAATACGCGCTTCATGCGCCGCGACAATTTCCGGGTTATCCGCGGAAATTGCGCTGGAAACGACGACCACGCTGGCATCACGCACATTTTCCGGACGATGATTAAAGAAAATCGTCGCCCCCAGGCTCGTCAACTGCTGGGTCACCGGATTCGGCGCTAAATCGGAACCACTGATCTGATACCCTTCATTGGCCAGAACTTCGGCAATACCGCCCATACCAGCACCACCGATGCCGACAAAGTGAATGTGCCGAACGCGACGCATTTCGGGCACGATGGAACGCAGTTTTGCCAGTTGTTGTGTATTCATTCTTTACGCCATTAACTCCAATACCCGCCATACTTCAAATTGCAGATGCGTTGGCTTGCCTGCAACCCAAATTATTGAGGGTAGAAAAACCCTGCGATGCAAAAGGCACCGCCACAAATTATGTCCGGGCAACCCGGCTGACTTCACTGGCGACGCGTTCGGTAGCATCCGGAATGGATACCGCGCGGGCACGCTCCGCCATGGTTAACAACGCCTCGCGCGACCACCCCGCCAGGGTGTCGGCGACAGCCTCTACAGTAAACTGCGGCTGCTCAAAAATCTTAGCTGCGCCGGCGTTTTCTAACGGCAGCGCATTCCAGTACTGCTGCCTGTCTTTATGCTGAAACGGCACGAATATCGCCGGTAATCCGGCGGCAGCGATCTCGCTCACCGTTAAAGCGCCGGAACGGCACACCACCACATCCGCCCACGCATAGGCGGCGGCCATGTCATCGATAAATTCCGTTACCTTATGTTGCGGTTGTCCCGCCCCGGCATACGCCTGCTCTACCGTGTGCTGCGCGCCTTTTCCGCTTTGATGCCAGATTGTAACCGTATCGCCCAGTCTGGCGGCAACCTGCGGCATCGTCTGGTTCAGGACTCGCGCCCCCTGAGAACCGCCGACCACCAACACGCGAATCGGGCCGTCACGACCGGCCAGACGCACCTGCGGCAACGGCAACGCCAGTACGTCGGTACGCACCGGGTTACCCACCACTTCCGCGTTCGGAAACGCACCGGGAAACGCCTGCATCACCGTGGTCGCGATTCTGGCCAGCCACTGATTGGTTAGCCCGGCGATACCGTTTTGCTCATGCAAAACGACCGGAATACCCAATGACCAGGCGGCAAGACCGCCGGGGCCGGAAACATAACCGCCCATTCCCAGCACGACATCCGGCTTAAACCGCTTCATGATCGCCCGCGCCTGCCGCCAGGCGTTAAAAATCCGCAGCGGCGCCGCCAGAAGCGCTTTTACGCCTTTACCGCGCAGACCGGAGATCCGAATAAAGTCAATGTCGATGCCATGCTTCGGCACTAAATCCGCTTCCATACGATCGGCGGTACCCAGCCAGCGAACCTGCCAGCCCTGGGCCATTAAATGATGCGCAACGGCCAGTCCGGGGAACACGTGCCCGCCGGTACCGCCCGCCATCACCATTAACCGCTTCGGTTGACCACTCATCGAGAACCTCGTGTAAACGCCTGCGCTTTTTCCAGACGCGTTTCATAATCAATACGTAATAAAAACATAATGGCCGTCGACATAATCAACAGACTCGACCCGCCATAACTGATCAGCGGCAGCGTAAGACCTTTGGTCGGCAGCATCCCCGCGGCCGCGCCAACGTTTACCAGCGCCTGAAAACTAAACCAGATACCGATAGAACACGCTAAAAATCCGGAAAAGCGGTGGTCAATCTCCAATGCCTTACGGCCAATCGACATCGCGCGAAAAGCGACGAAGAATACCATTAAAAGCGCCAATACCACACCGATATAACCCAGTTCTTCCCCAATAATGGCGAAGATGAAATCGGTGTGCGCCTCCGGCAAATACTCCAGTTTCTGCACCGAATTCCCCAGCCCTTGCCCCCATATCTCACCGCGACCAAAAGCCATCAGCGACTGCGTCAGCTGATAACCGCTGCCGAACGGATCTTCCCAGGGGTTCCAGAACGAGGTAACACGGCGAATACGATACGGTTCGGCGAGGATTAACAGAATCACCGCCGAGATGCCCATCCCGATAATGGCGATGAACTGCCATAATTTCGCCCCGGCGAGAAACAGCATCGCCAGCGTGGTGACAAACAGTACGACCACTGTCCCGAGGTCAGGCTGCGCCAGCAGTAACACCGCCAGCACCAGAATCACGCCCATTGGTTTTAAAAAGCCGCGCAGGTTATTTCGCACTTCATCAACCTTACGCACCAGATAGTTCGCGAGGTAGCAGAACAGCGACAGCTTGGTAAACTCCGCAGGCTGAATACGCAGCGGCCCCAGCGCAATCCAGCGCGACGCCCCGTTGACCGAGCTCCCGACGACCAGCACGATAAGCAGCATAATGATCGACGCAATCAGCATCGTCGTGCTGTATTTTTGCCAGAAGGTCATGGGCAAACGTAGCGTGACCATCGCCAGACAAAATGCCAGGAAGATATAGAGCGCATCACGTTTGGCAAACAAAAACGGATCGTTCGCCAGGCGCTGCCCGACTGGCATGGAGGCCGACGTCACCATGACAAAACCAATCGCCGCCAGCCCGAAGGTCAGCCATAGCAGCGTGCGGTCATACATGATCAGACTGTCGGCGTCTTTATCGCGCGAAGCCATCACCCAGCCTTTAAGCGCCGCAAACAGCCAGGCCAGGAGGCCAAAGCCTGGTACGCGCGGCATTCTCAGACGGGGGAGAGATAAACGCATCAACCTAACTCCTTCGCCAGACGGGTAAAGACATCGCCCCGTTGCTCAAAATTTTTAAACTGATCGAGGCTGGCGCAGGCGGGCGACAGCAGCACCATATCACCCGGCTGAACGCGCGGCGCCAGCAAACGCATCGCCTCTTCCATCGTCTCAGTCTGTTGGGCGATTTCCGGACGCAGAGCGGCAAGCTGCGCGCCATCGCGCCCAAAGCAATACAGGCGGATACGATCGCCGGTCAGATAGCGCGCCAGCGGAGAAAAGTCTGCCGACTTACCGTCACCGCCCAGCAGCAGATGCAGCGTACCGTCCACATGCAAACCGTTTAGCGCCGCTTCGGTACTGCCGACGTTGGTCGCTTTCGAGTCGTTGATCCAACGTACGCCGTTATGCTCCAACGCCAGCTGGAAGCGATGCGCCAGACCGGTAAATGTCGTCAACGCCTTCAAACTGCTGGCGCGCGGCAGACCTACGGCATCCGCCAGCGCCAGCGCCGCTAACGCATTGGTATAGTTATGCTGCCCGGAAAGCTTCATCTCTTTCACGTTCAGCACCTTCTCGCCTTTGACTCGCAGCCAGGTTTCGCCCTGCTGACGATTAAGGTGATAATCCCCCATATTGACGCCAAAGCTGACGCAGCGCTCATCGGCCCCGCGTACCGGCATCGTCAACGCGTCATCGGCATTCACTACGCACACTTTCGCCTTCTCGTAGACGCGCAGTTTCGCCGCCCGGTACTGTTGCAAACCAAACGGATACCGGTCCATATGATCTTCAGTGACGTTGAGCACCGTTGCCGCCGCCGCTTGCAAACTTGACGTGGTTTCCAGTTGGAAACTGGATAATTCCAGCACGTACAATTCGCGATCGGCATCCAGCAGCATCAGCGCCGGAAGACCGATATTGCCGCCAACGCCGACATTGACGCCCGCCGCTTTCGCCATCTCGCCCACTAAGGTGGTCACGGTGCTTTTGCCGTTCGAGCCGGTGATGGCTACAATCGGCGCTTGCGCTTCGCGGCAAAACAGTTCGATATCGCCGACAATTTCTACTCCAGCGCTGGCGGCAGCGCTCAGCGAAGGGTGCGCCAGAGCAATACCAGGGCTGGCGACGATTAAATCCGCCGCTAAGAGCCACTCGTCGTTCAGGCCGCCAACGTGACGCTCAACCTCTTGCGGCAGCTTATCCAGACCCGGCGGCGTCACGCGAGTATCCATCACCCGCGGCGTCACGCCGCGAGCGAGAAAAAAGTCCACGCAAGAGAGTCCGGTTAAGCCCAGACCAATAATGACGACGTTTTTGTCCTGGTAATCAGCCATAATTAACGTACCTTCAGCGTTGCCAGGCCAATCAGCACCAGCATCAGCGAAATAATCCAGAAGCGCACAATCACGCGCGGTTCCGGCCAGCCTTTCAGTTCATAGTGGTGATGGATAGGCGCCATACGGAAAATACGCTGTCCGCGTAGTTTAAAGGAGCCCACCTGCAGGATGACCGACAGAGTTTCCACCACAAAGACGCCGCCCATGATCACCAGCAGAAATTCCTGACGCAGCAGCACGGCGATAATGCCCAACGCACCGCCCAACGCCAGCGATCCGACATCGCCCATAAAAACCTGCGCCGGATAGGTGTTAAACCACAAGAATCCTAATCCCGCGCCGACAATCGCCGTACAGACAATCACCAGCTCGCCCGCATGGCGTAAATACGGAATATGCAGGTAATTGGCGAAGTTCATGTTCCCGGTCGCCCAGGCCACCAGCGCAAAGCCGGCGGCAACGAAAACAGTCGGCATGATCGCCAGGCCATCAAGCCCGTCGGTCAGGTTTACGGCGTTACCCGTACCGACGATAACAAAGTAGGACAGCAGAATGTAAAACAGCCCCAATTGCGGCATAACATCTTTAAAGAACGGCACCACCAGTTGGGTCGCGGGCGTGTCTTTCCCGACGAGATAAAGCGCAAAGGCCACGCCGAGCGCGATAACCGACATCCAGAAATATTTCCAGCGCGCAATCAGCCCTTTGGTATCTTTCCGCACCACTTTGCGGTAGTCATCGACAAAACCGATAATGCCGTAGCCGATCAATACCACCAGCACGCACCAGACGTACGGGTTAGACGGGTAAGCCCATAACAGAACGGAAATCACAATCGACGTCAGGATCATGATGCCGCCCATCGTCGGCGTACCGCGTTTACTGAAGTGCGATTCCGGGCCATCGTTACGTACCACCTGGCCAAAAGAGAGTTTTTGCAGACGAGCGATCATACGCGGGCCCATCCATAAAGAGATGAACAGCGCGGTCAACAGGCTGACGATGGCGCGAAACGTCAGATAAGAAAAGACGTTAAAGCCGGAATAATATTTGACCAAATGCTCGGCCAGCCAAACTAACATGAACCTTTCTCCTGTAACGCATGAACCACATCTTCCATCGCGGCGCTGCGTGATCCTTTCACTAAAATAGTCATCATTGGTTGCTCCTGAAGCAGAGCGTGTAAACGCGCAATGAGCGCGGCTTTATCGGCAAAATGTTCGCCGACGCCGCTGGCGTGGCTGATAGCCTGACTGAGTTTTCCGGTGCTTAACACGCGATCAATACCCGCCGCTTTTGCGGCCTCGCCAACCTGGAGGTGGCACGCTTCGCTTTCTGCGCCCAGCTCGGCCATATCGCCTACCACCAGCACGCGGTATCCGGGCATTTCAGAAAGGACCTGCACTGCGGCGGTCATCGAACCGACGTTGGCGTTATAAGCGTCATCCAGTACCAGTTGGTTTTCACTTAGCTGAATCGGGAACAGACGCCCGGGTACGGCTTTTAACGCCGCCAGCCCTGCTTTAATCGCCGTCAGCGTCGCCCCCACCGCCATTGATAAAGCAGCGGCCGCCAGCGCGTTGGCAATATTGTGCCGCCCCGGCAACGGCAGCAGCACATCAATGCTGCCCATCGGCGTTTGCAGGGTAAATTCGGTACCGTGTGACGTCACGTGGATATTCGCAGCGGTAAAGTCGCTGTTTGCCGCATTCGGCGAAAAGCGCCACACCTGACGATCGCCAATAATGCTTTGCCAGTTCAGCCAGTCATTATTATCGGCATTCATAATCGCGATACCGTTCTCAGGCAAACCGGTATAGATTTCGCCTTTCGCTTTCGCCACGCCGGCCAACGAGCCGAAACCTTCCAGATGCGCCGCCGCCAGGTTATTGACCAGCGCCGCTTCCGGGCGCGTCAGGCTAACGGTCCAGGCGATTTCTCCCTGGTGATTAGCGCCTAACTCGATTACCGCATAGTCATAATCATGGTTTAAGCGCAGCAGCGTTATCGGCACGCCGATGTCGTTGTTAAAATTGCCTGCGGTATACAGAGTATTTCCGCACTGGCTAAGAATCGCGGCGGTCATCTCTTTGACCGAGGTTTTGCCGGACGAACCGGTTAACGCCACCACCCGCGCCGGTACCTGCATACGTACCCAGGCGGCCAGTTGGCCAAATGCCTGACGCGTGTCTTTTACAATCACCTGCGGAAGATCGATATCCAGAGGACGACTGACCAGCAGGGCGCCAGCGCCGTTCGCTTTTGCTTTATCAGCAAAATCATGCGCATCAAAGCGTTCCCCTTTCAGCGCCACGAACAGGCATCCCGGCGTCACTTTCCGTGTGTCGGTAATGACCGTATCGAGCGTGAGATCCGCCCCGCGGTGTTCGGCGCCAAGGACATCGGCAATTTTGCTGAGCGTTACGCTAATCATGCGATCACCCCCAGCAAACGCGCTGCGGTCACGCGGTCTGAATAATCAAGACGCTGCGTGCCGACAATCTGGTAATCCTCGTGCCCTTTACCTGCAATCAGCACGACGTCATTGTCTTTTGCCTGCATAATGGCATTGGTTACCGCCTCAGCGCGGCCTTCCATTACCCTGACCTGCCCGGCGTCCAGCATTCCGGCCAGAATATCGTTGATAATGGCGCGCGGCTCCTCGGTACGCGGGTTATCGTCAGTCACCACGACGATATCCGCGAATTCTTCGGCAATGGCCCCCATGAGTGGGCGCTTACCTTTGTCACGATCCCCGCCACAGCCAAAGACGCACCACAATTTTCCGGCGCAATGCAGGCGCGCCGCCTGCAACGCTTTTTCCAGCGCATCCGGCGTGTGCGCGTAATCCACCACCACCGTCGGTTTGCCTGGCGCAGTGAACACTTCCATACGCCCGCAAACCGGCTGCAAACGCGCGGCGGTTTTCAGCAAATCCGTTAACGGATAGCCCAGCGCCAGCAGCGTCGCCAATGCCAGCAGTAAGTTGCTGACGTTAAACGCGCCCATCAAGCGGCTTTCGATTTCGCCTTCACCCCAGCTTGAAGCAAAACGAATCGTCGCTCCGCGGTCGTGGTACTCCACCGCCTCCGCTTTCAGCCAACGACCGTGACAGTTAGGGTTGATATGCCCTTCCATTGATACCGCGACCGCATCGGGTAGCGACGCCAGCCAGCGGCGTCCAACTTCATCATCGGCGTTGACGATTGCCTGACCATGATGGTGGGTGGAATAAAGCATCCATTTTGCCGCCTCGTAATGCGCCATATCGCCATGATAATCGAGATGGTCGCGGCTCAAATTAGTAAACACGGAGGCGGCAAATTTCAACGCCGCCACGCGATGCTGCACCAGGCCGTGAGAAGAGACTTCCATCGCGCCGAAGGTCGCGCCCTGCGCAACCAGACTGGCCAGCACATGCTGAACATCCACTGCGGAACCGGTTGTGTTCTCCGTTGGGATCACTTTACCCAACAGTCCGTTACCTACCGTTCCCATCACTGCGCTGGTTTCGCCGAGCAACTGGCTCCACTGCGCCAGTAGTTGGGTGGTGGTGGTCTTGCCATTGGTGCCGGTCACCGCCACCAGACGCATGTTTTCAGATGGCTCATGGTAAAAGCGGCCCGCCAGCGCAGATAAACGCTCATTGAGCTGGCTGAGATAGACGACCGGTACGCCGTGCATTTCGCGAATCTCACCGTCGGTCGCCTCGTCTTTCGCCTCTGCAATAATGGCAGCTACGCCTTGCGCTATCGCCTGCGGGATATATCGACGCCCGTCCGCCTGATGACCCACCACTGCCACAAAGAGATCGCCCGCCGCAGCCACACGGCTGTCGAGCGTCATCTCTCGCAGTTCTCGCGCGGGTAGTCCAGCCACCCACGGAGCAAGAAGGTCGCGCAAATTACGATCTGCCACCTGTTCCCTCGCCTTGATTAATTACGAATTCATTTTTTTCGCCCGTTGCCAGCGCGTCCGGTTCGATGTTCATGGTGCGCAGAACGCCGCCCATGATGGCACCAAATACCGGCGCGGAAACGGCGCCGCCGTAGTATTTACCCGCCTGCGGATCGTTGATGACAACCACCAGCGCGAAGCGCGGCTGACTCGCAGGCGCGACGCCTGCGGTGTAAGCAATGTATTTGTTGATGTAGCGACCGTCCGGCCCCACTTTTTTCGCCGTACCGGTTTTAATCGCGATACGGTAGCCTTTAATTGCCGCCTTCACGCCGCCGCCGCCCGGCAGCGCCACGCTTTCCATCATATGCACCACGGTGCGTACGGTGGATTCAGGGAAGATGCGTTCGCCGGGTACAGGCGGATCAACTTTGGTAATCGACAGCGGGCGATAAATGCCATAGCTGCCGATCGTTGCATAGACTCGCGCTAACTGTAACGGCGTTACCATTAGCCCGTAGCCGAAAGAGAAGGTGGCCCTCTCTATGTCGGACCACCGTTGTTTTTGAGGATATAAGCCACTGCGTTCTCCGACCAACCCCAAATTGGTCGCCTTTCCTAGCCCAAAACGTGAGTAAGTATCTACTAACGCTGAGGACGGCATCGCTAACGCCAGTTTGGATACACCGACGTTACTCGACTTCTGTAGAACCCCGGTCAGGGTTAATTCGCTGTAGCGCGCCACGTCTTTAATTTCGTGGCCGTTAATTCGGTATGGAACGGTATTCAACACCGTATTTTCGTTGACGATACCGCGCTGAAGCGCAGTCATCACCACCATCGGCTTAACCGTAGAACCCGGTTCAAACACGTCGGTGATGGTACGGTTACGCATCGCGTCTTTCGGCGTACCGGCAAGGTTGTTGGGGTTATAGGAAGGGCTATTCGCCATCGCCAGTACTTCACCGGTATTGACATCGACCAGCACCGCGCTACCGGACTCCGCCTTGTTAAACGCCACCGCGTTGTTCAGTTCGCGGTAAACCAGCGCCTGTAAGCGTTCATCAATGCTTAACGCCAGGTTGTGCGCTGCCTGACTGTCAGTGGAGGAGATATCCTCAATCACGCGACCATAGCGGTCTTTACGCACGATTCGCTCGCCAGGCTGACCGGTAAGCCACTTATCAAAGCTCTTTTCAACGCCTTCAATCCCCTGACTGTCGACGTTGGTAAAACCGATGAGGTGAGCGGTTACTTCTCCTGACGGGTAGTAGCGGCGTGATTCTTCACGCAAATGAATCCCCGGCAGTTTGAGTTTTTTGATGTAGTCCGCCATGTCAGGATTTACCTGGCGCGCCAGATAAATAAAACGCCCTTTCGGGTTGGCGTTGATACGGGCGGAGAGCTGATCGAGCGGAATATTGAGCGCAGTAGAAAGCGCTTTCCAGCGATCGCCAACGCTGATGCCGCCGGCGTCATGAACTTCTTTCGGGTCGGCCCAGATCGCCTTAACCGGTACGCTGACCGCCAGTGGACGCCCGGAACGGTCGGTAATCATACCGCGTGAGGTGGAGACTTCCTGAACACGCAGCGAACGCATATCACCCTGACGCACCAGCATATCCGGGGCGATAATCTGTAGCCACGCCGCGCGTCCAAGTAAAAAAACCAGCGCCAGTAAAATACAGCCGCACAGCAACGCAAAACGCCAACTGATGAAGTTGGTCTGTTCTTCCTGGCGCTTCGATTTTTGCGTTTTTGCCGCTGCTTTCATGCGTCGCGTTTATCCTTATTTTTGCACTACGATATTTTCTTGGGACGGATCAACATGCTGCATTTGCAGCTTTTCCGTTGCGATCCGCTCTACCCGGCTGTGATCGCCGAGCGCATTTTCTTCAAGGATCAGGTTGCGCCATTCAATGTCCAATGCATCGCGCTCCAGAACCAGTTGTTCACGCTGCGCGGTGAGTAAACGAGTATGGTGCGCCGTCGTGACCACCGTCACCGCCGTTAAAATGATGCAAATGAACAAGCAGAGTGGCAGCTTCCCGAACCGCAAAAGATCGTCACCGATCACGCCAGGCAAGGCATGGCGCTCGTTGCTTCCTATCGATCCCTTCACTTTGCTTAGGGCTTCTGTCACTCTGCTGATCATGCGTTCGTCCTCTCTGCGATACGCAGAACTGAACTACGGGCCCGAGGATTTTCAGCTACCTCTTTTTCACCCGGCATCAACTTGCCTAACGCTCGTAACTCACGACCGCCCAGTTTTTTGAGCTGCGCTTCCGTCATCGGTAATCCCGCCGGCACCTGCGGACCGCGGCTTTGCTCACGCATAAAGCGTTTCACAATACGGTCTTCCAGCGAGTGGAAACTGATGATTGAAAGCCGCCCGCCTGGGGCCAGTACGCTGAGCGAGCTTTTTAGCGCCTGCTCTATCTCCTCCAGTTCACTGTTTACCCAGATGCGCACCGCCTGGAAGGTACGGGTCGCGGGATGTTTGAATTTGTCTTTTACCGGGGTCGCCGCCGCAACCACCTCCGCCAGCTCTTTGGTGCGGGTCATCGGCTGTTCGCGATTGCGCTCAACAATGGCGCGAGCAATACGTTTGGCAAAACGCTCCTCGCCGAATGTTTTCAGCACCCAGGCGATATCCGCCTCCTCCGCCGTTTGTAACCACTCGGCGGCAGACTGGCCGCGCGTCGGGTCCATTCGCATATCCAGCGGACCGTCGCGCATAAATGAAAAACCGCGCTCCGCATCGTCAAGCTGCGGAGAAGAGACGCCAAGATCGAGAAGGATCCCGTCAATCTTGCCGGTAAGCTCGCGCTCGGCTACATAATCAGCCAGCGCGGAAAAAGGTCCATGAATGATGGAGAAGCGAGGATCATTAATGGTCTGCGCAACGGCGATCGCCTGCGGATCGCGATCGATCGCCAGCAAGCGCCCCTCTTCGCCCAGTTGCGAGAGGATCAGGCGCGAGTGGCCGCCGCGACCAAATGTGCCATCAATATAGATACCATCCGGACGAATATTCAGCCCATTAACGGCTTCATCCAACAGTACCGTAGTGTGTTTAAAATTTTCCATCATCTTATAGAGACAAGTCCTGCAGCCGCTCCGATAACGTTTCGGTAGCTGACTGTTCAGCGTCGATATCTTCCTTGACCTGTTGATACCAGGTCGTTTCATCCCACAGCTCAAATTTGTTGAACTGTCCAACCAGCATCACTTCTTTCGTCAGTCCGGCATGTTGCCGCAGAACTGGCGCGATCAGTAATCGACCTGCACCATCCATCTGACATTCGCTGGCATGGCCCAACAGTAAACGCTGTACGCGACGTTCTACCGGGTTCATGCTCGACAGACGAGATAACTTTTGCTCAATAATTTCCCATTCAGGCAGGGGGTAAAGCAGCAGGCATGGGTGATGGATGTCAATGGTACATACCATTTGACCGGTAGCGCTCTCGATCAGTTGCTCCCGATAACGGGTCGGCACGGTCAGGCGCCCTTTACTGTCGAGATTGACTAACGTTGCCCCCCGGAACATGCCAGTCTCACCCCTTCTTACCACTTTATCCCACAAATTCCCACTCGAAGGAGTTTACGGAGCGGAGGAAAAGCTTGTCAAGCAAGTCACAACGCTTACCTAAGTAAAAAAGCCAATGTTTACGGCGAATATCTGCGTTGATTAATTTCCGCCCAGCGTGCAAGCCAAATTAACGTTATGAATATTTGTAAGAAAAAAACCAAAGGCCCACCGCCGTTTAAAACGGACTCAATATAATCCGAGAAAAATATAAAGTGTCAGTTTGCGACGCGAGCGGCATTTTAGGACATATTGCACCGTGTTAACAGTGCCTGTTTAACGTGTGCGGTGCCTGCTATACCAGCGCCTACGAGCGACTGTCGCGCCAAAGACAAAAAGTGGCTGTTAATTCGACGATTTCTTGCCTGCTTGTAACAAAACAAGACAAAGGAAAAGACTCGTTACGTCTTAATTAGTGGAATATGGACGATTTCGGACAAAAGAAAGGTAATAAAAAAGAATTTTCGGATAATTTTAAGGAATAATCTTAATTATTTAAGGGATATTTTTACTGATACGCATTTGTTTGACGGCGGCAGAAGAGAGAGTCTTTTACCGCCGGTCCTTTAGCTACGGCTCAGAATGCCGCGACGATACAGGTTTCGCCGAATACGCGTTAAGCCGGGTTTCGGTTTACGCGGTTCATCAAGACTTGCCAGCACAATCTCCAGCACGCGTTCCGCGACATCACGATGACGCTGCGCCACCGCCAGTACCGGGCATTGCAGAAAATCCAGCAGCTCATGATCGCCGAAGGTCGCAATCGCTAAATCCGAAGGCAGTTTTCCATCGCGCCGCAGCGTTACGTCCATCACGCCCTGTAATAGCGCGAACGATGTCGTAAAGAGCGCCTGCGGCATAGGATGCGTTTCCAGCCATTTCTCAAACAGCTGCGCGGCGGCTTCGCGCTCATAGCTGTTGGCATATAAGAAATTCACCTCCCGCGGATCGTCTTTCCATGCGGTGCGGAAACCCTGCTCGCGCAGGAAACTGACGGACAACTCCGGCAGCGCGCCCAAATAAAGCACCGTTTCTGCCGGGAATTTACGCAGCTCTTCCGCCAACATCTCGGCATCATCCTGATCGGCGCCGACCACGCTGGTGAAATGTTCGCGATCCAGCGCGCGGTCGAGCGCGACGATGGGGAACGGATCGTTGGCCCAGCGCTGATAGAAGGGATGCTCCGGCGGTAACGAAGTTGAAACAATGATTGCATCCACCTGGCGTTGCAAAAGGTGCTCAATGCAGCGCATTTCGTTATCCGGCTGATCTTCAGAACAGGCGATCAGCAGTTGGTAGCCACGCTGGCGTGCCTGGCGCTCAAGATAGTTTGCGATACGGGTGTAGCTCGTGTTTTCAAGGTCCGGGATCACCAGACCAATGGAACGTGTGCGTCCAGCACGCAGCCCGGCAGCCACAGCGTTAGGATGGTAATTGTGCTCACGCACTACCGCCATGACTTTTTCTACGGTTTTGTCGCTCACGCGGTATTGCTTTGCTTTACCGTTTATAACGTAGCTTGCAGTTGTGCGCGAGACACCGGCCAGCCGAGCGATTTCATCCAGTTTCACAATTGCCCCTTGTGTAAATTGTACAAACCATAACCTTTATGTCGGCATGGGTTAAAATCGTTAACATCTAAGCGCAGTTTGATCACTCCGGCAACCGCTTTTATTCCGGGTTACCACGGATTTCGCAAAAAAAAGCCCAACCGGTGATATTGGGTTGGGCGATAATTCCTGTTGGCTGATATCCGGCAAACCTGCCTGATGGCGCTACGCTTATCGGACCTGGGCCAGATATCAGCCTGTAGACCGGATAAAACGCAAGCGCGTCGTCATCCGGCGAATCTGCTCAGCGCATAACCTTATCGCCGCGCGAAAGCCCGACGACGCCTGAACGCGCCACTTCAACAATTTTCGCCACATCGCGCAGCGAGGCCAGAAAAGCATCCAGTTTATCGCTGGTGCCCGCCAGTTGAACGGTATACAACGTTGGCGTAACGTCAATAATCTGACCACGGAAAATTTCCGTATTACGCTTCACCTCTTCCCGTCCGTAGCCGCTGGCCTGGATTTTCACCAGCATGATTTCCCGCTCAACGTGCGCTCCCTGTCCCAGCTCGCTGACGCGCAGCACATCAACCAGCTTGTGCAGTTGCTTTTCAATTTGCTCAAGCACTTTTTCATCGCCTACCGTCTGGATAGTCATGCGCGACAACGTCGGATCGTCTGTCGGCGCGACGGTCAGGCTTTCAATATTATATCCGCGTTGCGAAAAGAGGCCGATAACCCGCGATAACGCCCCAGATTCGTTTTCCAGTAATACCGATAAAATCCGGCGCATCATCAGGTCCTCTCCGTTTTGCTTAACCACATTTCGTCCATCCCGCCCCCGCGAATCTGCATCGGATAGACATGCTCGCTGCCATCAACGGTGACATCGACGAACACCAGTCGGTTATTACGCACATGCTCAAGGGCTTCGCTGAGTTTACTTTCCAGCTCATCCGGGTGGTTAATCTGCAGCCCGACATGGCCATATGCTTCCGCCAGGCGCACAAAATCCGGTAACGACTGCATATAAGACTGAGAATGGCGACCGGAATAGATCATATCCTGCCACTGTTTTACCATCCCCAGATAACGGTTGTTCAGGTTCAGAACCAGTACCGGCAGTTCATACTGTAAGGCTGTCGACAGCTCCTGAATGTTCATCTGTATACTGCCATCGCCGGTCACGCAGACCACCATTTCTTTCGGCAGGGCCATTTTAACGCCCAGCGCAGCCGGTAGGCCAAAACCCATCGTGCCGAGCCCGCCGGAATTAATCCAGCGACGTGGTTTATCGAACGGGTAATAGAGAGCAGCAAACATCTGGTGTTGTCCTACATCGGACGTCACGTACGCGTCGCCCTTCGTCAGACGCCAGAGGGTTTCAATCACCGCCTGGGGTTTAATGCTTTCGCTTTCCGCGTCATATTTCAGGCACTGACGGGCGCGCCAGATCTCTATCTGCTGCCACCAGTCGCGAATATCATCCTGCGGCTGAGACGGCGCATCCTGCGCCAGTAGCTCCAGCATTTGTTCCAGTACCAGGCGGGCATCGCCCACCACCGGGATATCAGCGTTAACCGTTTTGGATATGGACGTCGGGTCAATGTCGATGTGTAATACCGTCGCGTTCGGACAATATTTAGCGAGATTATTCGTCGTGCGGTCGTCAAATCGTACGCCAACAGCGAAAATCACGTCGGCGTTATGCATGGTCATATTGGCTTCATAAGTGCCATGCATTCCCAGCATTCCTAACGACTGGCGATGAGTAGCAGGAAACGCGCCCAGTCCCATTAATGAAGAGACCACCGGCAGGTTAAAGGTTTCAATGATGTGGCGCAACGGCGCATAGCAGGCCGCGCTTATCGCCCCTCCCCCAACGTAGACCACCGGCTTTTTTGCCGACGCCAGCGTTTGCAAGGCACGCTTAATTTGTCCTTTATGTCCTGATGTTGTGGGATTGTAAGAGCGCATACTGACCGTCTCCGGCCAGGCATACGGCATTTTTTTCGCCGGATTCAAAATATCTTTCGGCAAATCCACGACCACCGGCCCAGGACGTCCGCTTGCCGCCAGCCAGAAGGCCTTTTTAAGCACCAGGGGAATATCTTCCGTCTGTTTGACCAGGAAGCTATGTTTGACCACCGGTCGGGAAATCCCCACCATGTCGCACTCCTGAAAGGCATCATAGCCAATCAATGAGGTGGCGACCTGGCCGGAAAGAATCACCAGCGGAATGGAATCCATATAGGCCGTAGCAATCCCGGTAATCGCATTGGTCGCTCCCGGTCCGGAAGTCACCAGCACCACGCCAACGTCGCCAGTGGCTCGCGCCAGGCCATCCGCCATATGCACCGCGGCCTGCTCATGACGCACCAGCACATGATCGATCCCTCCAACGGTATGTAGCGCATCATAAATATCAAGCACTGCGCCTCCAGGATAGCCGAACACCTGCTTTACGCCTTGATCGATAAGCGATCGGACGACCATCTCGGCTCCAGACAACATCTCCACGGCTTGCCTCCACTTTATACCTGTCATCACGGTTTGACGGACACCTTAACCGCTCGCTATCACGCCTGGCAATTGGGTGGAATGACGTAAAGATGGGGAAGGTTAGAATAATCAGGAGGCAAGAAGAGAAGAAATGGAGAAATACTCCGTCTGAATCACACCAGGTAATAAATAATCGCTTATAAATGCAGACTTACAGCAATTCATCTATTTTTCACAACGACGAAAAGAATCGCTCACCGTTAAATCAGCATAAAATTTTTGATATACGCAAAAAAGCAGAATAAACCAGAATTTGTTTCTGATTTATTCTGCCCGGTTTTATCGCTTACAAACAGAAACTAATAAATCTTCCATCCATTGGTGCCCTTTATCACGCCCAGCCGCTTCATGCCAGGAAAGGTAGCATGTCCGGCTATTCAGTTTTAAAGGCAACGGCAATATTTGCAGATCCAGCGACTCCGCAAACTCTTCCGCCAGCCAGCGCGGAGCAATAGCGACCAAATGCGTCTGCGAAACCACGTTCAGAAAGCTGATAAGCGCCATGCCCTGATAAGCCACGCTCGACTGTTTATCCGGCGTGTCATACCACGGCTGACTAAATGACGCATAACGATCGAGAGAAACAACCGCATGTTGTTCATTATAAACATCGCCTTCCAGTAGCGGGCCGCTAATACGCGGGTGTTTTCGGCTGGCGACTAAAACCATTTCATCTTTAAATAGCGGTACGCTGGTAAACTCAGGACGACGGAATTCTTCATAACTAATAACGAACTCGGTTTCCTGATAGCGTAGCTGATGCTCAGTATTCTGATTCAACGACGCTTTAAAAACGACATGAATATTTGGCGCAATTTTTTCTACACGATTATAAATCTGTGACGTCAGGATATTATCCAGCGGACTGCACACGCAAAGATTGAATACACGTTCGCTGCTGGTCGGCTCAAACCCCGATCCCGGCAATTCATTTTGTACCAATTGCAACGCCTGACGGACTGAACCAAATAACTGAAATGCACGGGCAGTCGGCTGAATTCCTCGTCCATATCGAACAAAAAGTTCGTCATTAAACATAACCTTCAGACGCGCTACGGCGTTACTGACCGCAGGCTGCGACATTCCCAGCGTGTGGGCGGCGCGCGTAATATTCTGCTCTTGCATTACCGCATCGAACACGGTCAATAGGTTCAAATCAACCATGCGAAGCTGTGGTTTGCCCATATCTAAAAGATGCGGCTTTTCGGTTTTGACCTCTGGCATATTTAACTCCACTGTCACGCTTAACTCCCTTTTTCTGGCTGAAGGCAGAAATAATTCCTGAAAATATGATTTACCATGCATATAAAATAAGAAAAAGGGAAAGCGTTAAAATTCGGAAAACATAAAGACGCTGACAGAGACAAATAGAATGCCAGCGCAAGCGTAATGTGTCCTGAGTCACACCATTGCGATTCATAATGTTTAAATTACGCAAGCAATATAACCATAACTATGGCGAATACACAATCATACACCAAGTGAATGATCATTTAAGTTTCAATTAAATGTTTATATTATTAATAGCTAAAAAGTTAACATTAATTTATCAATAACTTTATCCTTATCCATTAAGCAAACAAGGTTATTTGTTAAAATATAAAACAAATCAAAAAGATAAACCAAACCTTTAGCATACCTTTAACAGGCCATTCCCCTAACCAATTTGCAAACAAAAATGCCTAAATATTTCAAACAATGAAAAGTATGAATATCCACTCGTTCTTTTATCCTTTATTGGACGCGCAGCCCAGCACAATTAGCTAAAGTACGTATCCGGATATCGTCAACAAAATGCAATGGCGACAGAAAATAGAGTTGACATTAAACGGCATATCCAGTACCACTAAAAGCATAACGCATTCGCTGGAGCTGAATTAATGTCACATATCGTTCGTTTCACTGGGCTACTACTACTCAACGCATTTATTGTGCGCGGTAGACCGGTGGGCGGCATTCAACATTAAGTCAGCTCGAAGTCAAACAAAACCCGCGCCGTTGCGCGGGTTTTTTTATGCCTGACGCAAGGCGCCCCTGGAGACAAGGACCACATCATGAGCCAGCAAGTCATTATTTTTGATACGACCTTACGCGACGGCGAACAAGCGTTACAGGCCAGCCTGAGCGCGAAAGAGAAGCTGCAGATTGCCCTGGCCCTTGAGCGCATGGGTGTCGATGTCATGGAAGTGGGCTTCCCGGTCTCTTCTCCGGGTGATTTTGAATCCGTCCAAACCATCGCCCGCACCATCAAAAACAGTCGCGTTTGCGCCCTGGCGCGTTGTGTAGAAAAAGACATCGACGTCGCGGCACAGGCGCTGAAGGTCGCCGACGCGTTTCGCATCCATACTTTTATCGCCACCTCGCCAATGCACATCGCCACCAAGCTGCGCAGCACGCTGGATGAGGTCATCGAACGCTCGGTATACATGGTTAAGCGGGCGCGTAATTACACTGATGACGTAGAGTTCTCCTGCGAAGATGCTGGCCGGACGCCTGTTGACGATCTGGCGCGCGTGGTGGAAGCCGCTATAAACGCCGGCGCGAGAACCATTAATATTCCCGATACCGTGGGCTATACCATGCCGTTTGAGTTCGCGGGAATCATTTCCGGCCTGTATGAACGTGTCCCCAATATCGACAAAGCTATCATCTCCGTTCATACCCACGACGATTTAGGGATAGCAGTAGGCAACTCGCTGGCGGCAGTACACGCGGGCGCGCGTCAGGTTGAAGGCGCGATGAACGGTATCGGAGAACGTGCCGGTAACTGCGCACTGGAAGAAGTGATCATGGCGATTAAAGTGCGCAAAGACATCATGAACGTACACACCAACATCAATCACCACGAAATCTGGCGCACCAGCCAGACCGTCAGCCAGATCTGTAACATGCCGATCCCGGCCAACAAAGCGATTGTCGGCAGCGGCGCTTTCGCCCACTCTTCCGGCATCCACCAGGATGGCGTCCTCAAGAACCGCGAAAACTATGAAATCATGACGCCAGAGTCCATCGGTCTGAACCAGATACAGCTGAACCTGACCTCCCGCTCTGGCCGTGCCGCCGTGAAACATCACATGGAAGAGATGGGTTACAAGGACACAGACTACAACATGGACCACCTGTACGACGCGTTCCTGAAGCTGGCGGACAAAAAAGGCCAGGTGTTCGACTATGACCTGGAAGCGCTGGCGTTTATTAATAAACAGCAAGAAGAACCAGAGCATTTCCGTCTGGATTACTTCAGCGTGCAGTCCGGCTCCAGCGATATCGCCACCGCTTCCGTGAAGCTGGCCTGTGGTGAAGAGATCAAGGCCGAGGCGGCGAACGGCAACGGCCCGGTCGACGCCATCTATCAGGCGATTAACCGCATCACTGGCTACGACGTTGAGTTGGTTAAATACGACCTGAACGCCAAAGGCCAGGGCAAAGACGCGCTGGGTCAGGTCGATATCGTCGTGAACCATCATGGTCGCCGCTTCCACGGCGTCGGGCTGGCGACGGATATCGTCGAATCCTCCGCCAAAGCGATGGTGCACGTACTGAACAATATCTGGCGCGCCGCCGAAGTTGAAAAAGAATTGCAACGCAAAGCTCAAAATAAAGAGAACAACAAGGAAACCGTGTAATGTCGAAGAACTATCATATTGCCGTACTGCCGGGCGACGGTATCGGCCCGGAAGTCATGGCGCAAGCCCTGAAAGTTATGGATGCGGTACGCAGCCGTTTTGATATGCGTATAACCACCAGCCACTATGACGTCGGCGGTATTGCTATCGACAATCATGGTCATCCACTGCCGAAAGCCACCGTTGAAGGGTGCGAGCAGGCGGATGCCATTCTGTTTGGCTCCGTCGGCGGCCCGAAATGGGAAAATTTGCCCCCGGAAAGCCAGCCAGAGCGCGGCGCCCTGCTGCCGCTGCGCAAACATTTCAAATTATTCAGTAACCTGCGTCCGGCGAAACTGTATCAGGGGCTGGAAGCATTTTGCCCGTTGCGCGCCGATATCGCCGCTAACGGTTTCGATATCCTGTGCGTGCGCGAGCTGACCGGCGGGATCTATTTCGGACAGCCAAAAGGCCGTGAAGGCAGCGGTCAGTACGAAAAAGCCTTTGATACCGAAGTTTATCACCGCTTTGAGATCGAGCGCATTGCCCGTATCGCCTTTGAATCGGCGCGTAAACGCCGCCGTAAAGTCACCTCTATTGATAAAGCCAACGTACTGCAAAGCTCTATCCTGTGGCGTGAAATCGTCAATGATGTCGCGAAAACGTATCCCGATGTGGAACTCGCGCACATGTATATCGATAACGCCACCATGCAGTTGATTAAAGACCCGTCGCAGTTTGACGTACTGCTGTGCTCTAACCTGTTCGGCGACATTCTGTCCGACGAATGCGCCATGATCACCGGCTCAATGGGGATGTTGCCCTCCGCCAGCCTGAACGAGCAAGGATTTGGCCTGTATGAACCGGCTGGCGGCTCCGCGCCGGATATCGCCGGGAAAAATATCGCCAATCCAATTGCGCAGATCCTGTCGCTGGCGCTGCTGCTGCGCTACAGCCTGGATGCCAACGATGCGGCAACGGCCATTGAACAGGCGATCAATCGCGCATTAGAAGAGGGCGTTCGCACCGGCGATTTAGCCAGGGGCGCTGTCGCAGTCAGTACCGATGAGATGGGCGATATTATCGCCCGCTATGTCGCAGAAGGGGTGTAATCATGGCCAAAACGTTATACGAAAAATTATTTGATGCCCACGTGGTCTTTGAGGCGCCAAACGAAACGCCGCTGCTGTACATCGATCGCCACCTGGTGCATGAAGTCACCTCTCCGCAGGCGTTTGACGGTCTGCGCGCGCACCATCGTCCGGTACGTCAGCCAGGGAAAACCTTCGCCACGATGGATCACAACGTCTCGACGCAGACTAAAGACATTAATGCCTCCGGTGAAATGGCGCGTATCCAGATGCAGGAGCTGATTAAGAACTGTAACGAGTTCGGCGTCGAGCTGTATGACCTGAATCACCCATATCAGGGCATCGTCCATGTGATGGGGCCGGAACAGGGCGTCACCCTGCCGGGCATGACCATCGTCTGCGGCGACTCCCACACCGCCACCCACGGCGCGTTTGGCGCGCTGGCCTTCGGCATCGGCACTTCTGAGGTAGAACATGTACTGGCGACGCAAACCCTGAAACAGGGGCGCGCTAAAACCATGAAGATTGAAGTCACGGGCAGCGCCGCGCCGGGCATTACCGCCAAAGACATCGTGCTGGCGATCATCGGTAAAACCGGTAGCGCCGGCGGCACCGGACACGTGGTTGAATTTTGCGGCGACGCTATCCGCGCGCTGAGTATGGAAGGCCGCATGACGCTGTGCAATATGGCGATTGAGATGGGCGCCAAAGCCGGTCTGGTCGCCTCGGATGAAACCACTTTCAACTACGTAAAAGGGCGTTTGCACGCGCCGAAGGGCCGCGATTTTGACGAAGCCGTCGAGTACTGGAAAACGCTGAAAACCGATGACGGCGCGACCTTTGATACTGTCGTCACCCTGCGAGCAGAAGAGATCGCGCCGCAGGTGACCTGGGGCACGAATCCGGGCCAGGTGATTTCCGTCACCGACATCATCCCCGATCCCGCCTCCTTTAGCGATCCGGTTGAGCGCGCCAGCGCCGAAAAAGCGCTGGCTTATATGGGCTTACAGCCGGGCGTACCGTTAACGGATGTTGCTATCGATAAAGTCTTTATCGGCTCTTGTACCAATTCGCGCATTGAAGATTTGCGCGCGGCGGCGGAAGTCGCCAAAGGGCGCAAAGTTGCGCCGGGCGTGCAGGCGCTGGTGGTGCCGGGTTCAGGTCCGGTGAAAGCGCAGGCGGAAGCGGAAGGTCTGGACAAGATCTTTATCGAAGCAGGATTTGAATGGCGCTTACCAGGCTGTTCCATGTGCCTGGCCATGAATAATGACCGCCTGAACCCGGGCGAGCGCTGCGCCTCCACCAGCAACCGTAACTTTGAAGGCCGTCAGGGCCGCGGGGGTCGCACTCACCTGGTTAGCCCGGCGATGGCCGCCGCTGCCGCCGTTACCGGCCACTTCGCCGACATTCGCAGCATCAAATAAGGAAACTACCATGGCAGAGAAATTTACCCAGCATACCGGCCTGGTTGTCCCACTGGATGCCGCCAACGTCGATACCGATGCAATTATCCCTAAACAGTTTTTGCAGAAGGTTACGCGCACCGGTTTTGGCGCCCATCTGTTTAACGACTGGCGCTTCCTGGACGAAAAGGGCCAACAGCCAAATCCGGAATTCGTGTTGAACTTTCCGGAATATCAAGGCGCGTCGATATTGCTGGCGCGGGAAAACTTTGGCTGCGGCTCGTCACGCGAGCACGCGCCGTGGGCGCTGACCGACTACGGCTTTAAAGTGGTGATCGCGCCAAGCTTCGCCGACATCTTCTACGGCAACAGTTTCAATAACCAACTGCTGCCGGTAACCCTGAGCGACGCACAGGTCGATGAGCTGTTTGCTCTGGTGAAAGCCAATCCGGGGATTCATTTTGAAGTGGATCTGGAAGCACAGGTGGTGAAAGCAGGCGATAAAACCTATAGCTTTAAAATCGACGACTTCCGCCGCCACTGCATGTTGAACGGTCTGGACAGCATTGGGCTGACGCTGCAGCACGAAGACGCGATTGCCGAGTACGAAGACAAGCAGCCTGAGTTTATGCGTTGATACCAAAACGACCAGCAATAAGCGATACTCATCGCTTATTGCTGGTATCTATCTTATTTTAATCCCAGATCCTGTTTAATCTGAACCATTGACGCCAGAGCCTGCTTACACGCAGCATCCTGGTCAGATGCAGCTACAGTTTCCAACTGTTTTTTTGACGCTTCGAGTTGAGGCTTCATCGCGTCAAATTGCTGTTTTGCCTGTTCACTCGTTGCTGCAGCCTGCTCAACCAGGGCATCAATATCATTAAAATATTGCTGACAACTTTCAGCCATTGCCGCGAAAGAGGAGTTGGACATAGCAAAAAGCGCTGCAAGCAAAAAAACCTTTTTCATTATCATTCCTTTGTACTAAACACGTTAAAGCACCATGCGATAACGCGTATAAGATTAGCGATGATAAAAATAAAAAAAAGTCTGTTTCAGTACCATGCAAAATGGCGCTTGTCACGCAACATTACACGTCTTTTACTCGCCCGCTCACCACCTGCGTGACCACAGAGACCGCCGTATAAATCCCGTTGAGACGCCGTCCCATCGTCGTCATCCAGAAACAGCCGAAATAAAATAAATATCCTCCGGCATAGCCGGAGGTTTTTCTGATGCGCCTGTAAGGCTTTCTTACCAGCCGCGCCCTAACAGGCGCATACGATCTGACATTTGCATCAAACTTCGTTACTTACGGCCCGTAA
>NZ_JAGETK010000012.1:0-156548 GCF_017573605.1 Salmonella sp. 32070601201500089SM
AAATCCCCCGCGTGCGCGAGGACCTCGGCTTTATCCCGCTGGTGACCCCGACCTCGCAGATTGTCGGCACCCAGGCGGTGCTCAACGTCCTGACCGGCGAGCGCTACAAAACCATCGCCAAAGAAACCGCCGGGATACTGAAGGGCGAATACGGCCACACGCCGGTGCCGGTGAACGCCGCGTTACAGGCCCGCGTGCTGGAAGGGGGCGCTCCGGTGACCTGCCGTCCGGCGGATTTACTCAAACCGGAACTGGCTGAACTGGAAGCCGACGTCAGGCGCCAGGCGCAGGAGAAGGGCATCACTCTGGCGGGAAACGCCATCGACGACGTGCTCACCGTGGCGCTGTTCCCGCAAATCGGCCTGAAGCTCCTTGAGAACCGCCACAACCCGGCGGCGTTTGAGCCGGTACCGCAGGCGGAAGCCGCGCAGCCGGTGGCAAAAGCAGGAAGCCTGCCGCTTCCGGTATCTACACCGTGGAAGTGGAAGGCAAAGCCTTTGTGGTGAAGGTCAGCGACGGCGGCGATATCAGCCAGCTCACTGCGGCTGCACCTGCAGCCTCTTCTGCTCCTGCCACCGCCCCGGCAGGCCCAGGCACACCGGTCACCGCGCCGCTGGCGGGCAATATCTGGAAGGTGATTGCCGCTGAAGGCCAGACGGTGGCCGAAGGCGATGTGCTGCTGATTCTGGAAGCCATGAAAATGGAAACCGAAATCCGCGCCGCGCAGGCCGGGACGGTACGCGGTATCGCGGTGAAGTCCGGGGATGCGGTTTCCGTCGGCGACACCCTGATGACGCTGGCGTAAGGACGAGGAGCGGAAATGGAAAGTCTGAACGCCCTGCTTCAGGGCATGGGGCTGATGCACCTTGGCGCAGGCCAGGCCATCATGCTGCTGGTGAGCCTGCTGCTGCTGTGGCTGGCGATAGCGAAGAAGTTCGAGCCGTTACTGCTGTTGCCGATTGGCTTCGGCGGTCTGCTCTCCAACATCCCGGAAGCGGGTATGGCGCTGACCGCGCTGGAAAGCCTGCTGGCGCATCACGACGCCGGGCAGCTGGCGGTGATTGCCGCGAAGCTTAACTGCGCGCCGGACGTGCACGCCATTAAAGAGGCATTAGCGCTGGCGCTGCCGTCGGTGCAGAGCCAGATGGAGAACCTGGCGGTGGACATGGGCTACACGCCGGGGGTGCTGGCGCTGTTCTATAAAGTGGCGATTGGCTCCGGTGTCGCGCCGCTGGTCATCTTTATGGGCGTCGGCGCGATGACCGACTTCGGCCCGCTGCTGGCCAACCCGCGCACCCTGCTGCTCGGCGCGGCGGCGCAGTTCGGCATCTTCGCCACCGTGCTGGGGGCGCTGACGCTGAACTACTTCGGCCTTATCAGCTTCACCCTGCCGCAGGCGGCGGCCATCGGCATTATCGGCGGCGCGGACGGCCCGACGGCGATTTATCTGTCGGGCAAGCTGGCCCCGGAGCTGCTGGGAGCCATCGCGGTGGCGGCGTACTCGTATATGGCGCTGGTGCCGTTAATCCAGCCACCGATTATGCGCGCGCTGACCAGCGAGAAAGAGCGGAAAATCCGCATGGTGCAGCTGCGCACGGTGAGTAAGCGGGAAAAAATCCTCTTTCCGGTGGTGCTGTTACTACTGGTGGCGCTGCTGCTGCCGGACGCCGCGCCGCTGCTGGGGATGTTCTGCTTTGGCAATCTGATGCGCGAAAGCGGCGTGGTGGAGCGTCTGAGCGACACGGTGCAGAACGGGCTGATTAACATCGTGACCATCTTCCTCGGGCTGTCGGTGGGCGCGAAGCTGGTGGCGGACAAGTTCCTGCAGCCGCAGACGCTGGGCATTCTGCTGCTGGGGGTGATTGCGTTCGGTATCGGGACGGCGGCCGGGGTGCTGATGGCGAAGCTGCTGAACCTGTGCAGTAAGAACAAAATCAACCCGCTTATCGGTTCGGCGGGGGTGTCGGCGGTGCCGATGGCGGCACGCGTATCGAACAAAGTGGGCCTGGAATCAGACCCGCAGAACTTCCTGCTGATGCACGCGATGGGCCCGAACGTGGCCGGGGTGATTGGCTCGGCGATAGCCGCCGGGGGGATGCTGAAGTACGTGCTGGCGATGTAATAGTGGATGGGATACGCATGTCGTATCCCATTTTCATCCAAATTTTTTCTGAAAGAAAAGTAAGTATGAACTGGTTCAGGTTCCGGTGATGCCGAATGCAAGAAAATACCGTAATTAAATATCTAAATACCAATATGTTTATACGGGAAATTACACGCTGGTTTGCCAGACGCTCGTTTCAAAACCGGATATTTCTACTGATCCTGTTTACATCCACCATCGTGATGCTGGCAATCACCTGGTATCTGACCGATATCACGAAAGAACGCCTGCATTATCAGGTGGGCCAACGTGCGCTTATTCAGGCAATGCAAATATCCGCTATGCCAGAATTAGTTGAAGCCGTAGAGGCGCATGATTTGTCACGCATCAAAGCGTTGATTGACCCAATGCGCTCGTTTTCGGATGCGACTTACATTACCGTTGGCAACGAAAAAGGTCAGCGACTGTATCACGTCAACCCGGATGAGATCGGCAAATATATGGAGGGCGGCGATAGCGACGACGCGCTGTATAATGCTAAAAGCTACGTATCGGTGCGCAAAGGTTCATTAGGCTCTTCCTTGCGTGGTAAATCCCCGATTCAGGACAGTACCGGTAAAGTCATCGGTATTGTTTCCGTCGGCTATACTCTGGAACAGCTGGAGAGCTGGCTTAACTTACAAATCAGCTCGTTGCTGTTCCCGATGGCGATACTGTTGCTGGTGCTGTTGTACTGCGCCCGCCGCTTCTCGCTGCATATTAAAAAGCAGATGCTTAACATGGAGCCGCAGCAGCTTTCACAACTATTAATTCAGCAAAGCGTGTTATTTGAGTCGGTATTTGAAGGGTTGATCGCCATTGACTCCCATCACCGTATTACCGCCATTAACCAAACGGCTCGCCGCTTATTGAATCTGAGCCAACCGGAATCTGAACTCATTGGCTATGCAATCCACCATGTCGTGTTGCCGGAGGCCTTCTTTTACGATGCGCCGCAAAAAAACAAAAAAGATGAGATCGTCACCTTTAACCAAATGAAAGTCATCGCCAGTCGCATGGCGGTCATTATTGACAACCAGCCTCAGGGCTGGGTTATTAGCTTTCGCAACAAAGACGATATCAATACACTCAGCCTGCAGTTAAGTCAGGTGCGGCAATACGCCGATAACCTGCGCGCCGTGCAGCATGAGCATCGCAACCTTATTTCCACCATTGCCGGACTGCTGTTCCTGAAGCGCTACGATAATGCGCTGGCGCTGATTCAGCAGCAGTCGGAAAGCCACCAGAAAGTACTCGATTTTATTTCCCATAATTTCCGCGACCACCACCTTGCGGGGCTATTAATCGGTAAATATTATCGGGCAAAAGAGCTGGGGCTGGAGCTGATTTTCGATCCTTCAAGCTTTGTTGAACACCTGCCGTCATCGCTCTCGCATAATGAATGGATTTCGATTGTTGGCAATTTATTGGACAACGCCTATAACGCCACCCTGCTCAATCGCGAAGGCTCGCGACAGATTGAGTGCCTGATCAATAGCGAAGGTAATGAAGTCATTATTGAAGTTGCCGATCAGGGATGTGGTATTGACGAAAATATCCGCCAGCATATTTTCGAGCGTGGAGTGACCACCCACAACAACGGCGATCACGGAATTGGATTATGGTTGGTGCACAGCTACGTCAAGCAGGCCAATGGTGACATTATCGTCGATAACAATAATCCTTTTGGCACCATTTTTACCCTCTATATCCCTTTTACCAGAGAAGAATAACATGGATAGCATTACGACACTCATCGTTGAAGACGAACCGATGCTAGCGGAAATCCTGGTGGACACCATCAAGATTTTTCCCCAGTTTTCAATCGTCGGCATCGCAGACAAACTGGAAAGTGCGAAGAAGCAAATACGCCTCTATCAACCACAGTTAATTCTATTGGATAATTTTTTACCCGATGGCAAAGGGATCGATTTAATTCGTCATACCATCAGCACCAATTACACGGGGCGAATTATTTTCATTACCGCCGACAATCATATGGATACCATCAGCGATGCCTTACGCATGGGCGTATTCGATTACCTGATTAAGCCGGTACATTATCAGCGCCTGCAGCATACCCTGGAGCGGTTCACCCGTTACCGCAGTTCGTTACGTTCCAGTGAGCAGGCAAACCAGACGCACGTTGATGCCTTATTTAATATCCAGGCCAAAGAACAAACCGCAGAACCGAATAGCGGACTGCGGGGAATTGATGAAAACACCTTCAACCGGGTACGACAAATATTCGCCGACCCGCAGGCAGTACATACAGCAGACACTCTGGCGCAAATTCTGGGCAGCAGTAAAACCACTGCCCGACGCTATCTGGAACAAGGCGTGAAAAATAACTTTCTCGAAGCGGAGATCAGCTACGGGAAAGTGGGCAGGCCGGAGAGACTCTATCGCGGCAAAGTATGAGATTATGGCGCCAACATGTAATTACGGCGCATAGGCAAACACCTCAGCCACCCACTGACGAAAACCGTCCACATCCAGCGCCAGCGCCACCTGCGCGTTGGCGGGCTGCCCCAGCCGCCCTTCAATATCAACGACCGTCGTGCCTGCGGTATATTCCCCCTGCGTTTCCACCGCCACAAAGCAGGGTTTAAGAGTAAATAATTCCGGACGCACCAGCCAGGCGATCGCGCAAAGATCGTGCATCCGGACGCCAGTGCGCATACTACCGCTGCGATAATTGTTGAACAGGCTGTGCAACATCTTACCGGTACGATTCAGCGCGGGCAGTTTATTCAGAAAATCTGGCGAGAGCATTGCCTGATTCGTGACGTCCAGCCCACACATCACAATCTCAATGCCGCTACGAAATACGTGGGCGGCGGCCTCCGGATCGACAGCAATGTTAAATTCAGCATTAGGCGTAAAATTGCCGCGCCCTGCGGAACCGCCCATCAACACCAGACGGCGAATGTTACACGCACACTCCGGATAGTGCATCAGTAGCAACGCAATATTGGTCAATGGCCCAATCGCCACTAATGTCATGGGCTCCGGGGCGTTCATCAACACATCCCGGATAGCGATAAACGCAGGCTTCGCCAACGGTTGGCGCTGATGGTCGACAAAATCATAGCCTTCCATACCGGATTCGCCGTGGACGTATGCCGCATCGCGTAACGGACGCAGCAGCGGCGTCGCGGCCCCTTGTGCAAGTGGCACATCGGCGTCCCAGAAATGCAGAAGCTGCAACGCATTACGGGTGGTTTTTTCGACCGAAACGTTGCCGGCAACGGTGGTTATTAGTTGCAGATCCAGCTCGGGGGCGAACAGCGCAGCGGCAATCGCAGCCGCGTCATCAATGCCCGGATCGGTATCAAGAATAATGTGTAGGGATGCTGTCATTAACGCTCTCCTGACCTATTGTTTTATATCTTCATACTCAGCGCGACTGATACAGGTATCAGGCACATCGTCATCCGTCACCAGACGCGGACTTAGCTTATCACCTTCGATAAACGGAACTAATGGGCAAAAACGCCCTGGCGATGCTTTGTTTTCCTGCCACTGAATCTCAAGCGATTCGGGCTCAGCGCCGGGTTTTTCTGCCTGAATCACGGTACGAACATTACCGGTTAGCCAAAAAGGTTGACACGTCCCATCAAGGCTAAGAGGCGGCGTCAAATGACCATTTTTACGTACTAGCGGATAAATAATACGCCCATCAGCGTAGGAAGGTGTCATGTAGCAGTTATACATTTTGCCTTTACTTATCACAGGCTGAAAGTAGCTTTCACCGCGCTCGATCAGTTCAATCGTTTTTCCTTTCCAGCGATACACATTGACGCCATGGCTGCAGCAACCGCCGCGCCAATAGCTGACAATCTGTTTATGTTCAGCATCGATCTCTGGTGAAGTGATTTCCTGATAAGACGCTGGCGCATCAACATAACGCTGTTTGGCGGGGTCATAGAGCCATGTTTGTACTGGAGCATCCGGCCCAGCAAGTAACTCTGTTACAATCGATAGATCCGGGTAGCCATCAAAATTGACATCCCCCCATTGAGGCATAAACGGGCTACAAGTGCCCACCGAGGCGGTATCTAAGGTCTGTATGAGTTTACCATCACGGTATAATTTTATCGCCGAAATGGCCGGCGTATTGCCGCAATCAATCTCTTTGGAAGGGTCGTAACCCCCTGCATCATTCGTGTTCGTGACCAGCACAATATCAGGGGAGTTTTTAGGTTTGTAATAGATAAGGGCAACAGGAAAATGTCGTTTTTTATCTGCGGACGTCCATTCGCCTTTAATCTCACTGCTGGAGATTTCCGCATTCCAGTAACCCGAAAGCGCCTTTACGCGTTCTTCAAGATGCACCTCTTTATCCTGGAGTGAGCCGCGTAGAACAATCACTGCCTTGTGCTGATTGCAAGGTTCATAGCAGTAATACCCATTAAGAGAGTTACCAAATCGCGTGATATTAACGTTTACCGGTTTCCCCGCGATAGTCCCGGTATAGTTTCGCTCCCAGGCAGGTAGCTCCAGCACCGTGGCGCTTGTTGCGTCCATCCAAAAGCCGATGGCGAGTAACGTTGGCAATCCATATTTTATTTTGCCCATTTCCCTTATCCCTGTAGGCATTACAACCAAAAAACCAGCAACGATTGTGCTGGTTTTTCAGATGAATAGCAAAAAGGTGGGGCATTAGCAACGGATGACGACTACGCCTTATTCTTCCTGTCGCACATTGAATATCAAAAGAAATTCTTAAGATCTGGTCAACGTAGCGTCATCAGGCAGATTTCTGAATTATGAAATCTTATTCGACCTCACGAACATCCACACGCAGCTCTTTCGGCACTTCAAAAACAATATTTTCTTCGCGCCCCTCAAGCGTGACGGCTTCGCCGCCGCCAAACTCGCGCAGACGCGCAATAACATTCTGCACCAGAATATCCGGCGCGGAAGCGCCAGCAGTGACGCCGACGCAGGCGGCTTCTTTCACCCACGCCTCCTGGATATCCGCCGCATCGTCGATAAGAAACGCGGTTCTTCCCATCCGTTGGGCCAGTTCCGCCAATCGGTTAGAGTTAGAAGAGTTTTTCGAGCCGACCACCAGCACTACGTCAGCCTGCTCCGCAAGCGCCCGCACCGCTTCCTGACGATTAGTTGTGGCATAGCAAATATCGTCTTTGCGCGGGCCGACGATTTTCGGAAAGCGTTTACGCAGCGCATCAATCACATCGGACGTATCGTCCACGGAAAGCGTGGTTTGCGTCATGAAGGAGAGCTTGCCTTCATTTTTGACATTCAGCGTCCAGACGTCCTCTGGCGACTCCACCAGGTACATCCCCCCTTCCGGGTTGCTGTACTGGCCCATGGTGCCTTCCACTTCCGGGTGCCCGGCGTGGCCGATGAGAATAGATTCTTCACCGCGACGGCTGGCGCGCGCCACTTCCATATGGACTTTCGTCACCAGCGGGCAGGTGGCGTCAAAAACGGTAAGATCGCGGCTTTTCGCCTCGTTACGCACCGCCTGGGAAACCCCATGAGCGGAGAAAATCAGAATGGCGCCATCCGGCACTTCGCTAATTTGTTCTATAAAGATCGCCCCGCGCTTGCGCAGGCTGTCCACTACATAGCGGTTATGCACGACTTCGTGCCGAACGTAAATTGGCGCGCCGTAAATGGCGAGCGCATTTTCAACAATGCTGATAGCGCGGTCTACCCCGGCGCAAAAACCGCGTGGGTTGGCCAACAGGATCTGCATGTTTATGCCTCCAGCGCCGGATCGATTTCCAGCACTTCAATATCAAAGTGAACGGCATGCCCGGCCAGCGGATGGTTAAAATCAACGGTAATCGAGTCGCCGTTGATTTCGCGAATCACGCCAGGCATTTCGCTGCCATCCATTGCGGTAAAAAGCATAATCGCCCCGACTTCCGGTTCGCCCGCCGCCATAAACTCACGGCGCGAGAAATACTGGATCAAGTCCGGACTGGGGACGCCAAACGCGGCGTCAGGCTCCAGCGAAAACGCTTTCTTTTCCCCTTCTTTCAACCCCAGAAGCTGCTGCTCCAGACCTTCGGAAAGCGAGGTATCGCCAAGGCGGAACAGGGCTGGCTTGCCGTTATTGCGGGTAGATTCCGCCGTTGAGCCATCATCCAGTTTCAGGGTGAAGTGAACGAGGATCGCGCTGTTGCTCTGTACGGATTTAGACATGCAAATTGCTCACGTGTTTTGCCCGGAGGCATAAAGAACGATAAAACCGTAGGCCGGATAAGGCGTTTTCACCGCCATCCGGCACCACGTTTGCCTGATGGCGCTGCGCTTATCAGGCCTACAAAACCGGATAAGCGCCACCCGGTATTTACGCTTATGCCTGTTCTTTCGCTGTCGGCTTCGGCAAAAAGCCTTCCAGTACAATCAGCGCCGCGCCGATACAGATCGCGCTATCGGCAAGGTTGAACGTCGCGAAATGCCAGTCGCCGACGTAAAAATCGATCATATCGACAACAAAGCCGTGCCACAGGCGGTCGAACAGGTTACCCAGCGCGCCGCCGATGATTAACGCATAAGCGATGTTATTCAGCTTCTGCGTCGCTTTCGAGCGATACATCATCACCAAAAGAATTACGCAGATCCCTATCGCAATCCCGGCAAAGAACCAGCGCTGCCAGCCGCCGCTATCCGCCAGGAAGCTAAAAGCCGCGCCGTAGTTACGCGCATAATGCAAATTAAGCGACGGGAACAGCCCTACCGTATCCCCCAGAGCGAAATTCTGGAGGATCAGGTATTTGCTGCCCAAATCGATAATCAGCACGACTACTACCAGCCATAGCCAGCGTAGTCCTGTTGAACAGAGTGGTTTACTCATCAGGCAAATTTACGTTGTTCGCCATTACCGGCGATGTTGCTGACACAGCGTCCGCAGATATCTGCATGTTCCGCCACCTTGCCGACATCAGTAGTGTAGTGCCAGCAGCGCGGACACTTATCACCCTCGGCACGCGTTACCACTGCCTGAACTGTCGTATTACCAGCATTGTACTGAATATTTTCATCATCAATACCCCCCGCTTGCTCAGAAATCACGAACTGGGAAGTAATGAAGATAAATCTGACCTCTTCACCCAACAGTTTCAGCTTCTTGATCGTACCGTTAGCATCGTCAGCATATTTCAGCGTCACTTTTGCTTCCAGGTTCGATTTGATGCCATTGGCTTTCTGATTTTCCAGCTCTTTGTTGACCTGGTCCTTGATATAGCGGACATCGTCCCAGAATGCGTCATTAAATTCTTCATTCTCTTCCAGGCCAAACAACCCGTCGTACCATTCGCCGGTGAAGACATATTTTTCACGCTCGCCCGGCAGGTAGCCCCAGATTTCATCAGCCGTGAAGGACATGATCGGCGCCATCCAGCGAACCAGCGCCTCTGCGATATGATACAGCGCAGTCTGGCAGCTACGACGCGCGACGCTATCGGCCTTCGCGGTGTACTGGCGGTCTTTGATGATGTCGAGGTAGAACGAGCCCATTTCAACGGAGCAGAAGCGCATCAGGCGCTGTACCACTTCATGGAAGTCGTAAGCTTCGTATGCCTTCAGAATCTCTTGCTGCGCCGTTTTCGCGCAGCCCACCGCCCACCGGTCCAGCACCACCATCTCTTCCGGTTTGACCATATCGGTGGCCGGATTGAAGCCATTGAGGTTCGCCAGCAGGAAGCGCGCGGTATTACGGATACGACGATAGCTGTCGGCAGCACGTTTCAGGATTTCGTCAGAGACCGCCATTTCGCCGGTATAGTCAGTAGACGCTACCCACAGACGCAGGATATCCGCGCCCAGTTTATTCATCACATCCTGCGGCGACACGGTGTTACCGATAGACTTGGACATCTTGCGCCCCTGACCATCGACGGTGAAACCGTGAGTCAGTACCTGGCGATATGGCGCTTTGCCTTTCATCGCCACGCTAATCATCAGGGAGGACATAAACCAGCCGCGATGCTGGTCAGAGCCTTCCAGATACATATCGGCAGCGTGACCGGCGAATTCCGGACGTGCATCAACCACGGAATAACTGGTGGAACCGGAATCAAACCAAACGTCCAACGTATCCGGAACTTTCTCGTATTGATCAGCATCTTCGCCGAGGATCTCTTTCGGGTCGAGATCCCACCACGCCTGGATACCGTCAACTTCGACGCGTTTCGCCACCTCTTCCATCGCCGCCAGAGTACGCTCAATCGGCAGCAGCTCCTGCGTTTCTTTATGCACGAACAGCGACATCGGTACGCCCCAGGTACGCTGACGTGAGATACACCAGTCAGGACGGTTAGCGACCATTGATTCAATACGCGCCTGACCCCAGTCCGGGATCCACTGAACGCCTTTGATCTCTTTCAGGGACTGTTGACGAAGCCCTTCTTTATCCATGCTGACGAACCACTGCGGGGTCGCGCGGAAAATGATCGGCGTTTTGTGACGCCAACAGCACGGATAGCTGTGCTGCATTTTTTCGACATGCAGTAGCGCGCCTTTTTCTTTCAGCAGTTCAATAACGATATCGTTCGCCTTGAAGACGTTAACACCGTCAAGCGTTGGATATGTGCCTGGCAGGTAAGCGCCGTCCGGCCCAACCGGGTTAGCCGTTTCCAGGCCATACTTTTGGCCGATCACGTAGTCATCCGGGCCGTGACCAGGGGCGGTATGTACCGCGCCGGTACCGGCGTCCAGGGTGACGTGATCGCCGAGGATCGCCGGCACGTCAAAGCCCATAAACGGATGGGTAAAGCGCAGCAGTTCCAGCTCCGCGCCTTTAACGGTGCCGAGAATGGTGTATTCAGCCGCGCCAATACGCTGCATGACGCTTTCAACCAGATCTTTCGCCAGAATCACCGCCTGGCCGTCAATCTGCACCAGCGCATAATCAAAGTCCGGCGCCAGGGAGATGGCGCGGTTAGCCGGGAGTGTCCACGGCGTGGTGGTCCAGATAACCAGCGACACAGGGCCGCTCACGCCCGGCAGACCGAACTTCGCTTTCACCGCATCCTGATCGACGGCGCGGAACGCCACGTCGATAGACGGTGAAGTTTTGTCGTAATATTCAACTTCCGCTTCCGCCAGCGCGGAACGGCAGTCAACGCACCAGTGCACCGGCTTAGCGCCTTTGTGCAGATGACCGTTTTTGATAATTCTGCCCAGCGCGCGGATGATGTTGGCTTCGGTTTTGAAGTCCATGGTCAGGTACGGATGCGACCAGTCGCCCAACACGCCCAAACGAATGAAGTCTTTACGCTGGCCGTCAACCTGCGTAGCGGCATATTCGCGGCACTTGGCGCGGAATTCAGCGGCAGTGAATTTCTCGCCCGGCTTACCGAACTCCTGCTCGACTTTCAACTCGATAGGCAGACCGTGACAGTCCCAGCCCGGCACGTAAGGCGAGTCAAATCCCGACAGTCCTTTGGACTTCACGATAATGTCTTTCAGAATCTTGTTAACTGAGTGACCAATATGAATGCTGCCATTCGCATATGGAGGGCCATCATGCAGAATGAAGGTTTTTTTGCCTTTTTTGGCCGCACGAATGATGCCGTACAGATCATCATCGGTCCAACGCGCCAGCATTCCCGGTTCACGCTTGGCGAGGTCGCCGCGCATCGGGAACCCTGTTTCCGGCAAATTCAGGGTCGATTTATAGTCACTCATCAGATTCTCGGTTCCGTATTTCGGTTTGATAAACACCGTCAGGGTTACACCTGCCCGGCTAGCCCAAAAAACTTGCGGGCCGTTAACTCATCGCGTGCGATTTGCGCTTTTAGCTCATCAAGCGACGCAAATCGCTGCTCATTACGTATCTTTTTACGCAGTATTACATCTATATGGCGACCGTAGAGGTCCATTACAACGTCCAGCAGATGCACTTCCAGTTGTTGACGCACGCCAGCCACCGTTGGACGAGTGCCAATGTTCGCTACGCCGGGTAACGGCTTATCGCCAAGCCCGGTGACTTCCACCGCATAGACCCCTTTGACCGGGGAGACCTGACGGCGCAGCGGTAAGTTCGCCGTCGGGAAGCCAATGGTACGCCCCAGCTCGTCGCCATGAACGACACGCCCGGAAATAGTAAAGGGATGTCCCAGCAGACTTTCGGCAAGCGCCAGGTTATCCTCCGCCAGCGCCTGTCTCACTGCGGTACTACTGATACGCACGCCGCCTTCACAAAAGGTTTGGGTGCTGGAAACCGCAAAACCATACTCCGCCCCCGCCTTCTGTAATAACAAGAAATCGCCCGCACGGCTAGCACCAAAGCGGAAATCATCGCCGACGGCAAGAAATTGCACGCCAAGTCGCTCCACCAGCAGTTCGCTGATAAACGTTTGCGCCGTCAAAGCGGCAAAGCGGCGATCGAATTTCACGCACAGCACATAGTCCACGCCGCACTGCGCAAGGTAATGCAGTTTTTCACGCAGGCGCGTCAGGCGGGCGGGCGCTTTATCCGTCGCGAACAGCTCCAGCGGCTGCGGTTCGAAAATCATGACCACCACCGGCAGACCGCGTCTGCGTCCTTCTTCCTGCAAACCCTGCAGTAGAGCGCGATGCCCCCGATGTACGCCGTCGAAATTACCAATGGTCAGCACACACCCATGCGGGGCCTGACTGAGATTATGTATGCCGCGTATCAGCTTCATGTCTGACTCAAAACAGTGAAAATCGCAAGAGTATACCTTGTACAGCGGTCAAGGTTAACCGACTATTGCCCTGAGGAAACATAAAGAAGATGCTTTTCATCGCCATGCGGCAAACTCCGCCCCAAAACCCGCCGCTTAATGCAATTTTTCTCATGGAAAGGCTGTATTCACAGCACGCAAGCTGGTAGAATCCTGCGCCATCACTACGCAACGAGTGCTGCAATTTAAACGGCGCTTATTTGCACAAATCCATTGACAAAAGAAGGCTAAAAGGGCATATTCCTCGGCCTTTGAATTGTCCATATAGAACACATTTGGGAGTTGGACCTTGGCTAATATCAAATCAGCTAAGAAGCGCGCCGTTCAGTCTGAAAAGGCTCGTAAGCACAACGCAAGCCGTCGCTCTATGATGCGTACTTTCATCAAGAAAGTATACGCAGCTATCGAAGCTGGCGACAAAGCTGCTGCACTGAAAGCATTTAACGAAATGCAACCGATCGTGGACCGTCAGGCTGCTAAAGGTCTGATCCACAAAAACAAAGCTGCACGTCATAAAGCTAACCTGACTGCACAGATCAACAAACTGGCTTAATCGCCTGCTTGTTATCAGCTTTGTAGAAAAACCCGCGTAAAGCGGGTTTTTTTATGCCTGCTATCTGCCGCTTTTCTCGTCAACCGCTGGCCGCTGACCTCACTCGTTCACGCTCTTCCTGACCAGCCGATTTTTTCAGCTACCCCTCCCTTAGTCACGTAATACTTGAAAGTTATTTTCTTTCACTATTTTCCTTTTTTTATTTCATTACTGAAAAAATTGTGACCACCTTAGCAAATAAAAACATCGCTCATTCAAAAACTAATAAACGCAATCCTGATGTAAGATTTAATAATTGATTGATGCCGTCGGGTTAACTACTTTTCATGTACACCTTACTTACTCATTTTAATCTGAGGTTAAATTCAAAAACGACATAAAAATAATATTCAAAACTTGCTTAGAAAGTAGAGGTTGTTTTTCTGGGCGTATCGTACCAATATCGGAGTTATCATTATGAGTTCTGTCATTGAGGATACCCAGCCTTCCGGGTCAGCATCATTGTCTTTACTACAGCGTATTAGCTACGGCTCTTTGGATGTGGCGGGTAATCTGCTGTACTGCTTCGGTTCAACGTACATTTTATATTTCTACACAGACGTTGCGGGCATTAGCCTTGCCGTAGCAGGCGTTATCCTGCTGCTGGCGCGTATTATCGATGGCATAGACGCCCCCATATGGGGGATCATCATCGATAAAACGCGTTCACGCTACGGTAAATGTCGTCCCTGGTTTTTATGGTTACCGCTGCCTTTTGCGGTATTCAGCGCGCTGTCATTTTGGTCTCCTGATATCAGTATGACAGGAAAAGCCATCTATGCAGCAATATCTTATATGATTGCCAGCATTCTATTTACCGGACTTAATACACCACTCAGTGCAATATTACCCCTGATGACCTTATCTCCCAAGGAAAGACTGGTTTTAAATTCCTGGCGAATGACCGGTGGGCAAATTGGGGTTTTATTAATGAACGCGACCGCCTTGCCGTTAGTCGCTTTTTTAGGTAACGGTGATGATCACGCTGGTTTTATTTATACGGCAATTACGTTTGCCATTATATCCTGCGCGCTAACGCTCTTTGCGTTTAAAAACATTCGTGAAATGGATACGGATAAAATACAGCATGAACCTAAGTTGCCGATGAAAAAAAGTTTCGCGGCGATGAAAGGTAACTGGCCGTGGATCCTGATGGTGCTGGCTAATCTGATCTTCTGGATTGCCCTACAGCAGCGCAACACGACCATTGTCTATTATCTGACCTACAACCTCGACCGTAAAGATCTGGTACCGCTGATTAACAGCCTGGCGACGATTCAGATCCTGTTTATCATCGCTATCCCCTTCTTTAGCAAATACCTGGCTAAAACCTGGATATGGGTAGGCGGTCTGCTGGTCGCCACGTTTGGCGGCGTCATGATGTGGCTGGCAGCGGACAACATTACTTTCCTCATCGCCGCCTGGATACTCGGCAATATCGGCAGCGGTATCGCCTGCTCAATGCCGTTTGCCATGCTGGGCTTCGCCGTCGATTTCGGCGCCTGGAAGACCGGTATTAAGGCTACCGGCATTCTTATCGCCTTCGGCAGCACCTTCTGCATCAAGATGGGTAGTGGCCTCGGCACCGCTTTCGCCGCCTGGATCATGAACAGTTTTGGCTATGTCCCCAACCATGCCCAGAGTGCTGCGGGTCTGGAGGGCATTATCTGGGCCTTTATCTGGGCACCCGCCCTACTCTTCGCGCTCGCAGCGATCCCACTACTTTTCTTTCGCAAATACGAAGCGATGGAAGAGAAGATTCGCCACGATCTGGAAACCGTCAACTCATAACGTTCTTTACCTTCACCCTCGAATATGGGAGGCACCACCATGCCATTTATGCAACAAGACCCGCGTCGTCTGGTCTGGCAGCAAAACGATCGCTATTTATGGATTGAACCCTGGGGCGAGAACAGCCTGCGCGTACGCAGTGGCCGTCATCTGCCGGTAATGAGAAATGAAGACTGGGCATTGACTGAGCCAGTCGCAGAAAGCCAGTGCCACATTGATTATGAGCACCACCAGGCAACGCTGACCAACGGCAAAATTATCGCTATCGTCAATCAAAAAGGACAAGTTACCTTTTACCGCCATCCACACAAACCCCTGTTGCAGGAGTTTTGGCGCCTGCGGGGCGAAATTGGCGAGGATGAATCATCTCACGGCCAGTACGTCAGCGCACTCAACCTTGAGGGACGCGAGTTCCGCCCGATTCAGGGTGGGAAATATTCACTGAAAGCCCGCTTCGAAGCCACCGAAGGGGAAAAAATTTATGGCATGGGGCAGTATCAACAGGCCAACCTGGATCTCAAAGGATGCGTGCTTGAGCTGGCGCAACGTAACTCCCAGGCCTCAGTACCATTTATGCTCTCCAGTCTGGGCTACGGATTTTTATGGAACAACCCGGCAGTCGGACGCGTAACCTTTGCCCAAAACGTTACCGAATGGGAAGCGCAGGTCAGCGAACAGTTAGACTACTGGATCACGGCAGGCGATACCCCGGCAGAAATTAGCCGGGCTTACGCGCTGGCTACCGGCACGCCGCCGATGATGCCGGACTACGCCATGGGCTTCTGGCAGTGCAAACTCCGTTATCGTACGCAGGAAGAGCTGCTGGAGGTCGCCCGCGAATATAAGCGCCGCAATCTGCCTATCTCAGTGATCGTTATCGACTTCTTTCACTGGCCGAATCAGGGTGACTGGATGTTCGATGCGCGCGACTGGCCCGATCCTGATGCCATGATTGCCGAGCTGAAATCGCTGGGAATTGAGCTGATGGTCTCCGTCTGGCCGACGGTGGATAACCGTACCGAAAGCTATCGGGAGATGCGCGAAAACGGCTGGCTGGTACAAACGGAACGTGGCTTGCCGATCAATATGGATTTCCTCGGCAATACCACTTACTTTGATGCGACTCATCCGGGCGCGCGCGACTACGTCTGGGGCAAAGCCAAACGCAACTATTACGATAAAGGCGTGAAGTTATTCTGGTTAGATGAAGCCGAACCTGAGTTCAGCGTTTACGACTACGACAACTATCGCTACCATGCCGGGCCGGTACTGGAAGTGGGCAATATCTACCCACGTATGTACGCTAAAACCTTTTTTGACGGCATGAAAGCCGATGGCGAAGACCAGGTTATCAACCTGCTACGCTGCGCCTGGGCCGGCAGTCAGAAGTACGGCGCTCTGGTCTGGTCAGGGGATATTCACTCCTCGTTTAGATCGCTGCGCAACCAGTTTGCTGCCGGACTCAATATGGGAATCGCGGGGATACCGTGGTGGACGACGGATATCGGCGGTTTTCATGGTGGCAATATTCACGACCCAAAATTCCATGAATTGCTGATTCGCTGGTTCCAGTGGGGCGTCTTTAGTCCGGTGATGCGTCTGCACGGCAACCGCGATCCGCAGATTTTACCCGCGCAACCGTACCGGGATGGCATTGCTCAATGCCCTACAGGTGCGCCGAACGAGGTCTGGAGCTACGGTGAGGAAGTATGCGAGGTACTGACAGGTTGCCTGGCGTTGCGAGAAAAACTCAAGCCCTATATCAAAGCGCTGATGGAGGAAACCCATAAGCACAATACGCCAGTGATGCGCCCCCTGTTCTTTGAATTCCCCGAACAGGAAACAAGTTGGGCAATCACCGACCAGTATTGTTTTGGTCCTGACCTGCTGATCGCCCCCGTCATGCATGAAGGTATGCGCGAACGTGATATCTGGCTACCGGAAGGGGAAACATGGACGGATCTTGCGACCGGTGAAAGCTATTCAGGAGGGCAGACGCTGCAGTACGCTACGCCACTGAACAGAATTCCGGTGTTTATCCGCGAAGGTGGGCAGTACCGTAGCCTGCTGAACTTGTAGAATGATTCCGGCTGCGGGTTAGTACCGCAGCCGGAAGTATTACGGTAGGTATGTCTACTGTAGTTTAAACAATGCCGAGTAGTCCGCATTGCAAATACGCTGCACCGCCGGATGCTGGATCATTCTCTCGGCAAAAATCGCATGATATTCTTCCATGACATTCTCCACGCGCCCAATCTCTATTACCGACTCATCGGCATAAAAATCCAGTGAATAAAGGCTCGGCGCCACAAAAATCGCATCGTGCGTCGCGCCAAACGCCTTCATTAAGGCCGCGTCATCAAATTCACCGAGGATCTCAACCTGCAACCCCTGTGAATTAAACCAGTTCAACAACTTACGCCCCAGCATTGAGCGCCGTCCCGGCACCAGCAACCGTCGCTCTTCCAGGCAGGCAGGGAACGCTTTTTCGGGAAGCGGATTCGTACACCAGAAACTGACGCTGCATTCGCCGATTTTGACTGAGAATAGCCCCTCCTGCTGCGTGGAATCTATCGGGCAGTCGGAGATAATCATATCCAGCTTGTGCTGGCTGAGCTGTTCGAGCAACATTTCGTGCGTCGACTCAAAGCAACGCAGATGTATGGGTTCATCCACCACCACCGCCGCATCCAGAACGCTGCTGACCAGACGCTTGGATAAAGCATCGGCGACGCCGACGTCAAACAACAGGTTTGATTCTTTGCGGTAATTGACGATATCCAGCATCTCCTGGCTTAGCGTAAACATTTTATCCGCATAGCGAAAAACCAGCTCGCCCAGTTCGCTGGGCTCAAGACCGCGTCCCTTACGTTTAAATAGCTTCCCCTGTAAACGCTCTTCCAGGGCTTTAATTTGACCAGTAATGGTTTGCGGCGTCAGAAAAAGCGCCTCTGCGGCGCCCACGACAGAACCTTCTTTATAGACATGCCAGAAGTAATAAAGATGGTTGTAGTTAATATGAGACATGCTCATTCCTCTCCCTGTTCAATGTCGTAAGGGAGCGATACATCGCTCCCCCTTTCCTTCGTACTGGTTATGCCGGCGCGTTCAAACGCGCGCGCAACCAGCTATACCCCACCACTGCGGAGAGCAATGAACCAATCAAAATGCCCAATTTCGCCCAGTTAATAAGTTCCGGATCGACATTGCCAAATGCCAGGCTGGCGATAAAGATGGACATCGTAAAGCCAATGCCACACAAAATGCCGACCGCCATGATTTGCTGATAAGTGGTCCCCTGCGGCAGATGCGCCAGCTTGAAACGCAGCGCCAGCCAGCAAAACAGACTAATCCCCAGCGGCTTACCAATCAGCAGACCGGCAATAATTCCCAACGGCAGCATGGAGGTCAGACCGTCAATCGTGACGCCCTGAAGAGAAACGCCAGCATTCGCAAAAGCGAAGAGCGGCAGGATCAGGTACGCGACCCACGGGTGCAGAACATGCTCCAGACGCTTCGCCGGCGAGCGACCGTGTTTTTCTTTCAGCGGAATAAAGAAACCGACAATGACGCCTGCCAGCGTCGCGTGAACGCCGGACTTCAGTACCGCCGTCCACAGCACTGCCCCGACCAGAATATATACCCCAGTCCGTCTGACGCCGCACAGGTTCAGCAGCGCCAGCACGGCAATCGCGAACGCCGCCACGCCCAGCGAGACGATAGAAAGATCGCTGGTATAAAACAGTGCGATAATAACGATGGCGCCGAGATCATCGATGATCGCCAGCGCCATCAGGAAAATTTTCAGCGCCAGCGGAACCCGGCTGCCCAACAGCGCCAACACGCCCAGCGCAAAGGCGATATCCGTCGCGGCAGGAATAGCCCAGCCCTCGCGAGTGACCGGATCGGAGTAGTTAAAGGCCAGATAGAGCAATGCCGGTACAATCATCCCGCCGATGGCGGCAATCACCGGAAAAGCGGCCTGGCGCAGACTGGCTAACGAGCCTTGCATCAGTTCGCGCTTAACTTCCAGGCCAATCAACAGGAAAAACACGGCCATCAGCGCATCGTTGATCCACAACAGCATGTTTTTGTTGATCTCAAGCGCCCCAACCCGTAGCTGAACCGGCGTCTCCAGAAAATCATGATACCATCCACTGGTCGCGCCCATATTGGCCATCAGCATAGCCAGCGCAGCGGCGATGATGAGAATGATGCCCCCAGAGGCATCGCTGCTAAAAAATCGGTGCAGATGTTTCACTTTTTATTCTCTCAATCAGGTGAATTCTTCGGATCTACTATCTTACCTCGCCTGACTCATCGTTAAAATTAGATTATATATGATGAATAGCTCGTTTTTTACGAAATGAAGTCCGACTTACGCCGGACTTTTTTAGTGCAGTCAGTCATTGATGATAGACCGCTACGCGTACAGATCCATTTTATACACCCGGAAACTGGTAATATCGTAGCGATAGCCTTCCCCGTTCGTTTCCGCGTTTTTGTAGTAACCTGACGTCATGGTCGCTTCAAAAAGCACGGTTTTCTCCGTAGGCGCAATCTCCTGTAAAATTAGCAGCCCCATCGCCTCGCTGCCCGCCTGCGGATCGATAATATCGCTCTCGCCAGGCTGGCAAGAGATGGCGCGGCCATAAGCGGATTAAGAATAATCAGCGCATTTTGTACTGTATTACTTTCTGTAATCTGGCTGAGGCTGTGCTCATAAATCGCCGTATGGTTGAGCACCATCGCATTTTGCTTATCAAGCCTCTGATTGACGGCAAGACACGGGGCAGGAAGCGTATTCTTTTGATGTTTGAACGGCCCCATGATCTCTCCAGTATATCGTTGTCGTTCCTTGCTGGAACAACGAAATAGATACGCTGGAGAGGGTTGGGCTGATAATCAAAAGCCATCGACTCAGCTCTATCACACGGCATGCGATGCGTTATCCGACCTTACGGGATTGATTATATTCATACTTCAGATAATCCAGCGTTGCCGTCACATTTGCCGGTGACAGACGATTAAGCTGCGCCAAAAAAGGATGCGCATACAGATAATTAATGAACGCCGTCGCGCCTTGTAACGTAGCATAACGTTGCTGGGTAATTTTTTTATTACCGGTGAGATTACACACCGCCATAGCATAATCGCGGGTAGAAAAAGTACGCCAGACATTGTTACGGATACCGCCGCTTAAAAACAGGCGTGGCGGAATATCTTTTTGCAGCGGCGTCGTACCGCGTTCTTTGACAAATGAAATATGGCAACGGCCCTGATGGACATGCGGCATATTCGCCATCATGCATCCCCCCAGAATAAAGCATTCATGATCGAGGTAATGCTGAACGTTTAAGGAGCGTTCGTCCGTCAGCATCCGCACCAGTTCAAAATGGCGGTAGGCAGGCAACACCGGCTTTACGATCATTCCGGAGTCATTCTTATATAACGAGGCCGGACCGTAGTCGATATCAAATAAAGTTTCGCGGCGCGCTGTAATCGCTTCCTTACGTTGCACCATATGCGCCAGCGTACCCGGAGGTAGCCGTTCTTCATAATACGACTGATACTGCCAGGCTTTATCCAGCGGCTGTGCTGAATAATTTGACGAAATCGCCACCACCCTTCCGCTTTGTTCTTCTGCCGTCACCAGAACATACAGGCTGCTGTCTCCACCGTTATAGTTCACCCTGAAAGCGCGGGTGCTGAGTGCGATATCGAAGGCCGGAAACTGCTGGCATCGCTCTGCAAGGTTTGCATTACGGGATAGTTTAAACAGCGCCCGGTTAAGACCTGTGCTGTCTAATTTCAGCTGTGAGCGGATCCCGGCAAGCGACGTCCCTTCCTCAATTAGGGTTGCCAGCTCGTCCTGTCGGCAATCGCTTTTTGCCTTTTCGGGGACGATGAACGTTTTCCGACACTGACTACACGCCATGCGGTGTTCGCCCTGAGTCGAGAAGCCGTATTTCTTTAATGAGGTGCTGCCGCAGGCAGGACACTGTTTGACCAGGCCTTTCCATCCCCGGTTTACCGTGTGGCGAAAAAGATTTAACGCCCCAGCGGAAATAACAGGAAACAGGAAACCACATTCCCGACAAAGAACATCTTTTCCCTGGCGGACATAATCCGGACTGTTCAACACGCCCAGATTTTTACATCCCGGCGTTTTACAGCAGTCCACATTAATATTGGCAAACATGCGTTCCTCCTTGAGCATTACTTAAAAAAAACAGACCGGATCTCCGCCGGTGACAGGTTATTTACGTAAAGGGTTTTCATCGCTTTCATCATTGGCGCGGTATGAGAGAAAAAGCACTGATAGCCGGCACAAAGATAGTTTTGCTTCATCGGTCCGCAAGCCGAAGGCAAAAAGCGGTGTTTAGGGCAACCGCCATAACAGGCGAATTGCCACGGGCAGGTATGGCATTCCTGCGCCATCGTGCGGCTTTTATCGAGACCAAACTGCTGGTTTTGCGCGCTATTATTCATCTGACGCAGCGGCGTGTCGTTAATATTGCCGAGCTTATATTGCGGGTAAACGAAATGATCGCAGTTATACACATCGCCATTCATTTCCATTGCAAAAGCGCTACCGCAAACGGGCGCAAAAACGCAAACCTGAGGGGGGAGTCCACACCATGCCGCCAGCGTTTGTTCAAAGAGTTGAATGCCGATATCACCAATATCTTCGCGGATCCAGATATCAAAAATGGCATTCAGGAACTTTCCAAACTGTAATCCGTCCACTGACCAGGGGGTTACTGCGGTTTGCTCGTCCTGCGGATGCGCCAGCATTCCGTCTTTATTTGCCGCTCTTTCCACTAGCGGAATAAACTGCATATAGCGGCTGCCGATAGATTTCAGATACGCATAAACCCGCTGCGGGTGCAGCATATTGCTCTGACTCACCACCGTGAGAGTATTAAATTCAACGCCATGACTCGCCAGGCATTTTATCGCCTGTTCAACTTTATGATGGGTAGGTTGCCCTGCGCGAGTTACTCGCCATTCGTCGTGCAGCGCCGCATCGCCATCAATCGAAATACCAACCAGAAAGTCATGCGCCCTGAAGAATCTCGCCCATTCATCATCAATCAGAATGCCATTGGTCTGAAAAGTATTAACGATGGCTTTTCCATTAGCATAACGTTGCTGGAGCGCTACAGCCTGGCGGTAAAATGGCAGCCCCATCAGCGTCGGTTCCCCACCCTGCCACGCAAAAATCACTTCATCCACGTCCTGCGCCGCAATATGCTGTTGCACAAACAACGCCAGCGTTTCTTCCGTCATCTTGTAATGGTTTTTTCTATCGGGATAGAGCATTTCCTTTTCCAGATAGAAGCAATATTTACAATCAAGATTACACACCGACCCGGTCGGTTTGATCATTACCTGACAGCTTTTCCGTTGCATATTTTCCGTATCCCTAAAATAAAAGAACCTGACTCAGCACGAGGGCGCTGAATCAGGCGGGCAGAGCCCTAAGTGGCATACTTAATTTTTTATAATTATCCTTTTAGCCCCAGGTCACCGGCGTTGGTTTGTCGCCACGGGCTTTCATTAATGAGTCGTTATCGATGTCCTGTTTCATTTTCAGGAACTTGCCATACAGCTGTTTTTCAATTTCAGGCTGTTTGCCAATTTGGTTCAGCGTTTCGAACCGATCTTTTTTCAGGTTATAGAGGTATTTAGGTTTATTTTCACGATCGATGATCATTTTCCAGTCACCGTCGCGGATCGCCCATTCATCGGTCGGATCATCCTGGAACGGCATATCAATACCGAAGATCAGCGGCTTATTACGTTTTAACGTTTTCTGCTCCAACAGCGGAACCAGCGATTGCCCGTCGTATGTACGATCAGTAGGCAGTTTGAAATCCATCATGTTCGCCAGCGTCGGCATCCAGTCCAGACCATACACAGGCGTATCGGTAACGACGCCCTGTGGAATGTGTTTACCGTATTTGATAATTGCCGGAACGCGAATACCGCCTTCCCACAGGTTATCTTTACGTCCGCGCAGACCGTCAGTCTCGCCTGCGAGGTTCAGCTCGTAGACTTTACGCGCTTCACGCGTCACCGGGCCGTTATCACTGGTGAAGATGACAATGGTATTATCTTCTTCCCCCATCGCTTTAATTTTATCCAGTACTTTACCGACTTGCGCATCCATATAGCTGATATTGGCGTAATATTCACCGGTACCGCGCCACGGTTTATCCGCCCAGTCGCCGTAGAACAGATCGGGATGCTGCTTCTGGTATTCGCTCATGTATTGTGAATACATATCGAGGTATTTTTTCGGCGAGGCCAGTGGGCTGTGAACTTCCGTAAAGGCAACGTATAAGAAGAACGGTTTGTCGTCTTTCTTGTTATCTAGCCAGTTCACCACTTCAGAACTGACAAATTCGCCGCTGATGCTATCGGCACGATCAATATGTTTGCCGTTACGCATCCAGCCGGTTGGGTGGACGACGCCGTAACGCGGGCGCTCTTTGGCATTATCCAGCGTAGCATCGGTCACAAAGCCAGCCGGGTTCACCAGAGAGTAATCAAAACCTAACTCTTTCGGCTGCGGCTGATCGGTACGATCGCCCCCGGCGTTGAGATGCAGTTTACCCATCATCGCGGTATCGTAACCCTGCTGTTTCAGCAGATTGGCTATGGTCAATTCGTTACGTCCAATAGAAACATTAGTACCTTCAGGGATCCAGGAGCGTACACCGGTGCGGAAGGGCATACGGCCTGTTAACATCCCGGCGCGGGAAGGAGAACACAAAGGAGCCGGCGCATAGTATTCAGTGAATTTGACCCCTTCTTTCGCCAGGCGGTCAATATTCGGGGTTTTCACTATCTGGTGACCGTAAGTCGCCAAATCACCATAGCCAAGATCATCTGCCACAATAAAAACTAAGTTCGGGCGTTTTTCGGCAGCCGCGTGCACGACAGATAACGTACTTGTCGCACAAAGCGCCAGTCCAATCATGCTGGCAATGACTGTTTTTTTCATTTCAACTCCTTTGATTTTATTTAAAATGAATATCCGACCATATAAATCATCTGGTCTCCATATCCGTCATAACCTAGTTTGTTCGCGAAATAACGATATGTCACAGTAGCTTTCCAGCGGGGATAAAATTTCCATGCCAGTGTTAATCCACCATTTAATCCATTTCGACCGAATTGCTGCTCCGTATAAGCGTCATTTCTATCTAGTTCGATTTCATTCCAGTCAGATAAAACAAAATCTTCACCAAATAAATTAAAATTATAGGCTGCAGTCCAGCCAATAACATAGCCATTCCAGCCGCTTGTCTGCCCATATTTCTGCGAGACATAATCACCAGATTGATTATGCAGACCAATATAGGGTTTGAAGAACCCCCAACTCCCGCTCCAACCTAAATACCCCGCTCCATAAAACATATCGAGGTCATCGCCCCATGAGTTATCCCATTGACCATATATCTTACCGAAGAAAGTATAATCTGAATCAAAGAGTCGTACATGAGTCATGGCAGAAACAGTATGATTTCTTCCAGCAACAGCGTGATTTAACACGTTGCTTTCAATAAATGAATAGAATTCTGCCTCTTTGAAATTGACACCAAAGTCAGCAGTTACTTTCCACACCTCCCCACGATGTACATTGACGAATCCACTATTCCAGTCAGCATAACCGGCATTAATTGATCCAAATGAATTCTTATATTCCAGTGCATGTACAGAATGGCTAAAAACAGTAGATATTGTAAGTAAGAGACTAAATAATACTGTTCGCTTTATCAGAGACATTGAATATATTTCCCATAGTTATATTTTATTCATCAATGAATATGTTTTACTCCGGTGTCGAAGTTTAACCAAATCTAGTTATAGAATAGTGATATAAATCTCACATCACGCAGGATAAAAGTATTTAAAAATAATGTGTCGAGAAATGTTTTTTTATAAAAAATAACTCAATGTTTATTATTAAATCAACACTTCATCTTTTTAGGTCATACCGCAGATTTAGTGTTGTACTAAGCTTTACCTTTTGGATAACTGATAGCAAAGATTGATGTGATTTGCCCCGCTGTTCCGTAACTCAGGGGGTGATCCGAAACGGTCATTTCCCCCTCAGGAGTGCAACTCTATCGCTGTAAGCAATACCTGAAAACCTGCCAGCACAGCCATCACAACAACGGTGCCCTCCATCACACCATTATTGATATGACGATGATTACCTGCTCGGCGATGTTCTGAGTATGTATCCTTTTACTAACGACGTAATGAACGTGGAAATTAGCGGTAAAGATCTGAAGGCGATGATGTCTCATGCAGCCGATCCGAAGAACGGCATGCTGCATGTGTCGAAAACGGCCAAATTCAAACACTACAACACAAAACCGCTGGGACAGCGTATTGTCGAATTTGATATCAAAGGTAAACAGGTCGCAGACAAGATATTCAGTACCGTCGCGCTGACTCCTTTATCGGTAAAGGCCGTGGCGGATTTGACTTCACGAAAGGTAAAAATGTCAAAGACATTAAAGGGCTGTAAACCTCGCAGGCAATTGCTGATTATATGGAACATATCAATAACATCGTTCCGGATCACACCATGCGTGTTGACGACATCAGTAAATAAAACAACTCTCATGCGGTCGTTACCCGGTGGCGGCAGATTGATATTATCTTCGCGGAAACGGTAATTACCGTTGTCAAAAACCAGAAACTCCACGATACCCGGTTCGCTGCTTTCAACTCAGACACCAGGATAAAGGCTTAACGGCGCGGTGCCATAAGGATTAAGGTAATAACGGCATGTGTATATGTATTGTCATCACGAATTTGGTCGAGGAGCTGTTGGTATATGGCGTTATGGTTTTGCACCATCGCGTTATCGGTATCAATTTTCTGATTCATCGGCGCTCTTGGTGCAGGCATGGCGAGTGAGGACTGTTGGTTTACGTACATAATGCTCTCCAGACTATACGTTATGAGACTTCTGCAATGCAGAGGCAATTTCTCTGCCCGTCCAACGTAATATTCCGAAGATGTTCAGCATAGTTATCATGTATAACGCAATAACAAAAAAAATCATAAAAATATTTTATATCGCCATCTACTCATAAAATTTCATCCTGAGAAAGCAAGTCATCATCGAATATTTATTTAGTTCTTTTTACCTATATCCTATAGCATCCATAAGACCGACCAATAGGCCGAAATAAAAGTTACACCAGATAACATAAATTATCATTCAAGCACATAAAAAATGCTTAACCTAAAATCATAGCACCACTTAATAAAATTAATCATAAACGGTGGCAAAATATTATTTTTATGTCCTTTTTTGTAACTAACCGCATTTTCAAATTAATGAATCACAACAGACAATTCTCATCAACTGAATAAAAAATAATGACATACATATTATTTACCGCTCAAAAACATGGTTTGAGAATCCTTAAACGACACGTTATATGCATACCTCATTAAATATTGATAAAACAGAATCAACATGCTTATAGAAAGAACACAAAAACAATAACACAATAACATTTATTTCACTTAAACAATTTAGCCAATTTAATGACAGTTGATTTTTCAGGCCTGTCGCCCCAACCTATCCTTGCTCATAGCATAGCGGACACGTTGCAACGATGCTGACTATACGGAACAAGTGGGATGTCATGGCCTGAAAGCACAAATGGAGTAATCATGAGACAGCATAAAATAAATAATGAGTTTATTTACAATGAATCATTAAGGGAAATCACGTCCTTGCGCAGCAATGCAGCGTTCAAAATGACATTTATGCGGGCCTGGTGCCTGAGCTATTTAATAGAAAACGCACATCAGGAATTGATTATCCGTGAAGGTGTCGCGTACGCAGTTTGGGGAGAGCGAAGTCAATTTGTTAGCGATGCTAATTTGACGCAACTTCTTTATCTGCTGCGACGAGATTTACAACAAATCGGGCTTTTCGAACTGTTCGTTACGCTCCCCAGGCAGGGGATAAAAATCGATGAAAGATTTATCATTGACGCTGCTGACATACCGCCACAAGCTATTCAATATCATACTCACCGATGTAATAAAATTATATCTATTGGTATTCCCATCCTTTTTTTATTGATGGTACTTTTCTTTTTAGCGCCGTTTATCTGAAGATAAAGTCTGTAGACCGTGTCCCGGGAAGGTGAGAACATTTTTCATAATATCCTCACACGACACTGACGGGACACTACCTGCGGTCTGCTACGCGGTTCAGTCATAGACAATGCGTAGCACTGTTAATTGCTTATCTTCATCCAAATAATCTCGTTTTACCATTGCATGAGGAGATGATATCGGCGTGATAATATTCTCGACAATAATATAACGTTCAACTCCCTCTTTATTATGGCATTGAATTTCTAAGGTTCCCACGTCATTCCAGCAGCCTGCCTCAACAACCGATCCCATAAAATGAATCTGAGCGGTCGGTTTCGCTGTCCCTTCATGAACGATAAAGGAAAGTAAAATCACCGGTATGACGCAACGCATAGACTTCATTTTACTTTCACTCCTGTGCGTTCTCCTCTGAGCGAATATCACCCCTTCGCTTTCTGAATCGCCATTTGCAACATATCCTGAGTCGTGCTTCCCGGGATCACGGTCACCCGTTTTACATCACCGTTTTGCGTTTGAGGCATGACGACAAAAGCAGGCGTGCCGCTAAAGTCCATATGCTGCGCCAGTGCCTGGTTAGTGAGGAGCGCATCATGTACTGCACCGCTGCTTTGCGCTTCTTTTACGGCGGCCAGCTGCGTCGGCGTTAGATAATGTTGCGCCAGGGTGTAGACATCGTGTTCCGTTAACGCGCCTTCCACCTTCCCTGTGGCATAAAGCGCATTATGCCAGTCGAGATATTTCGCCCCGCCCTGTGTAAGCCATACCTGTTCGCCGACTCTTGCCGCCAGTCCGGATACCGGCCAGCGGGAGGAAAAAATAGGAAACTCTTTGAAAATAAACCGAGTATCCGGGTTCGCCTTAATCAGGTTTTCGACCACAGGCGCCATTTTGCTGCACCACGAGCACTGGTAATCAAAGAACATTACCACCGCCGCTTTTGCCTCGCTGGGCCCAACGGAAGGACTGCTGCTACTGAGCAACTCAGCACGATACTGTAATGCCAGTTGAACATACGCCTGTTGTTGCGCAATCTGCTGACGCTGATGCAACGTCTCGCTGGCGGCGACCAAAAATTCCGGATGTTCGGCCAAATACGTTGCCACCACCTCTCCCACTTTATCCGGATGACTGACGATGTAGGCTTCCGCCGTCGGGCCAATTTGCGACGTCGGGGCAGAATCGGCGGCGATTGCCGAGGCGGATACGGCAACGCCTGCCAACGTCAACATCGCCAGTCGGGAAAGTTTTAACGCGTGATAATACATAATAAAAGTCTCGTTCGATAAGATCGGAAAGCCTCCCGCTATCGGGAGACGCCTGAAAAATAGGTTAATGAATACGCGTCAGATCCACGGTTTGCGCTGTCATTACCCGCCCATAGTCATTAATACTTTGCCAGCGCACAGTGCAGCGAACCGCGTGCCGGCACCAGTCCGTTTGACGCGTTGCAAAGGGAGCCACGACCCCGGCGTTGTCCTGGGCGCGCTCGTTAGCGCGTAATAAAAAGAGCGTAACGTAATAGGGTGTCGGATTGCGTACCGTCGCGCCATCGGGGGTAAGCGACCAGATCAGATGCCGGTAGGCCTGCTGCGGATTGCCGGCGAGTCCCTCAGGGCGATAGAGCAATTTTAAAGCCGAACGAAACGCCATTTGTACACGGTTCGCTTCCGGTTTACCGGAGGGAATAGCGGCGATACTCAAGGTAAACAGACTTTCCCTGTCGGCGGGTAGCGGTGCGCCGGTATAAACCACCCGCATTGAGTTTTCCTGGCGCGCTGAAAGCATAAATAATGGCGGCGTGACTACGAAGGGCGTGATATTCCCTTCGTTTTTGGTTCCGGGCCAGCGGCCGCCTGGTAAAATATGCGTATCGATTAACCAGGACGCTTCTGAATGGTTACTTACCGGTACGCTTAATGCCGGGGCGCCCGCATGATAGATAAAGCGAGTACCGCCAATTACCACGCCAGCCTGCGCCCATGATATGGGAAGCAAGCACCAATATATCGCGCAGCGTAAAAAGAACTTATTCATAGGCAAGAATGAAGGTTGCGGAGGCATTGGCGTCCCCGGGCGTTACCGTGCCGCCATCGGCAAGATAACGCGCGTAAAATTGCAGATGCGCCGACGCCTGGCCCGGACTGAGCGTCACCACATCACTCTCCTGCCCCAGTGGGATTAAAGTTTTATTTTGATCATAAAGCGCAATCCCAATGCCTGAAGCGTCGCTTTCCCCTGCGGTAAGCGCCAATAAATCCGTATTACGACTGTCCGCCGCACCGCTAAAACTGACCGTTACGCCGCTGGCAGTGCTGCCGCAGTTCTGTAAATCGATAGCAAAAGGTTGCCATGCGGAACCGTCGCCCGCGCGATAAAACTGCCGTTGAGAAACCGCGCCCATCGCCACGTTAATATTTTCCGAGCCTGGAGAGAGCGAACACGTATTGTCCGTGATGGTTCCGGAGACATAGACCCGGCCATCGTGCGCCTGGACGCCGGATGCCGCCAGCAGCATCCCGATGCCGTACAGGATATCGTTACGCATAATTACGATGGCTCCTCATTCATACTGCATATCGAAATACATGACCGCCGTCGCGTTCCCGGACGTGACCGTCGGCCGGGTCGATTTATAGCGAATATAAAAAGACAGCGTGTTGCGTCCGGCTTTCAACGGATAGACCACTGAGTCGGCATTATTGATACTGATGGTATCCTGATCATCATTCAGAATTTCCACCCCTACCCCGCTTGCTAACATGTTTCCGCTTCCCATTCCGGTATCGGTTATTGCCAGTAGCGCGGGATTGTCCGGATCGGGTTCGCCGGTAAACCAGATCTTCGCCCCGGTAATTCCTCGGGAACAATTTTTGAGGTTGATATTAAAGGGCTTAAATTTTGTCGTTGTTCCTGTCGAAGGAAAATCGCCAACTGCAAACTGCCCTAAATCAATACTTTGACTGAGGCTGGAAATATCTATGTCGCAAGTTTGCGCCACAATAGTGCCGGTAAATTCGAGGTTATAAGCGAGGTCGTCAGCGCTGGCATTGATTTGTGGACACAGGATTAGTCCCATGACAAAAAGAGCGCAGTGTGATCTGTTCATTTAGTCAAAGTCCACTCGCAGGCTGGCCAGGGCGGTAAACGCCCCTTCCGCTGGCGTTTCACCTGTTGTACTCACCGGGTAGGCTTGCAATGTGATGTTAGCGCGTCCGGCGCTATCGGTGATAAAAGGCGCGACGCTCTGTACATCATTGGGGATAAGCGCGTTTCCTTCATCGGTTTCGACCACTACGCCGACATCCGCATTATCCGAAGCGATAGCCTGGGGAACGTGGCTATCCGGCGTAGCGATAAGACGCATTGTTAAATTGACCTGCGAATCCAGACCGCTGCACTTTACCGGTACGCTGAATTTTTTCGCTCGTACCCCCTCCGGCTTTTGGCCTGCATGGTTGAAATTGCCGCTGTATAATGCGCCGAAATTCACCAGAATCGTTTGTCCGGCGTTGATTTCGCAGCTTTGCGGAACGGTCACCGTTCCACTATAAAGAATGCTGTACACGACATCTGTCAGCGGATCGCCTGCGGCGGTCATGACATAAACATTGAACATAGTCTTAGGACTAATATTCACCGTGCCGACGAACGGTTTAACAATTTTGAGCTGAAACTCCAGATTTGAGTCACGAACGTAAAACGGTTGACCCGCTTTCACATTTTCATCATATCCCATCAGGACATTGTTCATTGGCGGATAGATATCGCCCGCCGAAGAATCCTCAATTCGCATTCCGCCTTCAAGGTAGTCCGGGTCCAGCTTTAAATATTTCCAGTTACCGCTCGTTTCTACGACCGGATATGGCGACACATAGGAGCGATAAGTCTGGCTATAGGTCGACGCGCCGGCGGGACACACCGCCTGTACATTAACTTCCTGGCTTTTTTCCAGTTGAACCGTCTTTCCCACCTGGTTTTGTTCTGCCGTCAGAGTGGTCGTTAAATCGTAATTAATACTGGAAGGTACACCGTTAACGTTTTTACACACGTCTGCGAAGGCGTACTGCGATACGACACTTCCCGCCAGCAGAGCAAATAAAAGAGGTATTTTCATTTAATGACACTCCGCATGTTGTCGACTCAGAATCTGACGGGAGGAAGAGAGATGATAGGACGCGACGCACTGTTGATCCGGTAGGTTCCCCCAGCGAACGTGCAGAACGCCTTGCGCTGACAACCCGGAAAGATAGACCTCCCCGGCCTCGTCAACAATCGCCTCCGCATGGCGATCATTCACCGTCACCGTTGCGCCAAAGGGTACAGGCTTACCGTTATGATTCAGCGTTACCAGGGCACGCGCGCCGACTCGCGCTTTAAATCTGGCCAGAACCAGCGCGCCTTCGGTCGGCACAACGCGAGTCACCGCGTCATCAATATCGACATCATCAGCCATGGCGTTAACGTCCAGCGCCATACGGTTTTGGCGATATGTCGTCGCATACGGCACCACCGCATAGCCACGCGCGTCCGTATGAATACCCGGCTGGTCGACAACGCCGACATTGGCTGCGCCCGGCGCGGCAATCAAAATATTGGTATTGCCTAACGGCTGGCTTAGCGTCACTCCATGCGCGTGCGCCACCAGGCCGCCGCTCAGGCCATAATTCACCTGCTGGTAATCGCCGTTATCGCTAACGTTATAGCCAATGTTGGCATTGCCTTTCGCGCCATCGTATTCCAGGCTGGCGGCGCCGCTTTCGCCAATACCGTGATTCTGATAGCCTTGCTGTATGTTGTAACTAAGATTGTTTTCGTCCAGTAGTGTGCCGCTAAGGCCCGCATTCTGCGTAACGTTATGCTGTTTGTCCGTACTGGTGCTAAAGGTAGCGTAAACATTGTGATGGCGCGTGACCTCATCATCGTGTTGCAGCCATTGACTTAGCGGCACCGAGATATTCAGCGCGAAAATTTGATCGCGCTCCGCATCGCCTGCGGATTTGTTATTGTTGTAAGAAACGCTCCATGCAATACCCGCCAGCGTATCGCTGTATCCCACCTGCAACAAAGAATCCTTTTCATCAGTGTGCCAGTAACTTTGCTGGCTGCCGGTAATAAAAAGCGATCCCAACCCGCCTAGCTGTTGATTGATATCGAGTTGTACTTTCCCCCTCCTGGTGTAATAAAGGTTGTAATAATCCGCCCATTCCGGCCTGCTTTTATCGCTGTCAGTCCGACTGTCATCGTCATAGCCGCTCATCCGTTTCCACGTGGTATCATCCAACGTGTAAAAGCCCGAGGTTGAATAGCGATAGCCCATAAGCTGTAAATTGGTTCCTGACTGTGCAAGCGATTTGGCATACAGGAAACGCAGCGATTGCCCCTGGTAGGTGTTATTATCCGCCAGCGTACTGGTAGCCTGGGTGACATCCAGCGACACCGCGCCCCAGTCGCCCAGATTTGCGCCGCTGCCGATCGCCAGCGCGTGATAATGACTGGAAAGTTGTGTTCCGCCATACAGCGTAAAACCATGCGGTAACCCCCATATCAAGGTCGCCTGACTGAATTTCACCTTCTCTTTTTGACTACTCTCGCTGCGATACTCCGCCACCGTCGCCGCATACTTCAGCCGCCCTTCTCGTTGTAGAATCGGCACGGCGGAATAGGGCACGTTATAACGATTAATAGAACCGTCGGACTCTTTGACTTCCACAGTCAAATCGCCGCTGGCGGCGGTAGGATAGAGATCATTAATAGTAAATGCCCCGGGCGGCACATAGCGCTGATTAATGATGTAGCCGTTTTGCCGAATGGTCACTTGCGCGTTGCTTCTGGCAATGCCGTGAATGGTCGGCGCGAAGCCCTTCATGCTGTCTGGCAACATATTGTCGTCAGACGCCAGTTGTAGCCCGCGAAAAGGAAGGCTGTCGAATAATGCGGAGGGGGTATAACTATCGCCTGCCGTCAGTTCTCCCTGCAAAAAGACCACATCACGTTCCAGATAAGTACTGATGTGCTGCCAGTCGCTGTCGCTATTCTGATCGCCGCTATTCGCGTTCCATGTGGAGTAGTCGCGTAACCGCCAGGCCCCCAGATTAAGGCCGCTATTCAATCCAAGAAAATAGCTGTTCTCCGCACTGCCGCCTGGGCTCCGATCCTGACTATTCGCGCCGGTAAAGGTGTAATTCAATAGCAACGCGTTAATACCTTCATCCCAGTATTGCGGTGGGATATAGCCTCTGGCGCTGGCAACCATCGCCGCCTGCGGGATGCTAATGTCGAGACGTTGCTGCGCAAAATCAAAGCGGGTCCGGGCGGCCGGTATCGCACTGGCGAGATCCGGGCAACTTCCCGCCGCCGCCTTCGCCAACAGTGGAAACGCCCCGGTGTTTACCCCCATATTTTTAAGCATTTCAGGCGTCAGGCAGGCGCGTAATCCGCTGTCATCGGTGGGCGCGCTTTTTCCCGTCGTTTTCACCGCCTGGAAGGCAATGTCTCTGGTCGCGAGAAACGTATTGTTCAGGTAAACGTCAACGCGATACATCCCTGCCGCCTGGGCATTACGGGAAAAGGTCGATAGGTCGGCCACCGCAGACGGGTCGTCAGACAGAAATGCCGGGTTGAAATAGTTTTCCGCCCACCCCGGCGCAGGCGCCAGTGCGATAGCCAACGCCAGCGGGGTTAATACGGGTTTAGTTACGCTGGAGTAATATCGCGTCATGAAAAGCTGATTACGCATAACATCATGAAGCTGGACAAACGCGTGCTGGCGTCGTTGCGCCAAAATCGTTTACCGTGCGCAAAGATACCTGGCCGGGCGTCGCCGGGAGAGTGATCGCGCCTTTCGGCGGAACCATAGTATTCGGCAGTTTTTTCCCCGCGCTGTACAGTTCAACCATCGAAACGTAGTACGGCGAAGGGTTAGTAATCGTTAGCTGGCCGCGCTCGTTACGGCAGCGAAGCGTCGACGGGGCATGAGCTGGCGCCTCCGCCAGATTTTTCGGGCGGATAAATAGCTTAATCACGCTTTGCGTCGCAATTTGCAGGGAGTTGCCGGTCAATTTATTTTTATCGACAGAGGGTATCGCTTTACTGTTTAAATAAAATACGCTTTCGCGATCGGTCGGTAATGACGGCCCGACATACATAATACGTAATATATTTTCTTTTTTAGGCTGGATCACAAAGAGAGGCGGCGTAATGATAAAATCCGTCGAGCGTGAACCATCGGCATTGGCGACCCATGACTGAATTAAAAAAACATTGCTGGCAGAAGAATTAATAATCGGCAAGGAGGTTTGCTTACTTCCCTGCGGATAAATCACCCTGGTCGCGCCCAGCGCAATGCCTCCCGCCTGCGCGGCAAACGACAGGCCGGCCGCCGACAGCAGTAGCAATAATCGAAGGAAAATCGGTACGTTTTTTTTCATCTGCGTAATATCCTGATGCCGTCGGTTTGTTACGCGCAGTGACGCGCGTAACGCCCCTTTCTCGCCTCCCAACAGACGAGAAAAAAATCCCGATAAGGAATCAGGAATAAACCATGCTAAATGTCGCCGTCGCGGTAACATTACCGGCAGTCGCCGTACCGGTAGCGATATAATCCACGCTAAGCGGAATAACGTTTTCGCCATCGTTCAAGGTAACAGTACTGGACGATTCACCGATATTCAGCGCCTGGCCATCTGGTCCATAAAGTTGTAATGCCACATTCGTCGCCGAACCTGCCCCAGCGGTATTCGCCAGCGACCCCGGCTGGTTTGCGTCCTGTTGACCATTAAAAATCACCGCCGCATTCTGGCTGGTCTGAGTATCGCAGTCTTCCAGTTTGATGGTGAAATCTTCTTTTTGATTCGCCACCATACCGGCCTCGGTTAATTTACTGGCGCGAACCTGGCCTAATGTCACGGTCTGATCGACAGAGTCAGCGGAAACAGAACAGGCGGCGTCAACGACCTGTCCGACAAAATTTACCGTACCGCCAGTGACGGTTGTAGTATCCGCTTGCGCGGTGGACAACATTCCGCCAAAGGCAATGGCAGAGACCATTAATGCTAGTACAGGCTTTTTCATTCAAGCTCCTTTTAAATATAAAAATGAGGGTAATCAGATTTTTTAACGAAACGGCTGCTGATATTTCTTCACAGCAATATCACGACTTTTTCTTATGCGAAAAAAAGTGTCTTCTTGTTCTGATATAAATGTCAGAGGCAATAAAACAGCCACTCAACGTCGTGAGTTAATCTTTACGTTATAATGAGATAACGATGTTATTAATTATTAGCAAGCCAACGGCAAGTTGCAATCATCGACATTTGGTTTTATAGGACCAGGCATAACCTGTTGTTTTATATTAACTTTACACCAGTCGTTCGGCCTATCTCCTTTAGCCATATTGACTTTTTAAAAATAGCTTTCATAACAACCTTCAGTAAAACATTCTATTAACGATACCAGGCAAATTCAGTCGAGATATGTAAATATATCGTTGCGTATAGTACATTAATACGCCACTGGTAGTTTTCCGAGCGCCGTCAGCCGCCCATTATCAATATGGATATACCCGCCTTTTTTTAGTTCAGACAGAATCTTCATAGTCCGACTGCGCGATATCCCGGTACGCCGTTGAATAAAATTCAACACGATAATGCTTTCCCGGTAGGCCTGTGGATAAGCCCAGATTTCAGTCAGCAGCGCCCGAACTTTCAGATAAGAATCGACGCCGACTAATTCACGATCGCGCGCGCTCATCACCATCAGACGGTAAGCCAGACAACGGGCCACGTCGTGCCACAAATCGCATTCATCGGCGATTTTTATAAAATCCGGCAGGCGAACAAATCTACCGGTACAAACCGTTTCTGCGAGCAAAAAGTGTTCCGGTCGCGCGGGGACGTTATAGGTAGCGCCATAGCTGTCAACCATACCCACGACCGATGGCGCAAACGATGAAGATATATGGAGTCGTTTGTCATCATGACAGAAAGAAACAACGCCTGACTCCAGTAATACAATGTAGTGTTCATCATTTGCCTGTAAATAAAACTCATCGCCGATACCCAGCGTAAACGGTTGACCAAATGGCAACAAGGCCGAAAATAAGGCATCAATTGCCGCGTGAGGTTTAGCCTGCTGAGAAAAAAGAAAAGAGTGTAATGAATTCTCATTATTATCTTTAGCAAAAGCGTCGTTCATCATTTTTTTCATTAACGGTTGTCTACTCAATGTAGCGTCACAGTATAACCTCTCAAAAAGTACTTAAATTAATAATAAATAACATCGCTATGCAGTATTTCTGTATTCACAACGCACTAATACGCAATATTTTTAAGATTAAGACAATTCTTAATACAAAATGATTACAGAAAATTAATAACAAATTACGCATAAAGAATGAGAGGTCAGGGGGCGCAGGAAAAGAGATTCGAAAGAACGCGCCTTCGAATCTCAAACTAATAGTCCAGATTAATGCAAATAAGCAGTGATATTATCTGAAATAGCGAGGGGTAGCATAATACTCTACCATTTTATCCGCCAGCCAGCCGCCGTCTTCACCGTTAGAATGGATTGTCGTAATACTGATAGTAGAACCACCGCCCCATAAGATCGAAAAGACGTTAAAGTCCGGTAGGTTCAGCGCCTGCATCTGGCCCCAGTCATACCCTTTATCTTTACGTAAAAAGTCGCCGACGGTCGGGACGCCGTAAGTCGCGCTATTTAAGGCCGTATTGAGTAGCTGCAAAGAGAGCGTGTCAGGATCGCTGCCAATACGGGCGTCACCCATAAAAAAGGTTCCGCCGGATGCAAAGTGCGCAGCGCTGATTTTACTGACGCCCTCTTCTACTGTAGGCATATGGCCGCCAGGGATTTGCCACAGCATGGCGGGCGTCAGCAGCGCTTTCGTCACCTGTTTGACCATCGCCAGGTAATTAAGCCAGCATGTCGCATTCCAGCCATAGTGGGCAAGCGCATCAGGACTGAAACAGTCACGCTCAAATTTATCAAACGCAATAAAGTCCGGCGCATATTCTCCGCTATAAACGCCCAGTTCATGAATAAATCCGGCGATCGCCTGCCCTTCTGCTACCGGATCAGCGGTATCGCGCAGCACCCAGTCCGCCGTTCCTGTCGCCCAGACATTCGTCTGCCAGCCAAAAGCCACATCCGGGGCAAACTGACGAACAAGATAGTTCACCGCCTGAATATAGCCGTAGAGATCGTCGCTAAACGTCGGCAACGAAGGCACGATAAAGCCAGCCATCGCCGGTAATGCTTGTATCGCCGCCGCCAGTTGGGCATTCACCGGCACACTGTTTTTTTGCCGTACTACGGTATAGCCATACGGTCCTTGCTGTAGCGCCCCGAGGAAATCCGGGTTAAGCACAAAGGTGGCCGGGACAGGATGCGTCTCATCTTTGTATGACTGCGCCGCCAGACACTGGGTAATAAAGTTACCAAAATGGTTACGTAGCTTTTGCGCATCCTGTAAATCCGCCAGCGCGCTACCGCCGCTGGCATTCGCGGTATAAATGACCATTACCGGCATGACGCTACGCCCGGCTTCTTTTTCTATCTGGCGCACCAGCGCAACGGTTTTATGGATCGGTAACGTCGCGTAATCCAGAAAACCATCCCCGTTCACGTCAACCTCCGCGGCCGGAACCGGATCGCCGCCGCCGTCAAAACCATCGTATTTAAACAACGCGCTAAACGGTATATCGCGATAAAGAGAAACCGTCTCTGGCGCGTTAACCGTCACGCCGCCATGAGCAAGGTAATCAGGCCAACCTTTTACCTGTAGCGTCACGCCGGGCAGAAACTCCAGCGCCACATGGTTGACCTTTTGCAACAACCGTAGCGGCCCGGCCTGTTCACAACGCCACGGCACGCTGTCGATGAAAATATCGTCCGTCTGAACATCATACAGCCCAGGCGCAAAGCGTAATGCCAACGTCTGCCGATCGCTGCCGCTCTCCAGCATTAATGAGTATTGATATTTACCGCTGCTGAACAGATAACGCTGCGGCGCGACGCCATCGGGCAGACCCAGTATAGTGGCATCCACCGTCACGAAACTCGCCGTGTCGAGCGCTGACTGTTGGTAAGCGACAGCAACCTCGGCAACCTGCGCCGCAGCAGGGATAAAACCCGTAAGCTGTATGGGTGCCGCTATAAAGCGGTTATTAATCATCGCAGGCTGTAGATTGACCGTATAATGATGCCCCGCCAGTAGCCGGGTGATTAACTGCGGTTGGTTGGCGATCAGCGTGACGGTACGCTCATCCGCTTGCGTAACATCGGCGATCTCAACGGTCAATTTCGCATTACCAAGCGCAGGGGCGTCAATCATCAGACGCGCGCTGGCATAACGGACAATTGGCAGACAGGATACCTGGACCTGCGCGGCGGCATCGCCGGATTGCAGCGTAACGGTAAAAGAGGACTCGACTGGCGCGATTTGCATCTCATCATTCGCCAGTACCGGTACGGTAAGCCGATACGTTCCTGCGCTAAGATCGCCTATTGTCAGAACCTCTCCCCACTCACCGACAAAGCGCCGGGTTTCGCCGGCAGGAAACAGCAGCTCAATCACCGGTTTGAGCGCCACGGTCTGCGTCATGGCAGGAAAATGAACGCAAACTTTTCCCTGACGGGCAGGATCATGGGCCAACGTCGCGCTCAAATCGCTGATGGCAACTGGCGTCTGCGTGGCGGCCAGATAGCACTGTAATTCGGCGGTATCCCCCGCCGCCAGCATCAGCGCGCCGTCATGATTAATGGTGATGGTATTCTTCTCGATGGGCCATCCCCCATCGCTGGCCAGCGTCACGGCCTGATTCCCCAACATTGTTCCCTGAAACGGGCTGTAGGGATCGGGGTGCGCGCTGGCCGTAAAATTCAGTTGAAGCTGATTGAGATCTACCGCCTGGGCGTAGAGGTTGGTCAGCGTAAAGGTGACGCGTTGATACCAACTTGCGGTATTCAACTCGCTAACGTTAAGCGTAAGGCCGTGTTCCTGAAGGTCATTGTCCTTTTCCGGCACATCGGGTTCGGCGGGTTGTTCGTCTGCGGCGGGTATCGCTGGCGTCTCCTGATCGGATGGGGTTGCAGACTCTGCGTCTTCGGATGACGATGACGCCAGCGTCAAGGTGATGGCGGACATTTTTACCGGCACCTGCGTCGCCGCGAGGCTGAAAGAGAGCGTCCCGCGTTCGCCCGGCTGAAGAAGTAATGCATCGCTGTTATTAATGATGATGTTGTTAGTTTCCAGCGTGCCATACGAACTATCATTCAGCGTAAGCGGCAGGTTCCCTTTGAGCGTACCGCCGCTATTTCCCCATGGGTCGATGTGCCCGGAAGCCGTGAATGATATTGCGGCATGGTTCATATCGACCGCATTACCGCTCTCATTGATGAAGGTTAAGGTAATTTTTTGATACCAGCTGTTGACGTCAAATGCGCTGGCGTGAATGGAAATGGTCATGGTCTACTCTTCCTCTGTCCCTGGTGGAGAAAAGCCCCGGTAAACCGGGGCTTGAATCATGAAGCCCAATACATCGGCTTAATACCGTGTATTAGTAAGCGCCAAGATCGGTCCATGCACCGCCGACACCGCAGTTCAGGTCAGGCTGGTTGCCCATAGACCACCATTTCACCTGATAGTTATGGCCTTTCCAGCTAACGATTTCGAAAGAACCCCAGTTTGCGCCATAAACGGTAGAAGCATCCCACTGCGCGTAAGGTGACGTTTTGTCATCTGCTGGCGTATCATCCTCAGCCGGCGTGGTCTCTTCTTCCTCGTCCGGTACAGGAACGATAATCTCTTCTTCCTCTTCCGGTTCCGGTTGAACCTGAGATAGCGCAGGCACAGCCGTCAGAACAAAGCGCTGTTGAGAGGACGGTTCGTTGTAGCAGTCGCGTACAAACAGGGTGAACTGGAAGGCTGTTTTTTCGCTAACTTCCGGTACCACAACCTCAATGATTTCAGCCGTTTTGTCTGCCACAGTGATTTGAGAAGGCACGCCCCAGCTAAAGGACAGCTCATCGTTATCTTCATCAGAAGAACCTGCGCCAGACAGCTGTACCGTAGATCCGCCTACGACCAGCAGTTCAATCGCCGCTTTCGGCGCGTGGTTGACCTTCTGCGCGTCGTCGCTGTCGCTCTGCTCTTCATCTTTTTCTACATTGATACCTTCAAAGTAGAACGGTTCCATATCGATAACTTCAGATTCGATTTCATAACCCAGACCTTCACGCACGGCGTTAACCAGTACGCCGTTGTCCTGATCGATAGTCCAGGTAAACACGCCGCCCAGGCCCAGTTTCGCTGCATATTCGCCTTTTGCTTTGACAGTACGCGGCGTATCCAGGGATAAAAACAGTTTGGATTCCGGGCTATACAGGTAGTCAGCATCAGCGACCTGGTCGGTGTAAACGTTGAAACCGTTACGGCCTTTCTGGTTTTCCAGATCCAGGTAGCTATAAATGACGTCATACCATTCGCTGGTGCCGGATTCGAAGGAACCGGTAGTAGGGCCTGAACCTGGGTTGTAAGAACCTTTCAGCGGCGACAGGGATTCAATTTCTACCTGACGAGCGTTACGGGTATAGCCGGCATAACCGATGTTGATACGGTCAGCGGAGAAACCTTCCGCCAGCAGGTGATCAACGATAGTTTCGACACCCTCTTCCAGCGCTTTGCGGTTGGTGTGGTGGCCCAGCGTTTCCGCCCACGGCGTACCGAAGAAGTCATAGGTCATCAGGTTGATGCCATACAGGCCGGCAGCCATCAGATCTTTTACTTTCGCATAGTCAAAAATAGTAGTGACAGCAGAAGCGGCAATAGAGATCTTCACATTGCTCAGACCCGCGGAATCCAGCTGTTTACGCAGTTCGGCAATCAGCAGCGCGTAGTTAGCGCCATCTTCCGGACCAAACGGGTTGCCCGCCCCTTCATTGTTCGGGTATTCCCAGTCAATATCCACTTCGCTGAACATCGGGAACTGTTTGAACAGTTTCACCACGCCTTTGGCGAAGATTTTACGAGAAGAGTCAGAAGCGGCGGTTTCGTGGAACCCGTTACTCATGCTCCAGCCGCCGATACTCATGGAGAGCGCCAGCGTGTGACCTGCGGCTTTCGCTTTTGCCTGCATATCACGCAGCGCGCCCAGCAGCCCCTTGGCGTTAGACTGAGTTACAGTCTTCGGATCCACATCCCAGCCGCTGACATCAAAGCCGAGGTTGATATAAGACTGGAAGTCGCCCCATGGGTCGAGGAAGGTCGGCTCATATTTCACTTTGCCGCACAGCGCTGCCGCTTCTGCTACGACATCGCGGTCTTCTGTATCAATTTTTCTGAAACCGGTGATGCCAACAAAGCCAAAAATCAGTTTGTCATAAGCCGTCGGTGAAACGTTGGTTAAATCATAACCACGGCCCGGTTGGGACATATTGCCTTGCAGACGGCTGTCATACTGTGACCAGTCGGTGTAATAACCGAATACCTTCGGTTTAGTCGTGGAATTTTTATATTTATTGTATACCGGTTTCGCAACACGAGCGGAAGTATAGCTTATTTTATCATCGCTTGTTGCAGGGTCAAAACCATTCGCTGCATGGGTAGTTTCAGTAATCGTATCGCCTTGAATCAGTTTGCTTGTAGCCATTTTCAAATTTCCTTTTACGTTTCAAAATTGTCGCAGCTCGTTCTGCGGGGTCCATAATCGTTACAGGCATAAAAAATAGCTAATCACAAAACATCATCTTTTTAGATGATATAAAAATCATAAAAATGAGGTTAACAACACCGTCTATCGAAGAGAAAACAATACCTTTCAGCGCCCGCTTACTCCGTTCTGGTGAGAGCATAGTAAATATCATTTATCATGTAATTAAATATCATTTAATTTCAATGAAATAATGTGATTACACTCGCTATAGACAATGACAATACAATAAAACCAGTGACATTTATTGGATTAAGACATTTCTCATACAATATAGTCACCACAGACAACCAGGATGTACATTTCTAAAGGAAGACGTTATGAAAACTTATATCATTAATAGCAACTGCATTTACAATGAAGGTAAATATGAACTGAGGACGGTCTCAAATTCACAGGTTATTAAAATGACTGCGATGAGAGCCAAATGCCTCAGTTTCATCATCGAGAATGCTCATCTGGAGATTATCGAGCGACAAAAAATAACCACTGCGTTATGGGGAAGTCGAAGCCACTATGTTAATGATGCAAATCTAACGCAGATTCTCTATTTAATCAGACGTGACCTTAAAGCGCTTGGTATTAACGATCTTTTTATTACCATTCCAAGACAAGGTCTCAAAGTGAATAGTGATATCGCCATTATCGCGACGGATAGCGAAACAAAGGGAAGAAAAAAACAGATTGTACGGCAAACCATCGCCGCCCTGACGACCGTATTTTCAGTAACGTTAGGTTCTCTCATGTATCTGCATATTCACTAAGCGAAGGAAAGGGAAGATGAATCCAATTATAGATGGAATTATTGCGCTTGAAGGCGGTTACGTATTTAACCCTAAAGATAAAGGCGGCGCCACCCATTGGGGCATTACCGAAGCCACGGCGCGAGCGCATGGCTATGCTGGCGATATGCGGGATCTGACCCACGCTGAAGCCTACGCGATTCTCGAAGAGGATTACTGGATAAAACCAGGCTTTGACGTCATCTCGACGCTATCGTGGCCAGTCTCCTTCGAGTTGTGCGATGCGGCAGTCAACATAGGCGCTTACCACCCCAGCGCGTGGCTGCAACGCTGGTTGAACGTCTTTAATCACGAAGGTAAACGCTACCCGGATATTCATGTGGATGGCAATATTGGCCCGCGGACGCTTGCCGCTCTCGAACATTATTTGGCCTGGCGAGGCCAGGAAGGGGAAGCCGTTTTGGTGAAAGCCCTCAATTGCAGTCAGGGCACGTACTACTTAAACGTTGCTGAAAAAAACCACAATAACGAACAATTTATTTATGGCTGGATCAAGAATAGAGTGACCTAGACCCGGCTGAAAAAAGACGCGTAAAAGGCTCACGGATGAGCCTGATACTGCGAATGATAATTAATCTGAATTATTTCCTTCGATAATTTTTTTAATCCGTCGCCCAAGAATTTTTAAGATCGGACTCGCGAAAACACCGCCTAAGCCTGCCGCCAACAGAACAATGTTGAAACTGCATTCTTTTTCGATTGCAATCGCGCTTAACAAGAAACTGGTGAAGCAGGAAATCACGATCTGCGTTAAGCAATATTTAATACTTTCATGAGAACTATTATATTCTGTCTTATCTTTGCGTAAAAGATAGCTGACAAAGCCTCCCCACGCGCCAATCGAAATAATAGTGAGTAAGATCTCTAGCTCCAATAGCACAACTTCCGTTGTCGACACATGGTTGGGAATAGACATTTTAACACTCCGAAATCATTATAAATGAATAATTAACACAAGGAGTGTAAGCGCCCTGTCAGAAGGGTAAAAATCAAAGCACATCATTTAAAACCATATTAAATCAAAGCGTAAAAATGAGGTGTATTAACGACGGAAGGAGGAAAGCGTTTGTAACATACTTACCATCTCATTAATCGTCGATATATTTCTACTATTTTTATTCCAGGATGCATAAACCTGAACTGACTTCAAAGCCAGTTCGGGCGGAGGCTGAATAAATTTAATGTCATATTTACGATGATTTTTATAAAAAAGCGCTAATTTCAAAGGCATCAATGCAATCAATGAGGTTCGTTCGATCATGCTCATCAAACCGTTAAGCGAATCACTGCGATAGCCGACAATACGCCTGCCAGTATAGTAAAGCTCATCCTTAAATAACTCGCTATCATGATATATCACTGAAGCCCCCATCCCCGGCTGATATAACGCATGACGCGAAGAATAAAAATGATGTAGCGACAGTTGTGAGAGGGTACTCAGCATGTGTTTACTGCTGCAGATACAAACAAATGATTTAAAACTATCAATGATTTGATTCTCTATGCCGGACTCCAGCAAAGGTTCGGCACTAATCAACAGATCGCCTTGCGCAGTAAACAGAAGTTCGCTGATATGCTCCCGACTCATATTTCTGACAGTGAAATGATTTATCAAAATACGGTCAAATATATCGCTGTTATAGAGCTGAGAAAGATAATAGCTTTCAACAATATCACTGCCTAATAACGTTATCTGGAACGCTTCATCTTTTTTGCTATTACAGAGAAATGTGTCATCCACCAGTTTCATCACCTGACTGAAATTTTGGTGAATGTCGACAGCCTTAGCTGTGGGGATGAGCCCGCCTTTCCCTCTGCTAAACAGTTCTTCCGGGTAATAACTCTGCAGGCGCTTTAACGCCAGAGAAACGGCAGCCGGTGTAATGCCTAACTTTTTTGCCGCCATAGCCGCATTTCCTGACAAAATAACAGCGTCAAGAATTTTGATTAAATTATAATCAAAGCTCTTGTTGGCACCTTTCGATCCCATTCGCTGTCTGCCTCCGGAAACTAAAAAAAGCAATATAGATAATACTCAAGATAAATCAATTCACAGCATCTAAAAAAGCAATCATTAATGTCATCACATCACGTTTTTTTAAAGAATAAGCGTATACAAAACTGCTGATTAACATCAATTTGTTTATCAGTAAAAACAAAATATCAACAAATGAGAGGATACGATGCGTTTAACAGAAGCCTGGGCGCGTACAGGCAGAAAAAAGCCCGGATATACACCCGGGCTGAAGAAAAATACAACGGGAAAAAGATTAGCGAGTCAAATCGTCAAAGAATTTTTTCACGCCGTCAAAGAAGCTTTTTGAACGCGGGCTGTTTTTCTCTCCCGTCGGGCCGCCAAAACTTTCCTGAAGATCTTTTAGCAATTGCTTCTGTTTTTCGCTCAGACCGACCGGCGTTTCAACCACCACACGGCACAGCAAATCGCCCTGCGCGCCACCGCGTACGGACTTCACGCCTTTGCCGCGCATACGGAACAGCTTGCCCGTTTGTGTTTCGCTCGGTACTTTCAGCATCACACGACCATCTAACGTCGGCACTTCAATTTCACCGCCCAGCGCCGCCATCGCAAAGTTGATCGGCACTTCGCAATAAAGATTATTGCCTTCACGCTCGAAAATAGGGTGTTGTTTCACCTGGACCTGAACGTACAAGTCGCCTGCCGGTGCGCCATGCTCGCCCGCTTCGCCCTCGCCTGCCAGACGAATACGATCGCCGGTATCCACGCCCGCCGGGATTTTAACGGACAGAGTTTTACTCTTTTCAACACGCCCATGACCGTGACATTTATGGCACGGATCTTTGATCAGCGTACCGCGGCCCTGACAGTGTGGGCAGGTCTGCTGTACAGCAAAGAATCCCTGGCGCATCTGTACCTGACCAGAACCATGACAGGTCGGACAGGTTTGCGGTTGCGTACCAGCTTTCGCGCCGCTGCCGTGGCAAACGTCGCACTCCTCCAGCGTCGGAATACGGATCTCTTTGGTCACGCCACGCACCGCTTCTTCCAGGGTGAGATCCATGTTATAACGCAAATCAGCCCCACGCGCCGCACGTTGGCGACCACGCCCGCCGCCAAAGATATCGCCAAAAACGTCACCAAAGATATCACTGAAATCAGCGCCGCCATTAAAGCCGCCGCCAAATCCGCCGCCCATACCGCCTTGTTCAAACGCGGCGTGACCATACTGATCGTAGGCTGCGCGTTTTTGCGCATCGGTCAGCACTTCGTAGGCTTCTTTAATCTCTTTAAACTTAGCTTCGGCCTCTTTATCACCCTGATTGCGGTCCGGATGATATTTCATGGCCAGGCGCTTATACGCCTTTTTGATTTCACGCTCTTCCGCTGTTTTGGAAACGCCTAAAATCTCGTAGTAATCTCTTTTCGCCATCTCTTTTTATCTGCCCTTAACATGCATACACGGGCGGAGAGGAAACCTCTTCGCCCGTGCCAGTAATTACCCGTTCAAAGGGCGATTATTTTTTATCTTTTACTTCTTCAAACTCAGCGTCGACAACGTCGTCATCTTTCGCGTTGTTTGCAGAAGCGTCAGCGGAGCCAGCCTGCTGCTGCGCATGTTGCTGCTGAGCGATTTCCATCAGTTTCTGAGAAACCTGCGCCAGTTCCTGCATTTTCGCTTCGATAGCGGCTTTATCTTCGCCTTTCAGGGCAGTTTCCAGCGCGTTCAGGGCAGACTCGATAGCGGTTTTGTCATCAGCCGGCAGTTTATCGCCTGCTTCTTCAACCTGCTTACGGGTGCTGTGCAGCAGATGGTCGCCCTGGTTACGGGTCTGAACCAGCTCTTCGAACTTACGGTCGGATTCAGCGTTCGCTTCTGCATCGCGAACCATTTTCTGAATTTCTTCCTCGTTCAGACCAGAAGATGCCTTGATGGTGATCTTCTGCTCTTTACCGCTATTTTTGTCTTTCGCGGAGACGTGCAGGATACCGTCAGCATCGATATCGAAGGTGACTTCGATCTGCGGCATACCGCGCGGCGCCGGGTTGATGCCATCCAGGTTGAACTGACCCAGAGATTTGTTATCAGACGCACGCTTACGCTCACCCTGCAGCACATGGATGGTTACCGCAGACTGGTTGTCTTCCGCAGTAGAGAACACCTGGCTGTGCTTGGTCGGGATGGTGGTGTTTTTGGTGATAAGCGGAGTCATCACGCCACCCATCGTTTCGATACCCAGAGACAGCGGGGTAACGTCCAGCAGCAGTACGTCTTTCACATCACCGGTCAACACGCCGCCCTGTACCGCTGCGCCGATAGCCACAGCTTCGTCCGGGTTAACGTCTTTACGCGGCTCTTTACCAAAGAACTCAGCCACTTTTTTCTGCACCATTGGCATACGGGTCTGACCGCCAACGAGGATCACGTCGTTGATATCAGACACGGACAGGCCAGCGTCCTGCAGTGCGACTTTCAGCGGCTCGATAGAACGGTTCACCAGATCTTCAACCAGGCTTTCCAGTTTCGCACGAGTCACTTTGATGTTCATGTGTTTCGGACCGGTGGCATCTGCGGTAATGTACGGCAGGTTCACGTCGGTCTGCTGCGCAGAAGACAGCTCGATTTTGGCTTTTTCTGCGGCTTCTTTCAGGCGCTGCATGGCCAGCGGATCGTTACGCAGGTCAATGCCCTGATCTTTCTTAAACTCGTCAACGAGGTAGTTGATCAGGCGGGTATCGAAGTCTTCACCACCCAGGTGGGTATCACCGTTGGTTGCCAGAACTTCAAAGGTTTTTTCGCCATCAACTTCGTCGATTTCGATAATAGAGATATCGAAAGTACCACCACCGAGGTCGTAAACCGCGATAGTACGGTTGCCGACTTCTTTATCCAGACCGTAAGCCAGCGCTGCGGCAGTCGGTTCGTTGATGATACGTTTAACCTCCAGCCCCGCGATACGACCAGCATCTTTGGTTGCCTGACGCTGCGCATCGTTAAAGTAAGCCGGTACGGTGATAACCGCTTCAGTTACCGGTTCGCCCAGATAATCTTCAGCCGTTTTCTTCATTTTCTTCAGCACTTCGGCAGAAATCTGCGGCGGCGCCATTTTCTGACCTTTCACATCAAGCCATGCGTCGCCGTTGTCGGCGCCGATGATTTTGTACGGCATGATAGAAACGTCACGTTGAACTTCTTCGTCCTGGAAGCGGCGGCCAATCAGGCGTTTAATCGCAAACAGGGTGTTTTGCGGGTTTGTCACTGCCTGACGTTTAGCCGGCTGACCAACCAGAGTTTCACCATCCTGGGTATAAGCAATGATAGAAGGCGTAGTGCGATCGCCCTCGGCGTTCTCCAGCACGCGTGCCTGCGTTCCATCCATAATCGCTACACAAGAGTTGGTAGTACCCAGGTCGATACCAATAATTTTACCCATCTAAACGTCTCCACTAAAAATTCGGTCATCATGTGGTTGTGAATCTGTAATAAGGGCGAAACGTGCGGTTTCAACTACCCTGAATCGTTTTTTTTCAGACTCACCACTGCGGTTGACTACAAGATGGGGTCGTAACCCACGTCATCAAGGGGGAGATGAAAAAATTTTTTAGTGACGAGAGGGCGCGATGGAAAACCAGACAGATAAATATTCATGAAATAAATTAAAAAACGAATACCATTCACAGAAAAATTGTAATAAAAAGAAAAGATTACAAAACTGAATCGTTGCCATGAGCAGAGTATGATAGACGGTAATTGCTTATTGAACCCGTCAAAGAGAAATTTCATGCGATCTGTGTTAACGATTTCCGCCAGCCTGCTTTTCGGCCTGGCGTTAAGTAGTGTCGCGCACGCGAACGACCATAAAATACTGGGTGTTATTGCCATGCCCAGAAATGAAACGAACGATCTCACGCTGAAAATTCCCGTCTGCCGCATCGTGAAGCGCATTCAACTCACGGCGGATCACGGCGACATCGAACTTAGCGGCGCATCCGTCTATTTTAAAACTGCGCGTAGCGCCAGCCAAAGCCTGAACGTCCCTTCCTCAATCAAAGAGGGCCAGACAACAGGCTGGATCAATATTAATAGCGATAACGACAACAAACGCTGCGTATCAAAGATTACCTTCTCAGGCCATACGGTAAATTCTTCCGATATGGCGAGACTTAAAGTCATTGGCGACGATTAATCGCTGTTATTTCTATTCCAAAAGCCAGACTGAAAATGAACGTCACCTATTTACACGACGAGGATTTAGACTTTCTTCAGCATTGTAGCGAAGAACAACTCGCCGATTTCGCCCGTTTGCTGACGCATAACGAAAAGGGCAAGGCTCGCTTGTCGAGCGTCCTTAGTCATAACGAACTGTTCAAAGCGATGGAAGGTCACCCGGAGCAACACCGCCGTAACTGGCAGCTCATTGCCGGCGAGTTTCAGCATTACGGCGGCGACAGTATCGCCAACAAATTGCGCGGACACGGAAAACAGTACCGCGCGATTCTGCTGGATGTCGCAAAACGGCTAAAACTCAAAGCAGATAAAAGCATGTCGACGTTTGAAATAGAACAGCAACTGCTGGAGCATTTTTTACGTCATACCTGGCAGAAGATGGACGCGGCGCATAAGCAGGAATTTCTGCAAGCCGTAGACGCCAAAGTTTCTGAACTGGAAGAACTGCTGCCGCTGCTCATGAAAGATCGCAGTCTGGCAAAAGGGGTCTCCCACCTGCTTTCCACCCAGCTTACCCGCATTTTGCGTACCCATGCCGCAATGAGCATCCTGGGCCACGGATTGCTGCGCGGCGCAGGTCTTGGCGGCCCGGTCGGCGCGGCGTTAAACGGCGTCAAAGCGATGAGCGGCAGCGCGTATCGCGTGACTATTCCGGCGGTCTTGCAAATAGCCTGCCTGCGACGAATGATGGCAGCCGTTCAGGCGTGAATGCCCTCACTGGGGGAAATATTTTCTTTTCCCCCTTATTAGATCATAGACAGTCCTCTTCCCCCTGATTATTATGCCGCGCCCCGAATACGGAACTCGTTATTCTGGGAAACTATTTCACCATTCAATTATGATGATTTTGAGGAATTATGGGCAACACTAAGTTGGCTAATCCGGCACCGCTGGGCCTGATGGGCTTCGGCATGACCACCATTCTGCTTAACCTGCACAATGCCGGTTTTTTCGCCCTGGACGGTATTATTCTGGCGATGGGGATTTTCTACGGCGGTATCGCGCAAATTTTTGCCGGTCTGCTGGAGTACAAAAAAGGCAATACCTTTGGTTTAACGGCCTTTACCTCTTACGGTTCGTTCTGGCTGACGCTGGTCGCTATCCTGCTGATGCCGAAAATGGGTCTGACGGATGCGCCTGACGCTCAGCTACTCGGCGCTTATTTAGGTCTGTGGGGCGTGTTCACGCTGTTTATGTTCTTCGGTACGCTGAAAGCCGCCCGCGCGCTGCAATTTGTTTTCCTGAGCCTGACCGTACTGTTCGCTCTGCTGGCGGTCGGCAATATCACCGGTAACGAAGCAACTATCCATATCGCAGGCTGGGTTGGTCTGGTTTGCGGCGCCAGCGCTATTTATCTGGCGATGGGTGAAGTGCTAAACGAGCAATTTGGCCGCACTATTCTGCCAATCGGCGAGGCGCACTAAATCTCTTTTATTCCTCCCGCACCGGGAGGAATAACCCTACTATCAGTATTTTCCGGTCAGGACGACATATTCTCACGTCTGGCGCTCTTCGGACGGAAAGCGGCAACCACTTCCGGCGCGGTTTCGACATACGGCCCGTCAAGCAGCTGTATGCAATACGGCACGCTCGCAAAAATGCCCGGCACGCTAACGCTGCCATCGTCCGCTTTTACGCCTTCCAGCGTTTCTTTGATCGATTTTGGCTGTCCAGGCAGATTAAGAATTAACGCCTGTTTACGGATAACGCCCACCTGGCGGGAAAGAATGGCGGTCGGCACAAAGCGCAGGCTGATCTGGCGCATCTGTTCGCCAAAACCTGGCATTTCACGGTCGGCGATGGCAAGGGTCGCGTCCGGCGTGACGTCGCGACGCGCCGGACCGGTACCGCCAGTGGTCAGCACCAGATGACAGCTCATCTCATCAACCAGTTCACACAACGTTTGCTCGATAATTTCCTGTTCATCAGGAATTAAGCGCCGTTGGACCTCGAAAGGCGTGGTCAGCGCAGAAGCGAGCCACTCCTCAAGCGCAGGAATGCCTTTATCCTGGTAAACGCCGCTTGAAGCGCGGTCGGAGATAGAAACTAAGCCAATACGTAAGGTATCCATGATTATTCCGTTTAAACAGTCTCGTTAAACAGAATGATACACTGCGAAGGGAAGGACAGACAGGTTTCAGAAGAGGTAGCGTGACCCATATCAGGGCCACGCGTTAATGATTACAGCAGATCGCCGATCATTTTTTCCAGTTTTTCCTGGTCTACCGCAAACTTACGGATACCATCCGCCAGTTTGTCAACCGCCATAGGGTCCTGGTGATGCTGCCACAGGAACTCGGCTTCGGTAATGCGTTCCGGACGCGCTTTGACTTCGCCGGAGAAAGAGAGCTTACGCTCAATCGCCCCTTCGCTTTCCGCCAGTTCTTTCAGCAATGCCGGCGCGATAGTCAGACGGTCGCAGCCCGCCAGCTCCAGAATTTCGCCTACGTTACGGAAGCTTGCGCCCATAACGACGGTTTCGTAACCATGCTGTTTGTAGTACTCGTAGATTTCCGTTACGGAAACCACGCCCGGATCTTCAGCTGGCGCATAGTCTTTCTTGTCGGTATTGGCTTTATACCAGTCAAGAATACGACCTACGAACGGCGAGATCAGGTAGACGCCCGCTTCGGCGCACGCACGCGCCTGCGCGAAGGAGAACAGCAGCGTCAGGTTACAGTTGATGCCTTCTTTTTCCAGCTGTTCGGCTGCGCGAATGCCCTGCCAGGTGGACGCCAGCTTGATCAGGATACGATCGTTGCTGATACCCGCATCATTGTAGAGTTTAATGATACGTTTTGCTTTGGCGATAGACGCTTCAGTGTCATAAGACAGACGCGCGTCAACTTCGGTAGAAATACGCCCCGGCACCAGCTTCAGGATTTCCAGGCCAATATTCACCGCCAGCTTATCGGTCGCGTCAACAACCTGCTGCGCGCGGTCGCTGCTCTGCTGCTTCGCCCAGGCGACAGCATCGTCAATCAGCTTACGATATTCCGGGATTTGCGCTGCGTTAAGAATGAGAGAAGGGTTAGTTGTAGCATCCTGCGGCTGGTACAGCTTCATTGCCGCGATATCTCCGGTATCAGCCACTACGGTGGTGAACTGACGAAGGGAGGTCAATTTGTCCGTCATGATAGAGTTTCTCTTTAAACAGCTTGTTAGGGGATGTAACCGGTCTACCCTGATGATAACACGACGCACTCACAGCGCAACCGCCTACATGCACCTGGCTGCCCTTGTGAACTGTTTGCGTATCTGCCGACGGTTGATGCGCAATTAAAGGATACCGCCGTATTTATGGTAAACTGCCGTTAATATTAGTCTGACAAGGTCATCTACATCATGGGTCACGCTTATACAGGATCATCAAAGCGTGACGGCATCAACAAGAGGGACGTTAATGCCTGAGTTTTTCAGTTTTATTAACGAAATACTCTGGGGCTCGGTAATGATTTACCTGCTGCTCGGCGCAGGATGTTGGTTTACCTGGCGTACCGGATTCATTCAATTTCGTTATATTCGCCAATTTAGCCGCAGTCTGAAAGGCAGCCTTAGCCCGCAGCCAGGCGGCCTGACGTCATTTCAGGCACTGTGTACCAGCCTCGCGGCGCGGATTGGCAGCGGTAATCTGGCCGGCGTGGCGCTGGCTATCGCCGCAGGCGGTCCCGGCGCGGTATTCTGGATGTGGGTCTCGGCCATCATTGGCATGGCGACCTCCTTCGCCGAGTGTTCGCTTGCCCAGCTTTATAAAGAACGTGACCCAACAGGCCAGTTCCGCGGCGGCCCGGCGTGGTATATGGCGCGCGGGCTGGGAATGCGCTGGATGGGCGTGGTTTTCGCCCTCTTTCTGCTCGTCGCCTACGGGTTGATTTTTAATAGCGTGCAGGCGAATGCCGTCTCACGCGCGCTCCATTTCGCCTTCAACATTCCGCCGCTTATCTCCGGCATTGCTCTGGCGTTCTGTGCCCTGTTAATTATCATCCGCGGCATAAAAGGCGTCGCCCGCCTGATGCAATGGCTGATTCCCCTCATCGCGTTATTGTGGGTCGCCGGCAGCGTATTCATTTGCCTCTGGCATATTGAGCAAATGCCTGGCGTTATCGCCTCGATAGTCAAAAGCGCATTTGGCTGGCAGGAAGCCGCGGCAGGCGCAGCCGGATATACGCTCACCCAGGCTATTACCAGCGGTTTTCAGCGTGGGATATTCTCTAATGAAGCGGGAATGGGGTCAACGCCTAATGCAGCCGCAGCGGCAACGTCGTATCCACCTCATCCTGTCGCGCAGGGGATTGTGCAAATGATTGGCGTATTCAGCGACACCATTATCATCTGTACAGCCAGCGCGATGATTATCCTGCTGGCGGGGAATCACGCGTCCCACTCGTCAACAGAAGGCATTCAGCTTCTCCAACATGCAATGGTTTCGTTGACCGGTGAATGGGGCGCCAGTTTTGTCGCGCTTATCGTCATTCTGTTCGCGTTCAGTTCTATCGTCGCCAACTATATTTACGCCGAGAACAATCTGTTTTTTCTGCGGTTACATAACGCAAAGGCCATTTGGCTATTACGCCTTGCGACGCTTGGCATGGTCATCGCCGGTACGCTCATCAGTTTTCCGCTGATATGGCAGCTTGCTGACATGATCATGGCCTGTATGGCTATTACCAATCTGACGGCGATTTTGTTGCTCTCACCGGTGGTGTATACCCTCGCCGGCGATTATCTGCGACAACGGAAACTGGGCGTAAGACCGCAGTTCGATCCGCGGCGCTTCCCGGATATCGAACCACAACTGGCGCCAGATACCTGGGATGCGGCATCGCGCGATTAAGCCGACAATCGCAACCATCGGTCAACTCTGCGGCGTTTTTTTGCTAAAGTCGCAGAAAATTCCCTGCAAGGACTGGATATGCTGATTCTGATTTCGCCTGCAAAAACGCTTGATTATCAAAGCCCGCTGGCCACGACCCGCTATACCCAGCCGGAGCTATTGGATCACAGCCAGCAGCTTATTCAACAGGCCCGCCAGCTTTCGGCGCCGCAAATTTCCAGGCTGATGGGAATTAGCGACAAACTGGCGGATCTCAACGCCACGCGTTTTCATGACTGGCAGCCTCATTTTACGCCGGATAATGCACGCCAGGCGATTCTGGCGTTCAAAGGCGATGTTTATACTGGCCTACAGGCGGAAACGTTCAACGACGCGGATTTTGATTTTGCTCAACAACATCTGCGTATGCTCTCTGGCTTGTATGGCGTATTGCGCCCGCTGGATTTAATGCAGCCTTATCGTCTGGAGATGGGGATTCGCCTGGAGAATCCGCGCGGCAAAGATCTTTATCAATTCTGGGGCGATATCATTACCGATAAGCTCAACGAAGCGATTGAAGCGCAGGGCGATCGGGTGGTAGTGAATCTGGCCTCCGAGGAATATTTTAAATCGGTGAAGCCGAAGAAACTGAATGCCGAACTGATTAAGCCCGTGTTCCTTGATGAGAAAAACGGCAAGTTTAAGGTGGTAAGCTTCTACGCCAAAAAAGCGCGCGGACTGATGAGCCGTTTTATTATTGAAAACCGCTTAACGAAGCCGGAACAGCTTACCGCGTTTGACCGTGAAGGGTATTTCTTTGATGAAGAAACCTCCACACAAGACGAGCTGGTCTTTAAACGCTACGAGCAGTAACGACATCGCCGGATGGCGGTTACGCCTTATCCGGCCTACAAATCGGCGCCACCCCATAGGCCCGGTAAGCGACAGCGCCACCGGGCGCAATGGTTACTGGCGGGTCATCATTAGCTTACGCAGGGCGGCAAAATCCGCAGGCAGATGATGTGAAAGCAGCGGCAGATCGGCGCGTTCGGCGAGCGCTTCAGGCAAGGCCAGCGTTTCTCCCAGAATGGACTCCACGCTTTCTTTAAACTTCGCCGGATGCGCCGTTCCGAGAAACAAGCCATACTCGCCAGGGTTTAACTGGTCGCGTAATGCCCGATACGCTACCGCCGCATGAGGTTCCGAGATATAACCTTTCGCTTTCAGCTCGCGCATCGTCTGTTGTGTCGTAGAATCATCCACCGCCGCATAGCCCAGCTCAGTCAGACGCCAGATTTTACGGCGGAATAGCTCCTCCACACGCGGCCAGTTATTCGGCTGGCTGACATCCATCGCATTCGACAGGGTCGCCTGCGTCGCTTTCGGCGCCCACTTCCCGTCATGCAGAAAACGCGGCACCGTGTCGTTGACGTTGGTGGCGGCGATAAAACGTTTCACCGGTAGGCCTAACGACTTCGCCAGCAGCCCTGCCGTCAAATCGCCAAAGTTGCCGCTGGGGACGGAGATCACCAGTTGGTTACGCGCCCCCTGCGGCAGTTGCGCCACGGCTTCAAAGTAGTAGCAAATTTGCGCCAACAGGCGGCTGATATTAATCGAATTAGCCGAATTCAGCCCCAGCGCCGTTTTCAGCTCTTCGTCATCAAATGCCTGTTTCACCAGCGCCTGGCAAGCGTCGAAATCGCCGTCGATCGCCACGGTTTCAATGTTGCCGCCCAGAGTACAGAACAGTTTTTCCTGCAACGGACTGATTTTACCGCGCGGGTAGAGAATGACGACCCGCACATTTTCCAGGCCATAGAACGCGTGAGCCACCGCCGCGCCGGTATCGCCTGACGTTGCGGTCAGAATCGTCACCGGTTTGTCGCCGCTGATATGCGTCAGCATTTGCGCCATAAAACGCCCGCCGAAGTCTTTAAAGGCCAGCGTCGGACCATGGAACAGCTCCAGGCAGCCGACATCGCTTTCTACCTGCGCTACCGGCGCCGGGAACGCAAACGCCGCGCGGACGCGCTCTTCCAGAATTTGCTGCGGTATTTCATCGCCAATAAATGCCGAGAGGATCTTTGCGCTACGGCTGACAAAGTCCTGGTTGAGCATCTCATCAATTTCCGTCAGGCTAAACTCCGGCAGTTCGTGCGGAAAAAAAAGTCCCTGCTGTTTGCCCAGTCCTTGCGTGACGGCCTGCGCAAAGCTGACCTGCTCATTATGGTCTTTCAGATTATAGAGTTTCATTGATTATCCCACTACTCGTGCGCCCGCCGTATCCAGCCGGCAAATATGAACGAAGCCTTCCTGATTTTGCAGATAATGTTTGCTCAGCCAGTCCGCGACGCGCTGCGCCGTCTCCGGTTTATCGCATAGCGCAAACAGCGTCGGCCCCGATCCTGAAATCCCGCTCGCCAGCGCGCCGATCTCCGACACCGCCTGCCGCGCCTGGCTAAAGCCCGGCAGTAAACGCGCGCGGTATGGTTCGGCAATAACATCTTTCATCAGCGCGGCGGCAAGCTGCGGCTGCCGCGAGTAACAGGCGTGAATAAAACCGGCCAGATGCCGTCCATGCGCAATGCAATCCTGACGGCGATACTGCGCAGGCAAAATGGCCCGTGCTTCTGCGGTAGAAACTTTAATGCCCGGATAAGCCAGTACCCATAGCCACTCATCAAAGCCCGGCACCTGCTGACTAATAATGCCGTTTTCTTCAATCATCAACTGCATACCGCCAAGAAAGCACGGCGCGACGTTATCGTAATGGATGCTGCCGGAGATACGGCCTTCCAGCTCGCCCATCAGCGCCAACAGACGCGTGTCGTTTAACGGTTTGCCGCAGTGCTCATTCATCGCGACCAGCGCAGCGACGACGGAACAGGCGCTGGACCCTAACCCGGAACCAATCGGCATATTTTTTTCCAACGTCATCGCCACCGGGATGGTTTTCCCCAATGCCTGGCAAAAACGTTCCCAGCACTGATAAACAATATTTTCACGCGGCTCCGGCGGCAGTTTATCGGCAAATCGCCCCAGGTTATGCAGACGGAAATGGTCCGCTGCTTCAACGGATACCACATCGCCCAGCAACGTGCCGTCAACGGGTGTGACGGCTGCGCCCAACACGTCGAAACCGACGCTCATGTTCGCGCTGGAAGCCGGGGCATACACTTTCACCATGTTAAACTCCTAACTTCCATGAGAGGGTCCGTAACAGATCGGCAAACACGCCCGCCGCCGTCACATCATTGCCTGCGCCGTAGCCGCGCAGCACCAACGGCAAGGGCTGATAATAGTGGCTGTAGAACGCCAGCGCGTTTTCACCGTTTTTCACTTTGAAGAGCGGATCGTTACCATCAACTTCGGCAATTTTCACGCGGCACACGCCATCCTCTTCGATATTGCCCACATAGCGCAATACCTTACCTTCATCACGAGCTTTCGCCACACGGGCGGCAAACGCGTCGTCAAGCTGCGGCAGATGCGCCATAAAGGCGGTCACATCGCCGGAGGCGTCAAACTCGTCCGGCAACACCGGTTCAATCACAATATCGGAAAGCTCCAGCTCGCGGCCCGTCTCGCGGGCGAGGATCAACAGTTTACGCGCCACATCCATACCGGAAAGATCGTCGCGCGGATCGGGTTCGGTATAGCCCATCTCGCGCGCCAGCGCGGTCGCCTGTGAGAGACTCATCCCCTCTTCCAGTTTACCGAAAATAAAAGAGAGCGACCCGGAAAGAATGCCGGAAAATTTTTGCAGTTCATCACCGGCATTCAGCAGGTTTTGCAGGTTTTCGATTACCGGCAAACCGGCGCCGACGTTGGTGTCATACAAGAATTTGCGCCGTGATTGCGCGGCGGCGAAACGTAGCTGATGGTAGTAGTCCATCGACGAGGTGTTCGCTTTCTTGTTTGGCGTCACCACATGGAACCCTTCACGCAGGAAGTCGGCATATTGGTCGGCCACCGCCTGACTGGAGGTACAATCAACAATCACCGGATTGAGTAGATGATATTCTTTCACCAGGCGAATTAAGCGTCCCAGATTGAACGGCGCGTTCGCTTGCGCCAGTTCCGCCTGCCAGTTGTCCAGATTCAGGCCATGCACATTGGTTAGCAACGCCTTTGAGTTCGCCACGCCGCACACGCGTAGATCGATGTGCTTGTTCTTCAGCCAGGTTTGCTGACGTTTAAGCTGTTCCAGTAGCGCGCCGCCGACGCCGCCGACGCCAATGACAAACACTTCAATCACCTGATCGGTATTGAACAGCATCTGGTGCGTTACCCGCACGCCGGTGGTGGCATCGTCGTTATTCACCACCACAGAAATGGAACGCTCAGAAGATCCCTGAGCGATCGCCACGATATTGATATTGGCCCGCGCCAGCGCGGCGAAGAATTTCGCTGAAATGCCGCGTAGCGTGCGCATACCGTCGCCGACAACAGAGATAATCGCCAACCGCTCAGTAACCGCCAGCGGCTCCAGCAGCCCCTCTTTCAGCTCCAGATAGAACTCATCCTGCATCGCACGGCGGGCACGCGCGCAGTCACTCTGCGGCACACAGAAGCTGATGCTGTACTCAGAGGAGGACTGGGTAATGAGCACCACCGAGATCCCGGCGCGAGACATGGCGGCGAAAACACGCGCCGCCATCCCAATCATCCCTTTCATTCCCGGGCCGGAGACGCTAAACATCGCCATGTTGTTAAGGTTAGAGATCCCTTTAACCGGCAGATTATCATCGTCGCTGGACGCGCCGATCAGCGTTCCTGGCGCCTGCGGATTACCGGTATTTTTAATCAGACAGGGGATCTGGAACTGGGCGATAGGCGTTATGGTGCGAGGGTGAAGGACTTTGGCGCCGAAGTAAGAGAGTTCCATCGCTTCCTGGTAGGACATCGATTTCAGCAGTCTGGCGTCCGGCACCTGGCGCGGGTCACAGGTATACACGCCATCGACGTCAGTCCAGATTTCACAGCAGTCAGCGCGTAAACAGGCGGCCAGCACGGCGGCGGAATAGTCGGAACCATTACGGCCCAGCACCACCAGTTCTCCCTTTTCATTACCGGCGGTAAAGCCCGCCATCAGGATCATGTGATCGGCCGGGATCTGGCTGGCGGCGATACGGCGAGTCGATTCCGCGATATCGACGGTAGATTCAAGGTAATGGCCCACCGCCAGCAATTTTTCTACCGGATCGATCACCGTGACGCGATGCCCACGCGCCTCCAGAAGTCCCGCCATAATCGCGATCGACATTTTTTCGCCACGGCAAATCAGCGCGGCGTTGATGCTATCCGGGCACTGACCCAGCAGGCTGATACCATGCAAAACATGTTTGATCTGAGCGAATTCTTGTTCGACAACCATTTTCAACCGTGCAAGCGGGAATCCCGGCTGCGCGCTGGCAAGTCCTGCGAGCAGGTCAGAAAAAATACGTTCGGCATCGCTGATATTCGGCAAAGCATCCTGACCGCCGATAGTTTTTTCAATCATCGCCACCAGATGGTTGGTAATTTTCGCGGGGGCGGAAAGTACGGTCGCTACCTGCCCTTGCCTGGCATTGCTTTCCAGAATATCGGCAACACGCAGAAAACGTTCTGCATTTGCCACTGATGTACCGCCGAACTTCAACACTCGCATGGTTGTTACCTCGTGATCTCTGGTCGAAAAAAAAGCCCGCACTGTTCAGGTGCGGGCTTTTTTCTGTGTTTCCTGTACGCGTCAGCCCGCACCGTTACCTGTGGTAATGGTGATGGTGGTAATGGTGGTGGTGCTGATGCGGTTCATGGATGTTGTGTACTCTGTCATTTTTATTTGTCTGTCTTGTATTCCTATATTGGTTAAAGTATCTGCCCGCCTAAGTCAATAAATTTTTAAATTGATCACATTCCGAAATTTGTTCATGTGCTGCTGGCGATATATTTATTTTCAACCAATTCCCCCTGTTATGATCTCTTGAAACCAGACGTAATCTCTTATTATTTTAAAAATTACAGCACGTTATTTTGTTAGTTTTTTTTCAATATCATGAACCAAACGGTGCAACATTACCGTATCTCGCTGTCCCAGCAGGCCGATTCGCTGTTGTAGCCAGTCGGTTAATTTGTGGTCATCGGCCGCCTCCAGAGTCGTTAACAGACGTAAAAGGCGCGCGCGTAACGCCTGTAACTGCGATTCATCAGCAATATCAACGGATTCAGTGGTCTGTTGCATTAAACCTGCTAATTGATAGCAATACACCATGACCGCCTGACCCAGATTGAGCGAAGGGTAATCCGCCGCCATCGGCACGCCGGTCAATACATCCGCCAGCGCCAGCTCGTCATTGGTCAGACCGGAATCCTCACGGCCAAAAACCAGCGCGGCATGACGCATCCAGCGTGATTTTTCCTGTAATAAGGGAACCAGTTCAGCGGGCGAAGCGTAGTAATGAAATTTTGCCCGGCTGCGGGCTGTCGTCGCGACGGTAAAATCCACATCGTGGAGCGCGTCGGCAAGGGTGTGGAAAACCTCAATATTATCAATAATATCTCCAGATCCATGTGCGACCCAACGGGTGGCGGGCTCCAGGTGCGCCTGGCTGTCGACAATACGCAGGTCAGTAAATCCCATGGTCTTCATAGCCCGGGCGGCTGCGCCGATATTTTCCGCTCTGGCGGGAGCGACAAGAACGATTGTTACACGCATTTCATTACTCTTTTTGACTAATTTACAGGAAATTAGCTGGCGTTTGTAAGCATATTACGCTTCGCAAATTTACAAAATTTTAACGGATATCACTGAAAAAGCATTTTTGATTTCGTAAAAGACGCTACACTATTGCGTATCTGTACTATTGCTGTTTATGTTAACAGAACATCGTTATCCTGCTGTTTATTTAGGATAATTTAATTTAAAATAGATCCTGTTCTTTGGATTCATCACATTTATTAGTTGGCTTACGTAACTAGTTGGAATATTGCAAATTTGTGATGAAAGCTAGCATTTAGCTACGATGATTTCATCAAACTGTTAACGTGCTACAATTGAACTTGATATATGTCAACGAAGCGTAGTTTTATTAGGTGTCCGGTACGTCTTAGCCTGTTATGTTGCTGTTAAAATGGTTAGGATGACAGCCGTTTTTGACACTGTCGGGTCCAGAGGGAAAGTACCCACGACCAAGCTAATGATGTTGTTGACGTTGATGGAAAGTGCATCAAGAACGCAATTACGTACTTTAGTCATGTTACGCCGATCATGTTAATTTGCGACATGCATCAGGCAGGTCAGGGACTTTTGTACTTCCTGTTTCGATTTAGTTGGCAATTTAGGTAGCAAACATGCAGACCCCGCACATTCTTATCGTTGAAGACGAGTTGGTAACACGCAACACGTTGAAAAGTATTTTCGAAGCGGAAGGCTATGATGTATTCGAAGCGACAGATGGCGCGGAAATGCATCAGATCCTCTCTGAATATGACATCAACCTGGTGATCATGGATATCAATCTGCCAGGGAAAAACGGTCTCCTGTTAGCGCGTGAACTGCGTGAACAGGCTAACGTTGCGCTGATGTTCCTGACGGGCCGCGATAACGAAGTCGACAAAATTCTCGGCCTCGAAATCGGCGCGGATGATTACATCACCAAACCGTTTAACCCACGCGAATTGACCATCCGTGCCCGCAACCTGCTGTCCCGTACCATGAACCTGGGTACCGTCAGCGAAGAGCGTCGTAGCGTTGAAAGCTACAAGTTCAACGGTTGGGAACTGGATATCAACAGTCGTTCACTGATCGGCCCGGACGGCGAGCAGTATAAACTACCGCGCAGCGAGTTCCGCGCGATGCTTCACTTCTGCGAAAACCCTGGCAAAATTCAGTCGCGCGCAGAGCTGTTGAAGAAAATGACCGGCCGCGAGCTGAAGCCGCATGACCGTACTGTTGACGTTACCATTCGTCGTATTCGTAAGCATTTCGAATCCACGCCGGATACGCCGGAAATCATCGCCACCATTCACGGCGAAGGTTATCGCTTCTGCGGCGACCTGCAGGATTAATTCGGCCCAGGCGCCAAACCGTAAAAACAGCCGGTAAGTTATTCTTACTGGCTGTTTCTTATGTCCCCCTTCCGCTAAGCGGCCTCGCTTTCCCTCCTGACCTGCCGTTATGACGTACTCTTTTACATAAAAATTGTCGTATAGCGCTGTTTATCTCAGCTTGCGAAAGTTAAGGTAGTTTGTGTATTTACATTAAAGAGTAATACACGGGATTTGTTAGTCCCCAAAAAATAAGGGGATGCTCACAGGACGTGAGGTTTCAAAGGATGAAAAAATCACCATTATGCTGCTACCTGTTTTGTGCAGCGATGTCAGCTTCACCAGCCGCGCTGGCTGCTACCGCGCCGGTCTCCGCAGGCGTTATTCATTTCAAAGGCCAGATTGTCGAATATGGTTGTAATCTTGCGCCTCACGATCGCAATATCGAGGTATCATGTTTGCGGAATAATATCCCCCATTTACAGACAGTCGCCACACCGTCTGGAAACGCTATTTCGTTGATGAATGGAATCGCCACGGTACGGCACGTGTCGTTAAAAGATCATCCGGAGATTCAAAGCCTGATCGTCCAGTACCGCTAACCGCTTATGGCTCCCGCCGGGAGGAGTTCCGGCAGGCGGCGATTTCGCTCAGTAAAACGCCGCCTGCCTGCATTTTGTACTTTTCTCTCATTCGTATCCTACAACAGCGATGTTCATCGCTTCGCTATCCTGTACGCTCTACGCGCTCGTTAAGCACGGTACCTATGATAGCTGTCATAAAATGATTGCAAATAAAATCATCACATTTACTATGGTTAACCTTACAAACAGCGTTGTCGCTCATGCATTGATAAGGTGAATACATTGACTTAAATATTCTTGTTGGCTATTTTAATTTACTTAATTATAATTTTAAGTGAATATTAAATTTATGTTTACCTTTTAATAGTCAACCACTTTATCAGCCATAATAATGGGGAAGATATGAAGCAGTTAAACGGCGGGAATGTGTATCGTCCCACAGGGAAAGAAAAAAACCTGCAAGCCATTTTAAATATTCATCGGCACGTTATTCAAAACATCTCCCCTGTCACTATTACGGCCGGTAAAACACTGGATATCAAGATTGATAATCAATCCCACATCCTGTTAATCACTAAAGGCGCTATTAAAGTATGTCGGCGTATCGACAGCATTGTAATGGGCTGCGGTGTCTCACCAATGATTTTAGGCCTTGTAGATGCCTATGCTGACTTATACCAGTTAGAAGAGAATTCAGACGTCTTTTTTATCGCCGAAACCACCTGTGAATATTATCCTGTCCCAGTAAAAGATTTTGTGGAAATAGCCGATGAAAAGCATCTCTGGCGTGACATTTCGAACATCCTGATGTACCGCATTGCTTTCATGACTAACCGTGACAGAAACCTTATCGGGCAGGACGCCTATAGCCAGATAAAAGCGCTGTTACTTGAACTGTGGTCGTATCCTGAAAGCTCACGATTTGAGATCAACGCACAGAACTTCATACAGCAGAGAACCGGGCTTTCACGCAGCCGTATCATGCAGGTACTTTCAGAACTAAAAGCGGGGGACTATATAAAAATACTGCATGGAAGACTGTTAGAGCTTCGAAACCTGCCGGTTTCATTTTAAACGGACAAGCGTCGTATATTCTTAAAAATAAAGCAATATAGAGTTAAATAAATCCTCCAGGAAATAATAACTATTATCAAAAAAGAGATCTTGCTCTATAAATCTAGTCATCAACCATACTTCTTTAGTGGTATTTTATTAAACTTTGTTACCGGGTCCGAAACTGGACTGCCGTTCAATATTGCATCAGAATTTTTATTGAGTTCATAGTTGATATACGTAGAATAGCCGCCTGCTTATCTACAGAACAGAAAGAAGCGCATACAGAGTAAAATATAATATTTTATTTTATATAGCTATCTTTATTTTTCAGCGAATAGAATCAGGCAACAATTAATATGTTTAATAAGAAAATTATCATCCTGGCAATGTTAACTGCCGTAGCATCCACACCGGTATTTGCCCAGAACACGATTACGTTCAATGGCAAAATTTACGATCAGGCGTGTACGGTTCAGGTTAATGGCTCCACGGATACCACCATTGATTTAGGCAATTACAGCAAAGAACGCATCGCGGAAAAAGGCGCCACAACCGATTACGTGCCGTTTACCGTAAGCCTGGTTAGCTGCCCGGAAGCAGGGACTGGCGTACCAACCCAGGCCATGTTCCGCTTCCACGGCGCAACAGATGATTCCAACCCAACGTACTTCAAAAACGCGGACGAAGGATCGGAAACGGGCGCCGCGGGTGTCGGTATTTCTATTCAGAACGCTTCACATAGCGATGTGACAGATAACACGGATGATGCCGCAGTAAACCTGCCAACCGACGGCTCGACAGCAGACTTTACCTATTACGCCGCCATGGCAAACGATGGTTCCGCAACCGTAACCGGTGGAGATGTTAGCACTCAGGTTACGTATACCGTTTCGTATCAGTAAGGCATTCTCATCCTGATGTGGACAGGCAGGATGCCAGTCCATAGCGTAAAACATCTTTACAGAGTAAAAAATGAATCACATAAAGAAATCCGTGTTGGTCGTATTACTGACAAGCCATGTTGCCTATGCCAGCATTGTTGTTGGCGGAACCCGACTGGTTTTCGACGGCAATAATGATGAGTCGTCAATCAATGTAGAGAATAAAGACAGCAAAGCGAATCTTGTTCAGTCATGGTTATCGGTTGCCGATCCCCAGGTCACAAATAAGCAGGCGTTTATTATCACCCCGCCTCTTTTTCGCCTTGATGCCGGGCAAAAGAACAGTATTCGGGTTATTCGCTCTGGCGCCCCCCTACCTGCAGATCGGGAGTCTATGTACTGGCTCAATATTAAGGGTATTCCTTCTATTGATGATAATGCCTCCGCGAACCGCGTGGAAATCTCCATTAATACCCAAATAAAGCTTATATATCGACCGCCAGCATTAACAAAATCAACGCCTGATAGCCAGAGCCAACAATTAAAATGGCAGACGGCAGGTGATGTTATTACCGTAAATAACCCCACTCCCTATTATATGAACTTTGCCAGTGTGACGCTTAACAGCCATGAAGTGAAATCAGCGACCTTCGTTCCGCCAAAATCATCAGCGTCATTTAAATTGAGTTCTACTGCCGCCCCTCATGGCACGGTAACGTGGCGATTAATCAGCGATTATGGGATGAGTTTAGAGCCGCATTCCGGTTCATTCTAGCCATTAACGACTTCACTTTACTTTTACCCTTTCAGGACTTTTACTGTGCAATTCTCCAGAGTAGAGCCCCGTTCTCAATTAGCGTTATCGTTTCTCTTTATATGCTGTTCCATAAAACCAGCGTTAGCGCATGATCATTTTAATCCATTATCGTTGGAAAATGATGAACCGGGCGTGGAGAATGTCGATCTATCGGTTTTCGAAAAGGGGGGGCAGGCAGAAGGCACCTATAATGTTGATATTTATATTAATAACACCAGTGTTGAAACAAAAAATATTGCCTTTAAAAATAAAAAATCAGCAGATAATAAGCTCTCCCTACAGCCGTGTCTTAGCGTTGAACAACTCAAGCAGTGGGGCGTAAAAACAGAAAACTTCCCCGAGCTTAAAAATGACCCAAACGGGTGTACCGATCTTAGTCTGCTGGCTGGCGCTGTAGCAAAGTTTAATGTCATCGGTAACCGGCTGGATTTAGCGATCCCTCAAATCGCGTTGATCGCCGACCCGCGAGAATTCGTCCCTACCAGCGAATGGGATGAAGGCATTAATGCTTTTTTGCTGAACTACAGTTTTACCGGATCGCAGGATCACGATATTGATGAAAACCGGACGGAAAATAGCGAATACGCTAACCTGCGCCCTGGTATTAACATTGGCGCATGGCGTTTTCGTAACTACTCAACCTGGAATCATGATAGCGATGGGCAAAATAGCTGGGATTCTGCCTACACCTATGTTTCTCGCGATATCGAATTTTTAAAAGGACAGCTGATCGCCGGGGAAAATAACACGCCCGCGGACGTCTTTGACAGTATTTCATTTAAGGGCGTACAGATCTCTTCTGATGACGATATGTTGCCGGACAGTATGAAAGGGTTCGCCCCGGTCATTCGCGGGGTGGCCAAAAGCAGCGCGCAGGTAACCGTTGAACAAAACGGTTATACCATCTACAAAACTAACGTTCCGGCGGGTCCATTCGCCATCAACGATCTTTATCCAACCGGCGGTTCGGGCGACCTGTACGTCACCATCAAAGAATCCGATGGTTCTGAACAGCATTTCATTGTGCCCTACGCCAGCGTTCCGGTATTACAGCGTGAAGGCCACCTGAAATACGACCTGACGGTAGGCCGCACGCGTTCATCAGATACGCATTCCGCGCAACAGAACTTCGCTGAACTGACGGCCTTATACGGATTAGCAGGCGGCATAACCGCCTATGGCGGAATAGAGAGTACGCTGAGCAATGATGTTTATCATGCGGCGCTCATCGGGACAGGCTTAAACCTTGGCGATCTGGGCGCATTGTCTTTAGACGTCACCAACTCATGGTCAAAAATTAAAGCAGGCGATGTGGTTAGCGATACGCTTACCGGACAATCCTGGCGTATTCGTTACAGCAAAGATATTCAGTCAACAGGCACCAATTTCACTGTCGCCGGCTACCGTTATTCGACCAAAGATTACTACGCTCTTGAGGATGTGCTGGATACCTATAGCGATAATAGTCACTATGATCATGTACGTAATCGCACCGACCTGTCGTTATCGCAAGACATTATCTACGGTTCCATTTCACTCACTTTATATAATGAAGATTACTGGAATGACACTCATACCACATCATTAGGTATTGGCTATAACAACACATGGCATAACGTAAGCTATGGCATTAACTATTCTTATACGCTGAACGCCGATAATTCTCAGGATGAAGACGACGATACGGAAGACAGTAATGACCAGCAAATTTCAATCAATATTAGTATTCCGTTAGATGCCTTTATGCCGTCAACGTATGCCACCTACAATATGAACTCCGCGAAAGACGGCGATACCACGCATACTGTCGGTTTAAACGGAACAGCGCTGGCACAGAAAAATCTCTCATGGAGCGTTCAGGAAGGTTATTCCTCTCAAGAGAAAGCCACCAGCGGTAATGTGAGCGCAACCTATAACGGGACGTATGCGGATATTAACGGCGGATATAGCTACGATAATCATATGCGTCGCCTGAATTATGGCGTTCAGGGCGGCGTACTGTTACATCGAAATGGCCTGACACTATCCCAGCCAATGGACGACACCATCATATTGGTTAAAGCCCCTGGCGCAGCGGGTGTCCCCGTGAATAACGAAACGGGCGTGGACACCGATTTTCGGGGTTATGCCGTCGTACCTTATGCTTCGCCTTACCATCGTAATGAAGTCTCTTTAGATACGACGGGCATTAGAAAAAATATTGAGCTCATTGATACCAGTAAAACGCTGGTGCCTACCCGTGGCGCGGTGGTCAGGGCTGAATATAAAACCAATATTGGTTACAAGGCATTGATGGTATTAACCCGCATAAACAATCTTCCTGTTCCTTTTGGCGCGACCGTCTCGTCTTTAACAAAACCAGACAATCACAGCAGTTTTGTTGGTGATGCGGGGCAAGCCTGGTTAACCGGACTGGAAAAACAAGGGCGGTTATTAGTGAAGTGGGGACCAACAGCAGCAGACCGGTGTCAGGTCTCCTATCGTATACCGAGCTCCCCCTCCGCTTCTGGCGTAGAAATCTTACACGAGCAATGCCAGTGATTCTGGTGGGATAAAAGATGAATATGAACAGATTTGCTGCATTAGCCGCCCTGTTAACGTTCACGGGTCTGGCATTATGGTCGCCATCGATCAGCGCGGCATACAATACCGCAGATGCCGTAGACATTAACGTTACGGGATTAATTTATGCCGATCCGTGTACCGTGACGGTCCCCGACACGCTCTCTCTTGGACAATATGCCCGGGCGGATATCGCCGTGGCCGGCGGCAATACCGCCACCATTCCTTTCACCATAAAAATGACGAATTGCCCGGCAACGACCACAAAAGCCGCGATTTCATTTAACGGCGTACCTTATCCCGATCCAAATTATGCTTCTGCGATTTATGCAAACAGCGCGGCCAATCCGGCGCAGGATTTAGGATTACAGCTTTTTAACCTGGACGGTAAAAGTCTGGTCAATCTGGCCAACAACGTCACTTACACGGTGGATATCAACAGTAATACCCATGAAGCCAATTTGCCTGTCGCCGCAAGGATGTATACCCCGTATGGAAAAGTCACGGCAGGGGATTTCACGTCCGTTGTGACGATCACTATCGCATGGCAATAACATCTTTCTATTTCACCTGGTATAAAAGCAGGAATTTTTCATGAGAAGGTTATATCTGGCGCTTATTCTGCTGTTCGCGTATTCCGGTCATGGTTACGCCTCCTGTAAACGTTCCGGAAATGAAGGCGCGATCACTATCACCCCGCCGTCGCAGCTTGTGGTGGATAGCCACGCCTATACCGCAGGCGAAGTGTTGTGGCAATCGGGCTGGGTTTCCACCTCCGAAGTCACAATGGATGGCTGTAGTCGCGATTATAAGGTCGGTTTTTTATATGAACCCGGTAGCGCGCAGTCAAATACATCAGCGACAATCAATGCGAATGACGGGAACAACACACCGGTATTTAGCACCGGCATTTCCGGCGTGGGCATTGCGATTAAAACCCAAACGAATGCTGGCCCTTACGATAATGTCATGCCAATCGATAATACCTACCATAATGGCGATGGCAATAAAACACACCATGCGATGGCTCCCGCCTACAATGTTGAACTGGTCGCCTTAGGCGGTCCGATCACCTCCGGTACCGCGACATTCCAAAGCCCACTGGCGCGCGTATCTTTTCGCGATAGCGCAACGGAAGACTCCGGCGGCGATATCCTGACCCATCTGTATTTGGGGAATACGCAATTGATTATGAAAGCGATGGGATGTCGGGTAGAAACACCTGCCATCACCGTTGATTTAGGCAGCGTCAATTTAGGCAGTTTCGCTAACAGTCAAACTGCGGGCACAGGCGAGCAGGATATCTTATTGACCTGCGAACAAGGCACCGCTATCTCCGCATCGTTAAGCGCCCAACCGGCCAGCGGAAATAACCCTGATAATTCAGTCATCCAGTTGAGCAATGCGAGCGCGCCAACCAGCGCAACCGGCGTTGGCGTACAGTTGGGTATTCAGGCGCCGGACGCCGGTTTCTTTACCGACAGTTTGCCAATTAATCAAAAAATTGATCTCTTTACTCACACGATTACCACCAATGCCGATGGCAGCCAGACGGTTAACGGCGGAACCATGAATATGTCCACCACCCTGAAAATTAGCGCGCGCTACTATAAAACCGCCGCCACGGTAACGGCCGGGCAAGCGAATGCCACGGCAACATTAAACCTGACCTATAACTAACGGCATCACATTTTCTGGCGCTGCGCGGGAAAACGTTAACGCGCGCGCCCGTAAAATTTATTTCCACAAACGTAATTCGTCATCTTTTACTGGCGGTAATGACTTACGTTGCTGACAAGAGAGCGAATACCAGTCCAGATGGCGCGTCAGGAACATCACGCCGCCAAGCGCCAGTAGCAGAACGCCGGTCCCCAGAAGCAACGAGCTATCTTCCGAACGCAGCAATCCCCACATCACGCCATCCAGCGCCAATAACGCTAACGTAAACAGTACGCTATTGCGCCATCCTTTCAGCACCGCCTGCAAATAAACGCTATTCATCAACGCGCCCACCAGGCTTGCGGCGATCCAGGCTGGCGTGAAACCGATATGTTCCGACAGTGCCAGCAACAGCAGGTAGAACATCACCAGCGATAACCCCACCAGCAGATACTGCATCGGGTGTAACCGCTGCCCCGTCAGGGTTTCGAAGACAAAGAAAGCCATAAACGTTAGCGTAATCAACAAAATGGCATATTTCGTCGCTCTGTCCGTCAGTTGATACTGATCGGCTGGCGTCGATACAGCGACGCTAAACGCCGGTAAGTTGTCCCAATCCACCTTTTGCGCATCAGCAAACTGTTCGCCGAGATTCGTGGCAAACCGGCTGGTTTGCCACTGGGCCTGAAATCCTGAACCGCTGATTTCGCGTTTACCGGGAAGAAAATCCCCCACAAAATTTGGGTGCGGCCAGTTACTGGTCAGGGTCATTTCACTGCTACGCCCGACGGGAACCAGTGAAAAGCTGCCGGTTCCGCTTAAATTTAACGACATCGCCAACGTCAGGTTGCGCGTCGCCCACTGACTGTCCGGCAGCGGGATATGAATGCCCTCTCTACTTTCCGGTAAGCCGGTCCCCGGTTCTACAGTGAGCATTTCACCATTCACCTGCGGCGCTTTTACTGCGCTGATACCGCGCGCATCGCCGACGCCCACGACGATAAAGGGCTTTCCAAGGGTAATGTTCGGTCTGTTCAGCTCATGCAGACGGGCCACATCAAACTCCGCCTTTATCGCCATATCGGTATGCCACACCTGCCCCTGATAAATACCTATTTTTCGCGCTTCAACGTTTTGATTGCCTTCGACCAATAGCGACTCCGGCAGCCAAAAATAGAGATAGCTGCGCTTATACTGGACCTCTTTCTCCTCTTCCAGCACGGTATAGAGCTCTGTCACCGGAATCGCCACCAGCGGGCCGACAACCTTTTGTGGGCCGCTGGTACTCTGACGAATAGCATTCTCCACATGGCTTCGATAATCAGCACGCTCCACGATGGTGTGCCGTACCATCATCAGGGGAATTAACAGCAGGATCATGGCGCCGCCTAACGTAATCATTTTCCACAACAGGGGGGATTTCAACATAGCGTTCTCCTTTGCAATGCCAGCAGTGTAAGAACGCGATGTGGGGAGAATTTGAAGTTATGTGAAGTGACGGTGAAGTGTCAACGAGGCCAGCACGCCGCCTTCGGGACGGTTGCACAACGTCACCTCACCGTTGAGGAGCCGCGCCGCCTCGCTGACAAACGCCAGCCCAAGCCCGCTGCTTTTACGCCCGTTTTCACGGGGCAACGAATAGAATCGGTCGAAAATGCGCGGCAGCGCAAAATCAGGAATACCACAGCCGGAATCCGTCACCTGCAGGATCGCTTTCTCCCCCATCGGCTGAGCGTTTAATGTGATAACGCCATTTTCAGGCGTAAAGTCGATGGCATTGTCCAACACATTGCCCAACGCCTGCGCCAGAAGCTCCGCGTCGGCGACGACAACCAGCGAGGAAGGCCGTAGAGTAAGCGTGATCTTTTTTGCCGCCAACTGAATACTGCGCGCCTCGCTAAGCTGCGTAAATAGCTCATCAACAGCAACCGGCGCGAGAGGGATATCCTGTCGGTTTTCCAGCCGCGCCTGGCGCAGCAGGGTTTCTACCAGCGCCTGCATTCGCGTATTTTGCGCCAGTATATTCTCTGTAAAGCGGGTAACCACATCCGCGGGCGGTCCTTCACGCAGAATCTCCGCCGCGCCGCGTATCGCCGCCAGCGGACTTTTCAGCTCATGAGTCAACGCATACACGTACTGCTCAATGTCATTCTTGCCTTCCAGCTTAATGCGCATACTCTCCAGCGCCTGCGCCAGTTTACGCAGCTCGCTGCTGCCTAATGCAGGTAACGCAAGCGGGCGGTTTTCGGTGACAGAATCCGCATAGCGCGTCAACCGGGCGATGGAGCGGTTAATCCACCAGACCATCCCCGCGCCAATCGCCAGCGCAATTCCCAGTAAAACGGCGCTGGCCCACAGAATGCGCCGTTCGCTGCGCTTAATCACCGGCGCCATTGCCGCATTCGGTTTACCGACAGACAGGACGCCGATAATCCGTCCATCGCTGATTATCGGCGCGGCTACGTACATCACGGTGCTATTGGGATCGGCAGAATCTTTTGCCGTGCTGCGGGCGCCATACTGTCCGCGCAGCGTAAGCCAGACGTCATTCCAGCGAGAATAATCCTGTCCCACCGCTTTGTTTTCCGAATCAAACAACACCTTCCCCTGCGCATCCGTCATATAGACATGGTATTCATTGCGCACTTTGACGATCCCGCTGATATTGGCGCGAAACGGGCGATGTTGCAGTTGGGCGAATGCTTTCGCCAACTGGCCGTCAGTCGGGTTGCCGGAAAGGAGATCGTCGCGGGCCAGCGCCGCCAGCAGCGTCGCGGTGTCAATCAGCGTCCCTTCCGTCGCGCGGCGGACGCCCGGCTTTATCTCCTGAACGAAGATAGACAGCACAAACACGGCGGCGACGGCGACAATAAGAAAGTAGCCCAGCAGCAAACGCATTCCGATGCGCATCAGACGCTCCTCAGGCTGTATCCCATTCCACGATGCGTGTTAATTGGCGAGAGATCCGGGTTGATCGCGCGTAGCTTAGCGCGCAGGGTTTTGATGTGTGTATCGACCGTCCGATCGAAGGTCTCCTGGGCATCAGACCAGACAATATCCATCAATTGCTGGCGCGAGTACACGCGCTCCGGCGACAGCAGCAGGGTTTTAAGGAGCAGAAACTCATAACGCGTCAGCGAGAGCGGCGTACCAAACCAGGCGATCTGCGCCGCCGGTTCATTGAGTTCAAAATGTCCGGTACGCACCACCGGCGACGGCGCAGCAAACTTTTTCACCCGGCGCAGCAGCGTGCGCACGCGGGCGCTCACTTCGCGCGGCGAGAACGGCTTGGCGACATAATCATCTGCGCCAATCTCCAGACCAAGCAATCGATCCACTTCATCGCTACGGGCAGTCAGGAAAAGAATCGGCAGCGCAGGATGGCGTTCCAGCAACTGCCGACACAGCTCAAAGCCGCTGATATCCGGTAGTCCCACATCGAGAATCACCGCATCCGGCCGTTGCTGACGCGCTTTTTCCAGCGCGGGCAGCCCGCGAGCGAATAGCTCAACGGTAAACCCTTCCAGTTGCAGGGTGTAGATGAGCGTATCGGCGATTCCCTGTTCATCCTCGACTAACCAGACCTGCGGTTGCTGCATACTCTTTCCCTGTTATTGTCGCCACGGCATGACCGGCACCGCGCTGATGGCGTTCTTCGGCGACCCGTCGACTACTTTGTCGGAGTAGGCCAGATACGCCAGCGTGTTGCGTTTCTCATCATAGAAACGCACGACCTGCAATGACTTAAATATCAATGAGGTGCGTTTTTTGAACACCACCTCTCCCTGCGCCTTGCCGTTCTTAATTTTGTCGCTCAGTTCAATAGGCCCGACCTGCTGGCAAGAGATAGCGGCGTCAGACGTATCTTCCGCCAGCCCCAATCCGCCTTTTATGCCGCCCGTTTTCGCCCGGCTAACATAGCACGTCACGTTTTTGACATCAGGATCGTCAAAAGCTTCCACCACGATTTTATGGTCAGGACCGAACATTTTAAATACCGTATCGACTGAACCAATTTGTTCCGCGCGGGCGCTCTGCCCCAGCAGCAACAAAATTGAGAAAAGTACTAAGCTCTTGTATTTCATATTGTTACCATTCATAAAAGTTACGTTGCGTAATTATTAGACATTCTAAAATAAAATGGTTATAGATCACAGGATTAGAATAATTACCTGTCACGTTGCCTAAAAAAAGCATTTAAGCTCAAAAAAAACACTGAATGCTAAAAGAACAAAAAATGCTATTATCCTCTTACCTGATATCGGGTGCTCGTTGTTGAAAGGATGGGGATATTTTATGGATCAGGCTGGCATAATTCGCGACCTGTTAATCTGGCTGGAAGGTCATCTGGATCAGCCGCTGTCACTTGACAATGTGGCGGCAAAAGCAGGCTATTCCAAGTGGCACCTGCAGAGAATGTTTAAGGACGTGACGGGCCACGCCATTGGCGCTTACATCCGCGCCCGTCGTTTATCGAAATCAGCAGTAGCGCTGCGTTTGACCGCGCGTCCAATTCTGGATATTGCTCTTCAGTACCGCTTCGATTCTCAGCAAACCTTTACGCGCGCCTTTAAGAAACAGTTTTCCCAGACGCCAGCGCTGTATCGTCGCTCCTCGGAATGGAGCGCCTTTGGCATTCGCCCGCCATTACGGCTGGGCGAGTTTACCGTGCCGGAACATCAGTTCGTTACGCTGGAAGATACGCCGCTCCTTGGCGTCACGCAGAGCTATTCCTGCTCGCTGGAACAGATTTCCGACTTCCGCCACGAAATGCGCGTGCAATTCTGGCATGATTTCCTCGGTCATTCGCCAACTATTCCGCCAGTGCTTTATGGGCTTAATGAAACGCGCCCCAGCATGGAGAAAGACGATGAGCAGGAAGTATTCTATACCACCGCACTGCCGCAAGAGCAGGCCGATGGCTATGTTCAGTCGGCGCATCCCGTGCTGTTGCAGGGCGGTGAATACGTCATGTTCACCTATGAAGGGTTAGGAACCGGCGTGCAGGATTTTATCCTGACCGTTTACGGCACCTGTATGCCAATGCTGAATCTGACCCGTCGTAAAGGGCAGGATATAGAGCGATACTACCCGTCAGAAGATACCAAAACCGGCGATCGCCCTATCAACCTGCGCTGCGAATTTCTGATCCCGATTCGTCGTTAACGCTGTAGCTCATCCAATGCAGGGGCGTCCAGATGCGAAACGTCCCCTGCGGTTTCTACCACCCACCCAGACGCCAGCCACTGGCTTTCCTGGTAATCGATGCGGGAAATAGAGCAGTTGCGCAAACGTAACCGGCGTTCCGCCCAGGCGGGTAGTCCCAGTATAGTACTGACCAGACAGCCCAACGCGATACCGTGACTGACCAATAAAGGTCGGCTGCCCTGCGGTAGCTCCAGACAGGACGCCAGCGCGGCATGAACGCGATCGCTCAACTCCTGCATCGATTCCCCACCGGGAATGCGGCCATCCTGCGTGCCGTTGACCAGCTGACGGCGCCAGCCCTCTTCTTCTTCCGTCAGCGAATCGATCTGGCGCTTTTCCAGCACGCCCATATCCAGCTCGCGCAGGCGGGAGTCAAAGGTGATATCACACCCGCACGCCTGGGCGATAATCTCCGCCGTGCGTTTTGTGCGGCCTAAATCGCTGCTGATGATATGGGTGATGCCGAGGCTGCGGGCGCGTTCTCCTACCTGCATGGCCTGCTGCTCGCCTTTTGCTGTCAGGGGACTGTCCGATTGGCCCTGAATACGTCGCTCGGCGTTCCACTGCGTTTCACCGTGGCGAACAAGGTATACCTGTAACATGTTTTTTTTCCGTTATACTGCGATAAATTTTTAAAACTGAGCTTAATTATGCACCAGGTTATCTCTGCGACCACCAATCCTGCCAAAATTCAGGCAATTCTACAGGCATTTGAAGAGATTTTCGGCGAAGGATCGTGCCATATTACGCCCGTCGCCGTCGAGAGCGGCGTACCGGAGCAGCCCTTCGGAAGCGAGGAAACGCGTGCTGGCGCACGAAATCGCGTGGATAATGCGCGACGCCTGCATCCACAAGCTGATTTCTGGGTAGCCATTGAAGCCGGAATTGACGATGATGCCACCTTCAGTTGGGTGGTGATTGATAACGGCGTTCAGCGCGGTGAAGCGCGATCGGCCACGCTGCCGCTGCCCGCCGTCATTCTCGACAGAGTCCGCCAGGGAGAAGCGCTTGGCCCGGTGATGTCCCACTATACCGGTATTGACGAGATTGGTCGCAAAGAGGGCGCCATTGGCGTATTTACCGCCGGAAAATTAACGCGCTCCAGCGTTTACTACCAGGCGGTGATTCTGGCGTTAAGCCCGTTTCATAACGCGGTGTATCGATAATTATTTGCGCTATGTTGTAGGCCTGATAAGCACAGCGCCATCAGGCATTTCGTGGCGATATTGCCGGATGGCCGCTTCGCCTTATCCGGCCTACGAGCAAATCAGGCGTTTTTCAGCAGTACGTTCTCAAGCCAATGACGCAGTTCAACCGGCGCGGATTTCAGGCTGTTTGACCCGCGCGTGATGGTGGCGATGCCCGCCCCCAGCTCGGTTTTCAACTCGCGCTGGCTCATTTCGCCACGCAGCAACTCCTCAATAATGCGCACGCGCGTTCCTAGCGCTTCACGCTCGTCCGGCGTAAGCATCAGTTGTAATAAAGGCAGATGCAGATCCTCTGCATATGCCTGACGGAGTAACTCCACAAAACGAAGCCACTCCTGATTACGTTGTTCGGCGATAGCCGATGAATAAGGGGAATGCTGGGTCATGTTATACCGCCGTTTGTACTGTTACACGAGTACAAATGATAACATAACCCGTCTGCATTAATACCGTCGCTGCCACTCAGAGTCGCTCATTAAGGCCTCTTTCTGCCCCATAAAGTGGCGATAGTAAGCGTCATAGGCCAGAACGTTTTTCACGTAGCCGCGCGTTTCCGAAAAGGGAATACTTTCGACAAACGCTACGGCATCGATACGCCCGGCGCTATTGCCAAGCCAGGTGCGCACGCGCCCCGGCCCGGCGTTATACGCCGCCGAGGCGAAAATACGGTTATTACCAAACTGCTGATAGACATACTGCAAATAGCTGGTGCCAATGTTGATGTTGGTCTCCGGCTCCAGCAGTTGGCCGGGGCCGCGGTAGTCCGGAATCGAAAACATTTTCACCGTATGGGTGGCCGTTCCCGGCATAATCTGCATTAAGCCGCTGGCCCCTACCGGCGATTTTACTTTCGGGTTCCAGGCGCTCTCCTGGCGGGCAATCGCCATGGCATAGCTTTGTGAGATATCTTTTCCGCGGGTATAGCGGGTAAAAAGATCGTTATACGCCAGCGGGAAACGCTCCTCCAGATGATCCCACAGTTTTCCGGCGATCGTCGCCTGTACGCTCAGATCCCACCAGTGCTGGTTAAACGCATAGCGCGCCAGCTGCGCCTGTTCAGATTTACTACGGCTTTTTACCAGATTCGCCCATTCGCTGCGCGCCGTGTTATCCAGGTTCCAGTACATCAGCTCCCGTACACGCGCCATCTCCGGCCCCTGCGTCAACGCGCTGTTTACGTTGGCGGGCGCTTTATCGATTTTAAGCGTGTACTCTTCGCCTAAACGCTGCGCCGCGACCATCGGATAAAAACCGCGCTTCTGCATTAAAGCATGAAGGATCTCTTTCGCTTCGGCGTCACGACCGCGCTCCAGCAATAAATCCGCCTGCCAGTAACGCCACTCGTCTTTCTCTTTCGCCTCCATTGGCAGTCGGGCAAGCCAGGTATTGAGACCGCGACGATCGCCCATCCCCAGCGCCATACGCACGCGCCGCTCGATAAGCGACGTCGATTGCGAGCGCATAATCGCGTCATCGCGCCATTTCGCTTGCGCATCGGTCACATCGTTGCCCATCAGTCGCCAGGCAACGATATCGCGCAGCGCCTGCGTTTGTTCCTCATTAAGTTTCTGCGCCTGTACCAGCGAGGGGATCATCAGACGCGCATTTTCCGCGTCCTGGCGGGCGACGCTGGCAAACGCGACTTCCGCCATCTGGCGGGTAAAATCGGTGGCGCCGGTGGTGCGTGCGAAGGTCAACACGTTATTAGGGTCATTAGCCAGGGTAATGATCGCTGAGGCGATCGTTTGATATTCCGCCGGCATCTGTCCGGCCAGCACCGTAACCAACCCCGTATTCCCGGCTTTCATCGCCAGCCGAATACGTTCCAGATACGCCAGCGGGTCTTGCTTGCCGGAGGCCCGCCAGACGCTGAAAAGTTTATCGCAGGCATTCGGCTGACTTTTGCCGGTCAGCCAAAGGTCTTTCGCGCCCTGCCAGGCCGCTTCCGTTTGCCCGGTACTCCATTTCGCGTAGTAATAGTTACATTGCGCTTCCGTGGTGCCGGGTTTCTCCGGGCTAAATGCCAGCAAGCCGCGCCAGTCTTCACGACGCGCCAGCTCATTGACGAAGCGTGATTGCAGCGTACGCGCAGGCGGAAGCGTAGGATTGGCGCGCACAAACTGCGTGACAGCAATCGCCGGTTGGTTCATCAAATCGTCGGTGATCTTACGGTATTCCAGATACGGGTAGAGCGGATAATCTTTCAGAACCGGCATCATCTGCTCTACCACATCCATCTGGCGGTTGTCCCAGGCCTGCTTAATCTGCGCATAGCGGTTACGCTGCTCTTCCAGTGAGTCGGCCCGCGCGAGGTGACAAAAGGTCAGCAGGCATACGCTGGCGGCGACGAGACGCCAGACAAATGGTTTGGCTCTATCCACAAGCACTTCCTCAATTGTTATCCAATGCAGCATCATGCCGCGTAATGAATTTATGCTAACCAGTCATAGCCATTTGCGCCACGTTACGGACACTTTTTTACTTTTATTGCGAGTGCGATCTGCTGGCTGGGCTTAGGCAGGGAAAAAGGCTACACTTCGCCTTTGACATCTATTCACCATCACGATAAACATAGAGGCGAAGTCCAACGTGGCTCAATTCGTTTATACCATGCATCGTGTCGGCAAAGTGGTTCCGCCGAAACGTCATATTCTGAAAAACATCTCGCTGAGCTTCTTCCCTGGCGCCAAAATCGGCGTGCTGGGCCTTAACGGCGCCGGTAAGTCTACCCTGCTGCGCATCATGGCGGGTCTCGATAAAGATATCGAGGGCGAAGCGCGCCCGCAGCCCGGCATTAAGATTGGCTACCTGCCGCAGGAACCTCAGCTAAACCCGGAACACACGGTACGCGAGTCGATTGAAGAGGCCGTTTCGGAAGTGGTTAACGCCCTCAAACGTCTGGATGAAGTGTACGCGCTGTATGCCGATCCGGATGCCGACTTCGACAAGCTGGCTGCAGAGCAGGGCCGGCTTGAAGAGATTATCCAGGCGCACGACGGTCATAACCTGAACGTGCAGCTTGAGCGCGCTGCTGACGCCCTGCGTCTGCCGGACTGGGATGCCAAAGTCGAAAAACTGTCCGGCGGCGAGCGCCGCCGCGTGGCGCTGTGCCGTCTGTTGCTGGAAAAGCCGGACATGCTGCTGCTCGACGAACCCACCAACCACCTGGATGCCGAATCTGTTGCGTGGCTGGAACGTTTCCTGCACGACTTCGAAGGCACCGTCGTGGCGATTACCCACGACCGTTACTTCCTCGATAACGTCGCCGGCTGGATTCTGGAACTTGACCGCGGCGAAGGTATTCCGTGGGAAGGCAACTACTCCTCCTGGCTGGAGCAGAAAGATCAGCGTCTGGCGCAGGAAGCGTCTGCCGAAGCGGCGCGCCGTAAATCCATTGAGAAAGAGCTGGAGTGGGTGCGTCAGGGCGCGAAAGGCCGTCAGTCGAAAGGTAAGGCGCGTCTGGCTCGCTTTGAAGAACTGAACAGCGTTGAGTATCAGAAACGTAACGAAACCAACGAACTGTTTATTCCACCAGGACCGCGTCTGGGCGACAAAGTCATTGAAGTCAGCAACCTGCGTAAATCCTACGGCGACCGCGTACTGATCGACGACCTGAGCTTCTCGGTGCCGAAAGGCGCTATCGTCGGGATCATCGGGCCAAACGGCGCGGGTAAATCGACCCTGTTCCGCATGATGTCCGGTCAGGAGCAGCCCGATAGCGGCACCATTACGCTGGGTGAAACCGTCAAGCTGGCCTCGGTCGATCAGTTCCGCGACGCGATGGACAACAGCAAAACCGTCTGGGAAGAAGTGTCCGGCGGGCTGGATATCATGAAGATCGGCAACACTGAAATGCCAAGCCGCGCCTATGTAGGCCGCTTCAACTTCAAAGGCGTCGATCAGGGCAAACGCGTTGGCGAACTGTCCGGCGGTGAGCGCGGTCGTTTGCACCTGGCGAAACTGCTGCAGGTGGGCGGCAACGTCCTGCTGCTCGACGAACCGACGAACGACCTGGATATCGAAACCCTGCGCGCGCTGGAAAACGCCCTGCTGGAGTTCCCTGGTTGCGCGATGGTTATCTCGCACGACCGTTGGTTCCTTGACCGTATCGCCACCCACATCCTGGATTATCAGGATGAAGGTAAGGTGGAATTCTTCGAAGGCAACTTTACCGAATACGAAGAGTACAAGAAACGCACGCTGGGCGCCGAGGCGCTGGAGCCGAAGCGTATCAAGTACAAGCGTATTGCCAAATAAATGTCTGAATGCCGGGTGGCGCTTGCGCTTACCCGGCCTACAAACCCAGCAATTCCAATACGTTGTGAAACTGTAGGCCTGATAAGACGCGGTAAGCGTCGCATCAGGCACTGGTTCTTATCCCTGCTCGCCCATCATCTCTTTCACCAGTTCCACACAGCGCAAAAAGCGGCCATCGTAATCAGCCTCTTTAACGTGAACGAACTCAATGTTGTTTTCTTTCAGCATCTCGACCAACAGGCTCTGGAACGCTTTGCGATCCACTGAACTGCCCAGGCTTCGCAGTCCGTCAGCTACCCACGGCGTATTATTCTCCAGCAAAATCACCAGGTCGAAGCGATACTCGTCGATCAGCGCCTGGACAAAGGGATGCTCGCGCCCTTCGTATTTTTTGCAAAATGCCTGGGTGGTGACGAAATCGGTATCGATAAACGCCACTTTATTCGCATATTTTACTGCGAAATCAATATATTGCGCATGACCCAGCGCGATTTTATCGTAGTCGGAATACTGTAACGCCATCTCATCGCCGCCCAGATGCGAAAAGACATAGTCGCGGCCATATTCCCAGGCGCTGGTGGTATTAAAAATATTGGCGAGCTTATTGACCAGCGTAGACTTGCCGCTTGATTCCCCGCCCAGAATCGCGACGGTACGCACGAAAAACGGCTTCACTTCGGTAGGAATATATTCCCAGTAACGAAACGGATTTTCGCGGATTTGCGCCCCGCTGATATTCATAAACGTGCGTTCAGGATCGACCAGCACCGTCTCAATCCCTAAATGCTCAAGGTACTGCGGCGCATCAGCCTCTTCGGAAGTGTAGATCCAGCTCGGCTGTATTCCCTTCTCTGCCATAAACGCTTTAATGCCGTTGCTCCAGACGTCCCAGCCATGCGGATAAGGCTCCATCCCCTCTTCATTAAAGGCGTGGATGCGAATATTTTTTTGGTATTTGAAGGTTTGCAGCAACCAGCGCAGGCGATCCGACACGGTGGGCTGCTGCGACATGGCGCTATCCTCAAACAGCCCGCGGTCGCGCGTATCGTCATATCCCATAATGATATGCAACTCATCCACCTGGCTACAGGCGCGCTGGATCAAGTAGATGTGTCCGGTATGCAATGGATAAAATTTACCGAACACCACGCCAATGTTTTTCTGTCGGCGGGGAAACTCCAGCCCGAGAAAACGGTGTAGCGCCTCCAGTTTTTGCGCGCTGGGGCTTTTGATTTTGGCGTTAAGTAACTGACTCAGATACCCCTTGGTCATACCGCTGGCGTCAGCCACCTGTTGCAGAGTGCAACCTTGCTGCTTAATCGCGGTTTTGAGATAGTCGAACGATGACACAAGAGCCTCCTGCTGGAAAAATCGCATAACACTGCCTGACGGCGCTTCGCTTATCAGGCCTACAACATCAATCCGTATCAATCCGTAGGCCGGATAAGACGCATTGCATCGCCATCCGGCAAATTATACAACATCACTACATACAGAGAATTATAAGTCGTCAAACACGCTTAACGCATCTGCGAGCTTTTTAACACCGAACACCTGCATTCCTTCCGGCGGCTTTTTCGGTACGTTGGCGGCAGGCACAATCGCCCGACGAAAGCCGTGTTTCGCCGCCTCGGAAATACGCTCCTGCCCGCTCGGCACCGGACGAATCTCGCCTGCCAGCCCCACTTCGCCAAACACCACCAGATCCTGCGGCAACGGCCTGTCACGCAGGCTGGAGACCATCGCCAGCAGTAAAGCCAGATCCGCGCTGGTTTCGGTGACTTTCACGCCGCCGACCACGTTAACGAAGACGTCCTGATCCGACATTTGCAGACCGCCGTGTCGGTGTAGCACCGCCAGCAGGATTGCCAGACGGTTTTGTTCCAGACCGACCGCCACGCGTCTGGGGTTCGCCATCATCGAGTGATCGACCAGCGCCTGAATCTCCACCAGCAACGGTCGCGTGCCTTCCCAGACGACCATCACTGAACTGCCGGAAGTGACCTCATCGCCACGGCTTAAAAAGATGGCGGACGGATTGCTCACTTCGCGCAACCCCTGTTCGGTCATGGCGAAGACGCCCAGCTCATTGACTGCGCCAAAGCGGTTTTTGTGGCTGCGCAGCGTGCGAAAACGAGAATCGGCGTCGCCGTCGAGCAATACTGAGCAATCGATACAGTGTTCCAGCACTTTCGGCCCGGCCAGCGACCCGTCTTTGGTGACGTGGCCGACCATCACGATCGCCACGCCGCGCGTTTTGGCGAAGCGCGTCAGGTAGGCTGCCGTTTCGCGGACCTGGGCGACACTGCCCGGCGACGACTGGATGTCCGCCATATGCATCACCTGTATGGAGTCGATCACCATCAGTTTCGGCTGTTCTTCTTCGGCAATCAGGCAAATTTGTTCGATGCTGGTTTCCGACAGCATATTCAGATTCGCCGTCGGCAGGCCAAGCCGATGCGCGCGCATCGCCACCTGCTGTAGCGACTCTTCGCCGGTGACGTACAGCGTTTTCATCTGCTCGGCGAGCTTGCACAGCGTTTGCAGCAGCAACGTTGATTTGCCCGCGCCGGGGTTACCGCCAATCAAAATGGCGCTGCCGGGTACCACCCCGCCGCCCAACACACGGTCAAACTCTTTAAAACCGGTAGAAAAGCGCGGCAGTTCCTCAAGACTGATGTCAGACAGTTTCTGCACTTTTGATACGCCCGCACTGCCGGCGTATCCGCTCAGACGTTCGTTACGCGCCACCGTCGGCGACGCGGCAAGGCGCACCTCAGTAATGGTGTTCCAGGCCTGGCAGGCGCTGCACTGCCCCTGCCAGCGTGGGTAATCGGCACCACATTCATTACAAACAAAGGCGCGTTTTGGAGCTTTTGCCACGTTTTACCTCTTTCGTTAACGCTGTTGCCGGATGGCGCTGATGCTTATCCGGCCTACGGTCGCCTTGCCATTGGGCAGGTTAATCATTTCTGGTTCATGCTGCCGGAGAGAATGCAAAACACGCCCATCAGGTCAGCGTGGCGGATCGTAATCTCCGTCTTTTCGTTTACTTTTGGCTTGGCATGGAAGGCAATACCTAACCCTGCCGATTTGATCATTGGCAGATCGTTAGCGCCGTCGCCAATCGCCACCGTCTGCGCCAGCGGGATGTCATGCTCTTGCGCCAGACGAAGCAAGGTATTGGCTTTATACTCAGCATCCACAATATCGCCGATAACGTGACCGGTAAATTTACCGTCCATGATCTCCAGCTCATTGGCGACCGCCGCCGTCAGGCGTAGCTGGTCACGCAGATAGTCGGCGAAGAAAGTGAAGCCGCCGGAGGCGATAGCGATTTTCCAGCCAAGCGCTTCCAGTTTTAGCACCAACTGCGTTAATCCTGGCATTAGCGGCAGATTCCCGCGCACCTGACGCAAAATATCGGCATCCGCGCCTTTCAGCGTCGCCACGCGGCTGCGCAGGCTGGCGGTAAAATCAAGCTCGCCGCGCATCGCGCGCTCCGTCACTTCAGCCACCTTCTCACCGGTACCGGCCAGCTTCGCGATTTCATCAATGCACTCAATTTGGATCGCCGTGGAATCCATATCCATCACCAGCAGCCCCGGCGTGCGCAGATGCGGAATTTTACCCAGCGGCGCGACATCCAACTGCGCCTCATGCGCCAGCCGCGTCGCACGCGGCGTCAGCGACCCCGCCAGACGAATGACCTGATAATCCTCCACGCACCAGGCGGCGACAATCACCATTGCGGCGCCCAGTTTGGTCTGATATTGAGTTAAACGCTGCTTATCCAGCCCGCGCCCATACAGCAGCCAACCGCTGCGGCCTGCATGGTAATCCAGAGGCATCACCTCGTCGCCGCTTAAAGAAAGAGGCAAACCAGGCCATAAAGAGACATCTTCAGGCAGATCGCACCAGGTAATGTTAGGCATTAAAGCTCCTGTAAATCGTTCAGGCCGGTAACCGCCCCGCGGAAAATAACGCATGAGGCTACCTTGTAACCATCGCTTCTGGCAACATTAAGCCTCAAATTTTCAGCAGGTGGAATATGGCTCGCGCAAAACTGAAATTTCGGCTGCATCGTGCAGTCATTGTATTGTTCTGTCTCACACTGCTCGTCGCGCTTATGCAGGGCGCGTCCTGGTTTAGTCAAAACCACCAGCGACAGCGCAACCCGCAGCTGGAAGAGCTGGCCCGCACGCTGGCGCGCCAGGTGACGCTCAACATCGCCCCGCTGATGCGCAGCGAAACACCGGATGAAAATCGCATCAACGCCGTGCTGCGTCAGCTCACGCAAGAGAGCCGTATTCTGGATGCCGGCGTCTATGATGAACAGGGCGATCTTATTACTCGCGCTGGCGAAAGCGTCAATGTGCGCGACAGGCTGGCGCTGGATGGCAAAAAAGCGGGCAGCTATTTTAACCAACAAATTGTCGAGCCTATCCAGGGGAAAAACGGCCCATTGGGCTACCTGCGTCTAACGCTGGATACCCACACGCTGGCCACCGAAGCAAAGCAGGTCGATAACACCACCAACATTCTACGCCTGATGCTGCTACTCTCGCTGGCGATAGGCGTGGTGCTGACGCGTACCTTGCTACAAGGTAAACGCACCCGCTGGCAGCAGTCGCCCTTCCTGTTAACGGCCAGCAAGCCTGTTCCGGAAGAGGAAGAGCGTGAGGAAAAAGAGTAAAATGACGGCTTAATAAAGGTAAGGAAAACCACCATGACAACATTACGCCTGCTTATTTCTGACTCTTACGATCCCTGGTTTAACCTGGCGGTCGAGGAGTGCATTTTCCGCCAGATGCCCGCCACCCAGCGCGTGCTGTTCCTGTGGCGCAACGCGGATACGGTGGTCATTGGACGCGCGCAAAACCCGTGGAAAGAGTGTAATACGCGGCGTATGGAAGAAGATAATGTCCGTCTGGCCCGCCGTAGCAGCGGCGGCGGCGCGGTATTCCATGACCTCGGTAATACCTGTTTTACCTTTATGGCCGGTAAACCGGAATACGATAAAACCATCTCCACCCATATTGTGCTCGCGGCGCTGAATTCGCTGGGGGTCATGGCCGATGCTTCGGGACGCAACGATCTGGTCGTAAAAACGCCGGACGGCGATCGCAAAGTCTCCGGTTCAGCCTATCGCGAAACCAAAGATCGCGGCTTCCATCACGGCACGCTGCTGTTGAACGCCGACCTCAGCCGTCTGGCGAACTATCTGAATCCGGATAAAAAGAAGCTTGCGGCGAAAGGAATCACCTCCGTTCGCTCCCGCGTGGCTAATCTTACCGAGCTATTACCGGGTATCACCCATGAACAGGTCTGCCAGGCGGTGACGGAAGCCTTTTTCGCCCATTACGGCGAACGCGTCGACGCGGAAGTGATCTCACCGGATAAAACGCCGGATCTACCGAATTTTGCCGAAACCTTTGCGCGCCAGAGCAGTTGGGAGTGGAATTTCGGCCAGGCACCGGCGTTCAGCCATCTGCTGGACGAGCGTTTCACCTGGGGCGGCGTCGAGCTGCATTTTGACGTCGAGAAAGGTGTGATTACCCGCGCACAGGTGTTTACCGATAGCCTGAACCCGGCACCGCTGGAAGCGCTGGCCGAGCGGCTGCAAGGGTGCCAGTATCGAGTGGATGTGTTGGAGCAGGCCTGCGAATCTTTAATTGCTGAATTCCCGGCTCAGAAAGGTGAGCTGCGGGAACTGGCTGCGTGGATGGCTCAAGCTGTACGCTAAGCGTCTACGCCAGCCGCCCGATGGTCTGCGCGGCTAACTTCAATTTTCCCACCATCGCGCGGGCAATCTCCTGAAAGCCCGCGCTGATGCGTTTATCATCAGCGACCAGCACCCAAAAGCGCTCGGCCAACGGCAAGGCAAATTCCCACGCTTTCTTGTCGATTGTGGCCTCCACACGAATGTCGACAGGCGCGTAGCGCAACATGCCCGATGCCGCCGGAGCGTAAGCCATCGGCAACATATCATAGACAGGCGCGAGCGCCATCGGGGCATCGGAGTAATAAAACGAGAGGTTACCCGCATGCATATCGCTGTTGGCGATAAGCCGACCAAACGCCCAAATTTTCTCAATTTGCTGATGGGCAACAGCATCTATAATGCCCTGCCCGGCAAGCCGATGCGTGACCACCGGCCAGATGCCTGGCGAAGATGCATACTCGCCTTGCAACGCCTCCAGGGAAACAATTTGCCGACGACCACGTATCCCGGTGCAGTCGAAGCGAATGCTTTCCAGAAAGACCTGTCCTCCCTCGCTGCAAATAGCCGTGGCTAAGCTGGCGTTGATGCTGGCGGCAGAAAGCACGGCTAATGCGATGGACTCGGCAATCAAGAGGTCGCTCCAGCGTTCAGAAACGGCGTTCCTTTCACGCGCACTGAATTTCACCAGTACGTTCTGATTGCCCCATCTTGCTTCTGCAAAACAGGCAAATTTAGGCTGCTCACCACCAGCTGAAGAGCCAATGACCTCACCTGCGAGCGCGTCTTCCGCCAGCTGCTGATAGCGATTGAGTTTTTCGGACTGCGTAATCGCCGTCGCATCCGGCGCGGTCACCCAACGCTGGTAATTCTCCTCACCCACGATCCAGCCGCCCGCATTTTCACCCTGATACGCCCGCAGCGCATACAGGACTTCATCCTCTTGCCACAACCGGATGTCATCAGGCAGATGCGCATACCCAGCCACGGCCCTTCCCCAAGCTCGCCCAAGGAATCCCTGTGGCCTAAGATCGGTCAGATACCATGGCAGGCTGTCAAACCATTGCCATTCACCTGTATCAAGCGCAACCAGGCAACTCCCCTGAGGCCAACACGGATAAAGAACGCCAAACTTAGCGGCCTGTCCTTGTGCATTGACCTGCCAGAGGGGAAAGGCCGCGACGCCGCGAACAGGCCGAACAAGCGCGTAGCGCGTAGCACGAGCTTTACCAAACTGGATGACGTCCTGATGCGCGGAAACCAGACGAGAGAACGTCGCCTGACTAACGGCCAGCGATGATCTTAATTCAGCGGCGGAACTCGGCCCCTGTAAGAGCAAATCGGTTAATGCGCTCATAGATGAATAGATTAATGAATAGATACTTGAATGGATTTAAGGACACAGCCCTTTGATTGTCAATACAAACAAAGAAAGAGCGAGAGGAAAGATGAATAGATTATCAGAAGAGAGTGGATATAGCGCTGGCATTACCCGGACCAGGCCTTGACGCACCTCGTCCGGGTCGATTTGCTGCTTACTCCTGGTCGCCCAGCAGTACGGATTCCAGCGCGATTTTGATCATGTCGTTGAAGGTCGTCTGACGTTCAGCGGCAGTGGTCTGCTCGTGGGTACGGATATGGTCAGATACGGTGCAGATGGTCAGCGCTTTCGCGCCAAATTCAGCCGCAACGCCGTAGATACCCGCCGCTTCCATCTCTACGCCCAGTACGCCGTATTTTTCCATCACGTCGAACATTTCGCCGTCCGGAGAGTAGAACAGGTCAGCGGAGAACAGGTTGCCTACGCGCGCGTCAACGCCCAGCGCTTTTGCCGCATCAACTGCGTTACGCACCATGTCGAAGTCAGCGATAGCCGCGAAGTCATGATCTTTAAAACGGATACGGTTCACTTTGGAGTCGGTGCAGGCACCCATACCGATCACCACGTCGCGCAGTTTGACGTCCATGCGCACAGCGCCGCAGGAGCCGACGCGAATGATTTTCTTCACGCCGAAATCGGTGATCAGCTCTTTGGTGTAGATGGAGCAGGACGGGATACCCATACCGTGGCCCATCACGGAGATCTTACGGCCTTTGTAAGTCCCGGTGAAACCTAACATGCCGCGAACGTTGTTCACTTCGCGAACATCTTCGAGGAAAGTCTCAGCAATGTGCTTCGCGCGCAGCGGGTCGCCCGGCATCAATACGACGTCAGCGAAATCACCCATTTCTGCATTAATATGTGGAGTTGCCATCTTCAGTTCCCTTTAAATTTGTTGTTATTGCCTGATGGCGGCTACGCCTTATCAGGCCTACAAAACGTGTGTCAAAACAGTGAAATACCCTAAGTATTTCGCGTTGCAGGAAGGCGACGAATTCGTGAATCCCCGGGAGCATAGATTAACTATGTGACCGGGGTGAGCGAATGAAGTCAACGCATCTACAGCGCGAAAGACAATGGGTATCACAGCATGTTTTTACCGTAGTCCATCGGCGATGTGCCAAAGTAGGTCGCCAGCGTCTGGCCGATATCCGCGAAGGTTTCACGGTGACCTAAAGAGCCCGGTTTGACTTTCGGACCGTAGATCAGCACCGGAATGTGCTCACGGGTATGGTCAGTACCGGTCCAGCTCGGGTCACAGCCGTGGTCAGCGGTCAGGATTAGAATGTCATCTTCCCCCACCAGCTCCATCAGCTCCGGCAGACGGCGGTCAAACAGCTCCAGGCCTGCGGCGTAGCCCGCGATGTCGCGACGGTGGCCCCAGGAAGAGTCGAAGTCGACGAAGTTAGTGAAGACGATGGTTTTATCGCCCGCTTCTTTCATCTCTTTGAGGGTCGCGTCGAACAGCGCGTCCAGACCGGTCGCTTTCACTTTCTTAGTGATGCCGCAGTTGGCGTAGATGTCGGCAATCTTACCGACGGACACCACGTGGCCCTGTTTTTCATCGACCAGTTTCTGCAGCACAGTCGGCGCTGGCGGTTCTACGGCCAGGTCGTGACGGTTGCCGGTACGCTGGAAGCTACCGGCCTTGTCGCCGATAAACGGACGCGCGATCACGCGGCCAATGTTGTAGCCGCCTTCGGTCAGCTCTTCACGGGCGATTTCGCACAACTCGTAGAGTTTATCCAGGCCAAAGGTTTCTTCGTGGCAGGCAATCTGGAACACGGAGTCAGCGGAGGTGTAGAAAATCGGCTTGCCGGTTTTCATGTGCTCTTCGCCGAGCTGGTCCAGAATAACGGTGCCGGAAGAGTGGCAGTTACCGAGATAGCCCGGCAGGTTGGCGCGTTTCACCAGCTTATCCAGCAGTTCCTGCGGGAAGCTGTTTTCGTGGTCGCTGAAATAGCCCCAGTCGAACAGCACCGGCACGCCGGCGATTTCCCAGTGGCCGGACGGCGTATCTTTGCCGGAGGACAGTTCGTGCGCCCATGCGTATGCGCCAATAACGTCCGCGTTGCCGTCCATGCCGGCGGCAATTTTACCGGTAGAGCCTTCATGCGCTTTCACCAGCCCCAGACGAGTCAGGTTAGGCAGATTCAGCGGGCCTTTACGGCCATTGTCAGCTTCGCCTTTGGCGCAAGCTTCTGCGATGTGGCCCAGAGTGTCGGAACCTACGTCGCCAAAACGATCCGCGTCTTCAGTAGCGCCGATGCCGAATGAGTCCAGCACCATAATAAATGCACGTTTCATATCTTCTCCGTACTTAGTGCTTCAAAAATAATTGATCAGATCAGTATACAACTATTCAGTAATTCGACGATAGACCGAAGGTGTGCTTGCTGGCGCTTTATCGTCAAGGATAATTGCCGCTTTGACGGCCTTCGCCGCTTCCTGCCAACTGGCTTCGTCTTTGGCATGAATCACCGCCAGCGGGCGCTGCCCGTCGATGCTGTCGCCCAGACGGGCCATGTCGGTAAAGCCAACGCTGTAATCAATGGTATCTGACGCCTGACGACGGCCGCCGCCCATCGAGACGACCGCCATCCCCAGCGCACGCGTATCCATTGCGCTGATAAACCCTTCGGTATCAGCATATGCCGCTTTGCTCAACATGGCGGTCGGCAAGTATTTATCGTAGTTCTCAACGAAATCGCTTGGCCCTTTCTGCGCGGCCACCATACGACCAAAGACTTCTGCCGCTTTACCGTTATCCAGCACCGCCTGTAATTTCGCACGCGCTTCGGCGTCGTCTTTCGCCAGCTGGCCGGAGATCAGCATCTCCACGCATAGCGCCATAGTGACGTCAAACAAGCGCGGATTGCGGTATTCACCGGTCAGGAACTGCACGGCTTCACGCACTTCCACCGCGTTACCGGCGCTTGAAGCCAGCACCTGGTTCATATCGGTTAACAACGCCGTAGTGCGAACTCCCGCGCCATTTGCCACGCCGACAATCGCTTCAGCAAGGGCTTCAGAAAGTTCATAGGTTGGCATAAACGCGCCGCTGCCGACTTTTACGTCCATTACCAGCGCATCCAGCCCTTCGGCCAGTTTCTTGGCGAGGATGGAGCCGGTGATCAGCGGAATAGAGTCCACCGTCGCGGTAATATCGCGGGTGGCGTAAAAACGTTTGTCCGCCGGTGCAAGCGAGCTGGTTTGCCCAATAATCGCCACACCCACGTCTTGAATAATTTCGCGGAAACGGTTGTCGTCCGGGAAGATATCGAAGCCCGGGATCGCTTCCAGTTTGTCGAGCGTACCGCCGGTATGTCCGAGGCCGCGACCGGAGATCATCGGCACATAACCGCCGCAGGCCGCTACCATTGGCCCCAACATCAGAGACGTCACGTCCCCTACGCCGCCGGTCGAATGCTTATCGACAATCGGGCCATTGAGATTCAGGCTTTTCCAGTCAAGGACAGTACCGGAATCCCGCATCGCCATGGTCAGCGAAACACGCTCCGGCATGGTCATATCGTGGAAGAAGATGGTCATCGCCAGGGCGGCAATCTGCCCTTCAGAGATAGTATTGTCACGAATACCATTGATAAAGAAACGAATTTCTTCGTCACTCAACGCATGACCATCACGCTTTTTACGAATAATTTCTTGTGCGAGAAACACGGTACCCTCCTGAGGGAAAAGAGTAGAAGGCTTACATCGCCGGATGGCGGCTAACGCCTTATCCGGCCTACAGGCCTGGATTTGTAGGCCGGAAAGCGCAGCGCCATCCGGCAAATCAGAGCTTAGTAGCTGCTGGCGCTCTTACCGTCGCCGTGACCCAGCGCTTTCAGCAGGCTTGCCAGCAGGCTGGATGCGCCAAAGCGGTAGTGACGAGAATCTGCCCAGTCAGCGCCAAACAGTTCGTCTGCAATCGCGAGGAATTTCTGCGCGTCTTCCGCCGTACGTACGCCGCCCGCCGGTTTGAAGCCAACGGTTTTGGAAACGCCCATGTCGCGGATCACTTCCATCATGATGCGCGCGCTTTCCGGCGTAGCGTTTACCGGCACTTTACCGGTAGAGGTTTTGATGAAATCCGCACCGGCTTTAATGGAGATTTCAGAAGCTTTACGAACCAGCGCCTCTTCTTTCAGCTCGCCGGTTTCGATAATCACTTTCAGCAATACGTTCGCTGCGGCACAAGCGTCTTTACAGGCTTTTACCAGATCAAAACCCACCTGCTCGTTACCGGCGATCAACGCGCGGTACGGGAATACCACGTCCACTTCGTCAGCGCCGTAGGCGATCGCCGCACGGGTTTCCGCCAGCGCAATATCGATGTCATCATTGCCATGCGGGAAGTTAGTCACCGTTGCAATGCGGATGTCCGGGGTACCTTGTTCTTTCAGAGTTTTACGCGCAATCGGGATAAAACGCGGGTAAATGCAAATCGCCGCCGTATTCCCGACCGGGGTTTTTGCCTGATGACACAACGCGATCACTTTTTCATTGGTGTCGTCATCGTTCAGAGTGGTCAGATCCATCAGTTTGAGCGCACGCAGGCTGCTTGCTTTTAAATCAGTCATGACATTCTCCAACGGCATTGCCGTATAAAATTTCACCTTGCGAGTCTGTTAATATTCTAACATTCACTCGCGATTACACTTCGATATACATCACAGTTAATGAAAACTACGTACAAATTTGCATTACTGTAATGAGATCTGAATCAAATTATCCCGCCGTCACCGCCTGTTCTTCGAGCGATAAGCGCATCAGGATCAAAGTCGGTTTGCCGCCATTTTCTACAATAGCGCATCGTCCCGGCATAAAGAGGAAACGAAGATGCCTGCCTCATGCGAAACTGCGCTCCAGCAGCGTTGCCAGCAAATTGTGACCAGCCCGGTGCTCACGCCTGAACAAAAACGCCATTTTCTGGCGCTGGAAGCTGAAAACGCCCTGCCTTATCCCACCCTGCCGGAAGATGCCCGCCAGGCGCTGGATGAAGGCGTCATTTGCGATATGTTTGAGGGGCACGCCCCCTTCAAACCGCGCTACGTGTTGCCCGATTACGCCCGATTTCTGGCTAACGGTTCACAGTGGCTGGAACTGGAAGGCGCGAAAGATCTGGATGATGCGTTATCCCTACTCACCATTCTGTATCATCACGTTCCTTCCGTGACGTCCATGCCGGTTTATCTCGGCCAGCTTGATGCGTTGCTGCAACCGTATGTTAGAATTCTAACACAAGATGCGATCGATATTCGAATAAAACGTTTCTGGCGTTATCTCGACAGAACGCTGCCAGACGCCTTTATGCATGCCAATATTGGCCCTGCCGATACGCCTGTCACACGAGCGATTTTGCGCGCTGATGCCGAGATAAAGCAGGTGGCGCCTAACCTGACGTTTATCTACGATGCGGAAATTACGCCGGACGATCTGCTGCTGGAGGTCGCCAAAAACATTTGTGAATGTAGTAAGCCACACATTTCCAACGGCCCTGTAAATGATAAAATTTTCACAAAAGGCCATTATGGCATCGTCAGTTGTTATAACTCGCTACCGCTTGGCGGCGGCGGCAGTACGCTGGTACGTCTCAACCTGAAAGCCGTGGCAGAACGCAGTACGTCTGTCGATGACTTCTTTTCACGCACGCTACCGCACTACTGCCGACAGCAGATCGCCATCATTAATTCACGATGTGAATTCCTCTATGAAAAGTCACATTTCTTTGAGAATAGCTTTCTTGTACAGGAAGGTTTGATCGATCCCGAACGTTTTGCGCCGATGTTCGGTATGTACGGGCTGGCGGAAGCCGTGAACCTGCTGTGCGAAAACGCGGGCCTGACCGCCCGTTACGGCAAGAATGAAACGGCGAACGAGCTGGGCTACCGTATTAGCGCCCAACTGGCGGATTTCGTCGAAAATACGCCAGTGAAGTATGGCTGGAAGCAACGGGCGCTGCTCCATGCTCAGTCTGGCATCAGTTCCGATATTGGCACTACGCCGGGCGCGCGTCTGCCGTATGGCGATGAACCGGCCCCTATCACCCATTTGCAAACCGTCGCGCCGCACCATGCCTTTTACCATGCCGGGATCAGCGACATTCTGACGCTGGACGAAACCATCAAGCGTAATCCGCAGGCGCTGGTTCAGCTTTGTCTTGGCGCGTTCAAAGCCGGGATGCGGGAATTTACTGCCAATGTCAGCGGCAACGATCTGGTGCGCGTCACCGGTTATATGGTGCGCCTGTCGGATCTGGCGAAATTTCGCGCCGAAGGCTCGCGTACGAATACCACCAGGCTGGGAGAAGAAGCCGCACGTAATACCCGCATCCTGGAACGACAGCCACGCGTAGTCAGCCATGAACAACAGATGCGCTTTAGTCAGTAAGATCATTGCGTTTTCCTGCGTCGATGGGCCAGGCAGCCGCCTGGCATTATTCTTACAGGGCTGCAATTTGCGCTGCAAGAATTGCCATAACCCGTGGACGATGGGACGCTGTAACGACTGCGGAGAATGCGTATCGCAGTGTCCGCATCACGCCCTCAGCGTTGATGGCGGGAAAGTGGTATGGCGGTCGGACGTCTGCGAGCAGTGCGATACCTGCCTGAAAATGTGCCCACAGCAGGCAACGCCAATGGCGCAGACCATGAGCGTTGACGATGTGCTGCGTCATATTCGTAAAGCATCGCTGTTTATTGAAGGTATTACCGTCAGCGGCGGAGAGGCGACCACGCAATTACCGTTTATTGTGGCGCTATTTACGGCGATCAAAGCCGATCCGCAGTTACAACGGCTGACCTGTCTGGTGGACAGTAATGGTCAGTTAAGCGAGACCGGCTGGCAAAAACTACTGCCGGTTTGCGACGGCGTAATGCTCGATCTGAAAGCTTGGAAGAGCGAGTGTCATCACCGTCTGACCGGACGTGATAACACGCATATTAAGCACAGTATCCGCTTTCTTGCTGCGCGGGGAAAACTGGCGGAGCTGCGGTTGCTGGTTATCCCGAATCAGGTGGACTATGCGGCGCATATTGATTCACTGGCGGCGTTTATTACTTCGCTGGGCGAGGTTCCGGTGCGTTTGAATGCCTTTCATGCGCATGGCGTCTATGGCGAAGCGAAGGCCTGGCCAGGCGCGACGCCGCAAGAGGTGGAACGGCTGGCTGACGGATTGCGCGCGCGTAGGGTGGCGAAGCTGATTTTGCCGGCGCTATATCTGTAAGCGTCGCCTGCCGGACGGCGGCTGCGATGCCATCAGAGCCGAAACAAGGTAATGGTATTGCGATACAGCGTATCGGCTATCACCTCTGCGGGCTCCGGACGTAATTCGCAGAGCGCATCAAATACGCGCGCCGCCTGCTCCGGGCGGTTCGGCTGCCCCTGAAACCCCTTTAGCGGCATATCCGGCGCATCGGTCTCCAGCAACAGCGCGTCCAGCGGCAAGCGCGCCATAACATCACGGGTTTTACTGGCGCGCGGGTAGGTGATGGTGCCGCCGACGCCGATTTTATAGCCCAGTCGCACAAAGCGTTCGGCCTGCTGCAGACTGCCGGCAAAACCATGCACCACACCGGTTCGCGGCAGATCCTGGCGCTTTAAGTGCATCGCCAGTTTGTCATGCGTGCGCCGCGAGTGCAGGATCACCGGCAGATCGTAGCGTTTTGCCAGTTGCAGTTGCGCGTCTAAAAATCGCTCTTGCCTGGCGAACTGCGGGTCGTCGCGATAAAGATCGAGCCCGATCTCGCCTACCGCCACGACGTTCTGTTGCTGCGCCAGCGCCTGTTGCAGCTTATCAGGATCGTCATCGGCATGACGCTCAATCACAATGGGGTGCAATCCCAGCGCAGCATAAAGCGACGGGAAACGCGCCGCCAGCGCCAGCACGCGGGGAAAGTGAGCCGCCTCGGTCGCCGGCACGATGATTTTTTCAACGCCCGCCTCACACGCACGCTGAATACTGGCGCGCTCATCGCCCGTAAAGGGCGGGAAATCAAAATGGCAGTGTGTATCGATAAAGCGCCAGCTCACGCCAGATCCTCGTCGGTAAATGTGGTGTCGTTTGCCTGCGGCGCGCTAATGACCTCCGCCACATGCGTATCATTGGCCACCGGCGCCGGAGGCACGACCACCGTTTCCGGCACGGCAATCCGCGACGTATGGCGCAAGAGAGGCGGCGTTGCGGTGAGCAATTTACCAACGGTGGCAAGGAAATAACGCCCGCATAATCGCCCGGTTTTGTAATCCTCACGCAGCGCCGGGATACGGCTGCCCAGCGCCATGCTGTGCAGCGGTTTCGGCGGATAAATTTCAATGATCCGCAGCTTACCCGGCGGCTTTTCAATAAATTGTTGGATCGCGCTGTAGGACGTTTCATGATGCTGCACCAGGTTGACCAACGGCTGTAGACTGCTCTCTCCCAGCCAGCGCTCCATACGCTTAAACCACTGCGGCGTGTAATACATTTGCGAGGGTACGGTACGGATCACCACAATGGTTTTCGCCCCCCGCTTTGCCGCCTCCTGAACCGGAATGGCGTCGCTAATGCCACCGTCCAGATAGTTGATGCCCTCTAACGTAACGCCGGTACGGTAGAAACCCGGTATGGCGCTGGAGGCGCGAATGATATCAAGCCAGTTTTGTTTTGTCGGCGAGAAATAGCCCGGCGTGTAATCATCCCCCCGGCAGGCGCACATATAAAAGGATTTTCCGCTGTCGAACAGGCGCGCTGCGGTATCCATCTGCAGCGGCATTCGGGCGGCGGTGGATTCCACCAGCCAGTCGAGGTCAATAAGGTTTCCTCCGCGTACAAATCGCAGCGGATCAAAAAATTCGCGCCTAGTGGTATAGCGCATAATAACTTTGCGCCCGTAGCCGGGCTGGTTGCAGAGATACGCCGAGAGATTTTGCGCACCGGCTGATGTGCCGAAGTAGAGATGGAAAGGATTAAACTGCGCACGCATAAACTCATCCAGCACGCCTGCGGTAAAGATGCCCCGCTGCCCCCCGCCCTCACAGACCAGCGCCATACGGCCTGGCCGGAACGGTGTTAATGATAACGGCGCAATATTGCCGAGCGTAACCGGTATTCGCTGGCCCACCTCTGCCTTCCTGTTTTTCATTTTTTTCCAAGCTGACAAGGTAACGCAAAACGTTAACGGCTAAAACCGTAAAAGCCAGTCCGCTGGACTGGCTTGATAGCAATATATCTTTACAGATGCCTGCTAGGGTCGTTTACGGCCCATGAACAGGCTGACCAGGAAGAGCACGATCCCGACGACGAAGACGATTTTCGCCGCGCCGGCAGCCGTACCAGCCAGTCCACCAAAACCCAATGCGGCGGCAATTAACGCGATAACCAGAAATATAATGCCCCAACGAAACATAAGCCTCTCCTTTACCATAGTTAATGTCGACCGCTAAATATGAGCGCTCAGGCTACTCATTCGCGATATTTTTAGTGTGGTGCACATTACGCCTCCCGACAAACGTCGGGAGGACGAATTACGACGAATTACTGAACTTTCAGATCGTTTTTAACACTTTTTACGCCATCAACGGCTTTCGCGATGCTTTCAGCGCGGTCGCTTTGTTCCTGAGTTTCAACGGTACCGGAGAGCTGTACGACGCCATCGGTCGTTTCCACTTTTACTTTACGGGAAGGGACGAGATCGTCCGCCAGCAACTTGGCTTTGACTTCACTGGTCGTGGCCGTATCGCCGGCATAACCTTTCACGGAACCATCTTTATTGTCGCGAACGTGAAGTTTGTCGCTAACGGAGGTCACGCCTTCTACGCCTTTCGCCACTTTCACGGCGGCTTCAGCCTGCGCCTGGCTTTCTACAAAGCCGCTCAGGGTGACAACTTTCTGATTGGTTTCGACAGAAATATCGGTGCTTTTAATATTGTCATGGTCTACCAGCGCAGCTTTTACTTTCGCAGTGATGGCGCTGTCATCCATGAAGTTACCGACTTTATTCATAGAGCTATCGACTTTTTGCCCTGCGGTTTCGGTCCCGCTTTGCGCCTTGTCCGTTGTTGCGTTTTCTGCAAAGGCAGAACCTGTCGCAACGGCAGAGGTCAACATTACGGCCAGCAGAGTTTTAGAAATCTTCAGTCTTGTCATAGTCATCGATTTTGTCCTGTATAGTTTGCTCGTAATTTGAGCTCAGGCAACACGAGGTTGCATTGCTGAATGCGGTGAAACTCACCGGTTTCTGAAGTCAATGACTGGCATCACATTCGTGAATTTGTAACGACGCGTCGCCTGCCACCCTTCCGTTTCAGTTATTAATATCGTGACTGAAACAAATCTCAGCTTTAAGCTCTCATATTCACGCATTGAACAGGCATTAAAGCCGACATTTATGTCATCACTTTGTTAAATATAGATCACAATTTTAAAATCGCTTGTCGGTGCGTATAAAAAACAGGCAGATCGGAGAAAAAACGCGGGATTTAAGAACATTCCGTAAGCGGTTAAAAAGGCAGGGAAAGTACGAAGGCGCGGCGGATGCCGCGCCCGGAAAGGGATCAGTGTTCGCGCGTTTTACGGAACTGAACGTCAGGGTAACGTTCCTGGGTCAGGTTCAGGTTAACCATTGTTGGGGCGATATAGGTGAGGTTGTCGCCGCCATCCAGCGCCAGTTGCGTTTCATTCTTACGCTTAAACTCTTCGAATTTCTTCGCATCGGTGCTTTCCACCCAGCGCGCCGTCGCCACGTTGACGGATTCATAAATCGCCTCAACGTTGTATTCGCTTTTCAGGCGCGCGACAACAACGTCAAACTGCAGAACGCCCACGGCGCCGACAATCAGATCGTTGTTGGAGATGGGACGGAATACCTGTACCGCCCCCTCTTCAGAAAGCTGCACCAGCCCTTTCAGTAGCTGCTTCTGCTTGAGCGGATCTTTCAGGCGAATACGACGGAACAGTTCCGGCGCAAAGTTCGGGATACCGGTAAACTTCATCATCTCGCCCTGGGTGAAGGTATCGCCGATCTGAATGGTGCCGTGGTTATGCAGACCCAAAATATCGCCCGGGTACGCTTCTTCAACGTGCGAACGGTCGCCCGCCATAAAAGTTAACGCGTCGGAAATCACCACATCTTTGCCGGTACGGACCTGGCGTAGCTTCATGCCCTTCTCATACTTACCGGAAACCACGCGCATAAACGCCACGCGGTCGCGGTGTTTCGGGTCCATATTGGCCTGAATTTTAAAGACAAAACCGGTGAACTTCTCTTCCGAGGCTTCCACTGTGCGGGTATCGGTTTGACGCGGCATCGGCGCGGGCGCCCACGCCACTAAACCATCCAGCATATGGTCAACGCCAAAGTTACCCAGCGCGGTACCGAAAAATACCGGGGTAATTTCCCCTGCCAGGAACAGCTCTTCATCAAACTCGTTAGACGCGCCCTGCACCAGTTCCAGCTCGTCGCGCAGCTGCTGCGCCAGATCTTCACCGACGGCAGCGTCCAGATCCGGGTTATTCAGCCCTTTAACGATGCGCACTTCCTGAATGGTGTGGCCCTTACCGGTCTGATACAGATAAGTTTCATCTTTATAAAGGTGATAAACGCCCTTAAACAGCTTGCCGCAGCCAATCGGCCAGGTGATCGGCGCGCAGCCGATTTTCAGCTCGTTCTCGACTTCATCCAGCAGCTCCATCGGGTCGCGGATGTCACGGTCGAGTTTGTTCATAAAGGTCAGGATCGGCGTATCGCGCAGACGGGTAACTTCCATCAGCTTACGAGTCCTGTCTTCAACACCTTTTGCGGCGTCGATCACCATCAGACAGCAGTCCACCGCCGTCAGGGTACGGTAGGTATCTTCGGAGAAGTCTTCGTGCCCCGGGGTGTCCAGCAGGTTCACCAGACAGTCGTGATACGGGAACTGCATCACCGAGGTGGTGATGGAGATACCACGCTGTTTTTCCATCTCCATCCAGTCAGATTTTGCATGTTGGCTGGAGCCACGGCCTTTTACCGTACCGGCGGTCTGAATCGCCTGTCCGAACAGCAACACTTTTTCGGTAATGGTGGTTTTACCGGCGTCCGGGTGAGAAATAATGGCAAAAGTGCGGCGTTTGGCCACCTCTTGCAAATAAGGAGACAACGTCATAGTCAAATCTTCTTGAGTAAGCGCGGCGTTTGACCACGCATGTTGAATACGAAAAATGCGGCTATTTTACCCATCAACCTGGGGGAGGCAATCAGTGTTTACACAGGAGCTGCTCCAGTTCGCTTAATGACGCCACAGTCCAGGTTGGATGGATACCCGCGGGCTGCTCGCGATGATGCGCGTTAAGCCAGCAGGTCGACAGTCCGGCGTTAATGCCGCCAAGAATATCGGATTCCGCGGTATCGCCAACCATTAATACGCGCGAGCGGTCAGGATTCCCTGCCTGCTCCAGGGCGTAGTTAAAGATTTTCGGATCGGGCTTCGCGACGCCAACCTGCTCGGAAATCACCAGCAGATCGAAATACTCGCGCAGCCCGGTGCGCTCCAGACGAGTTTGTTGTAGCGCGGTAAAACCATTAGTAATAATACCGATTTTAGCCTGCCCGCGAATCGCATTAAGTAGCGAAACGGCGCCCGGCAAAGGAGAACAGATCTCCGCCATCGCACTAATAAAAGCGTCATTCAGCAGCCCCGGCGCAACGTTTAGCCGTTCAGCCCAACTTTGAAAGCGCGCGTGCTGCAATTGTAATGAGGTAATCGCGCCGTTCTGATAATCCACCCATAGCGGCTTATTCACGGCCTGGTAATCCTGGAAATCCTCAGCGGTAAAGGTGACGCTATAGTCAAGGAACATCCGCTGTAAGCCGGTAAAAGAATCAAACGTAAACAGCGTTTCATCGGCATCAAAGAAAATCCAGTCCCACTTCATCATTACACCTTGCCTCTTTTATTACATGCTTATCGGTAACGCCATGATGATGGCGTCCTCATGCCCTTGTGCCGTGGGATAGTAATTGCGGCGAATCGTCGCCTCGTTAAACCCCAGACTTTCATACAGCGCGATGGCGGCAGCGTTAGAGGCGCGTACCTCCAGCCATAGCGTTACAACACCACGTTTTTCCAGTTCATCAATCAGATACTCAAGCAGCATACGCCCCAGCCCCCGACGCTGAAAATCCGGATCGACGGCAATATTGAACAGCGTCGCTTCGTCCAGCACCACCTGTGTAATGGCAAACGCGGCCATTCTATCATCAGCGGTCAGCTTAAGGTTGAGATACCGTTCACCCAGGTTGCCGAAAAACGTTTTTTCGCTCCACGGAAACGCATGAGCGCGTTGCTCAATCTGCCAGGCTGCGGGGAGATCGGTCGTGCTGAGGATAGAAATCGTGTTCATGTTCGCAGATTTGTTGCCATAGTGCGGCGCGTGCCGCCGGGTTTGCCCGGAGTTCATTAAACGCCGGCGTCGTGACCTGAGCGCCTTCGAGTTGGAGCGGCGCGTCAGTTCCTAACCGCCAGCTATTACAACGGCTGCCCTGCGGCAGCATGGCGACGCGCTCAGGCGTCAGCGGTAAAACCTGATCGGGACTCACGGTCAACGCGCGTAAGATATCGCGCATTAGCGGCTCGTTCAGCGCGGGTAATTCCTCTGCAACCACGATCAGACGAACGTGCGCGGGAAGGGAAATCGCAATCTCGCCCTGTAGCGCGCCAGGACGTCGCAGCGCCCACTGCGTAATACCCAGTTGCTGTAACTGCCAGTCTCGTCGGGATGTCATAGCGAAACGCTCCTGTAATCAGGGGCGCAAATATAGCAAATCTGTCGAATCTGCGCCATCAAACTACTATAATCGCCGCCAGTCTGAATTAAGGAGCATTCCATGTCTGCTTTTACCCCGGCAAGTGAAGTCTTGCTGCGCCACAGTGATGATTTCGAACAAAGCCGTATTCTTTTTGCCGGAGATTTGCAGGATGACCTGCCCGCGCGCTTTGAATGCGCCGCCAGCCGCGCGCATACGCAACAGTTTCACCACTGGCAGGTATTAAGCCGCCAGATGGGCGATAACGTCCGTTTTAGCCTGGTCGCGCAAGCCAGCGATGTCGCCGACTGCGATACGCTGATCTACTACTGGCCGAAAAATAAACCCGAAGCGCAGTTCCAGTTGATGAATATTTTGTCGCTGATGCCGTCGGGCAGCGATGTTTTCGTCGTGGGGGAAAACCGCAGCGGCGTGCGTAGCGCCGAACAGATGCTGGCGGACTATGCGCCGCTGAACAAAGTAGATAGCGCGCGACGTTGCGGCCTTTACCATGGTCGTCTGGAAAAGCAGCCGCAGTTTAGTCTCGAATCCTGGTGGGCCGAGTACAACATCGACGGGCTGACCATCAAAACATTGCCGGGCGTATTCAGCCGCGACGGACTGGATGTTGGTAGCCAACTGCTGCTGTCTACGCTGACGCCGCACACCAAAGGTAAAGTGCTGGATGTCGGCTGCGGCGCTGGCGTGCTTTCCGCCGCGCTGGCCAGCCATTCGCCGAAAGTGCGCCTGACGCTGTGTGACGTCAGCGCTCCGGCGGTGGAAGCCAGCCGCGCTACGCTTGCCGCTAATGGTCTTGAAGGCGAGGTATTCGCCAGCAACGTCTTTTCGGAAGTCAAAGGACGTTTTGACATGATCATCTCCAACCCGCCGTTCCACGACGGAATGCAAACCAGCCTCGATGCGGCGCAAACGCTCATTCGCGGCGCGGTACGTCATCTCAACAGCGGCGGGGAGTTACGCATCGTGGCGAACGCCTTTCTGCCCTATCCTAAGATTCTGGATGAGACTTTTGGCTTCCATGAAGTCATCGCGCAAACCGGGCGCTTTAAGGTTTATCGTACCGTGATGACCCGTCAGGCGAAGAAATAGTTGGCCTGATAAGCGCAGCGCCATCTGGTTGCATGTGCCGGATGGCGACGCAAAGCGTCTTATCCAACCTACGTCTCGCGCCCATTTTTGCAGCAATCAATCTATCCCATGCAATTAACTATTGACGAATAGCTGAAAACCACTAGAATGCGCCTCCGTGGTAGTGATTCTTTTCAAGAATCGATGGTATGCGAAGGTGGCGGAATTGGTAGACGCGCTAGCTTCAGGTGTTAGTGTCCTTACGGACGTGGGGGTTCAAGTCCCCCCCCTCGCACCAAAACCACGTTGATATTGCTCGCACTGGGCGAAGGTGGCGGAATTGGTAGACGCGCTAGCTTCAGGTGTTAGTGTTCTTACGGACGTGGGGGTTCAAGTCCCCCCCCTCGCACCAACGAGGCGATATCAAAAAGTAAGATAACTGTGCGAAGGTGGCGGAATTGGTAGACGCGCTAGCTTCAGGTGTTAGTGTCCTTACGGACGTGGGGGTTCAAGTCCCCCCCCTCGCACCAATTATCTTATCCTTCCTTTGTCTCTTCATTTTCATCCCTGATTCCAGTTCATCATTGCCAACATCATGCCGCCAATAAGCGCTATACACGATGGCAGCAGTACAAAATGCCGTAATTGTTTGTGATACAACATCAGCGCAGACAGTAGCAATCCTGATACAATCAACAGCTTCAGCGCATCAGCTGACAGGCCGATAAACGCCAGTCCAACGATAATCACTCCAGGCAATAATACGCCCCATCCGCTGCCTAACGTCCGCTGCAACATGGTTTCACCTCTGGAATTGATAATGATAACCAATATCATATGATATATTTTCTCATTTGTCAGCCAGGGAGAAAGCTAAAGAGATGAGTTTTACTTAACGGTTGATGACACGTATTCAGTAAGGTGATAAATTGTCCGACTGTTAACGTAAAAACAACAACACCTCGCTTTAGGCGACCTTTTCTCATACGTTATTTTCATGTTGGCGCCCGATTCCGTGTATATCACCGATAAATAACGACAATTACCCATGACAACACCATCCTGGCGGTCGCTTCGTATTAAGAAGTATCAGTTTTCTTTACGTCTTTTCTTGTTTCTCAACGCCGTGTCGGCGCTATTTACTCTCGTTTTCCCCCTTTATCAGATCAATGTATTTTGCACGCCAATGATCGGGATAGTGGTCCTGAGCGTATTACTGTTGATATGGCATGGGAAATATGGACAAAAAAGAATTAATCTCCCCTTTATCTCCCTACTCTTTGGGGGAATATGGGCGGCGCATATTGCGCTAAAGTATCCGGCGTTAGGCCATTATGATTTCTCTTTTTTACTGATTTCCCTGCTTAGCGTTCTGTTTATCGGCTCGATAGCCTTTGCCGCGAATATCGTCGCGTTTACGCTCTATTCGCTACCGCCAGTCGCGGTCTGCCTGTGGCTGAACGGTAATGAACAAGGTTTGCGAATTCTCTATTTGCTGGCCCTGCCAATGGTGGGAATCGCTATTCAACATGTTATCCAGAAACGCTACGATAATTTTGCCCAACAGCTCATGTTTAAGCTGCTGGCCGAGCGGGAAACCCTCAATGGCCTGAGTATGCTTGATCCATTAACCGGCTTATATAACCGCCGTGGCCTGCAAAATCGGCTGGATACGTTACAGGCGCCGGGCAGCCATGAACACTACGTCCTGCTATTGGATATCGATCATTTCAAAGCGTATAACGATCACTACGGTCATATGATGGGCGATCAGGCGTTAATTCGCGTCTCAGCGGCAATTCGGGACGCCGTGCGATCGCGCGATGTCGTCTGCCGTTTTGGCGGGGAAGAATTTCTGGTGTTGCTGACCACCGCCGAACCACAGCAAGCCCGCGCTACCGCAGAACGTATCCGACAGGAAGTATACGATCTTAAAATCCCGCATATGTTTAACGAAAGCGTCGCCACCAATGTCACTGTCAGTATCGGCATTGCGCCCCTGACGGATCGCAATATCGGAGACGCTATCGAAAAAGCGGATAAAGCGCTCTATGAAGCCAAGCATCTTGGACGTAACCACATTCTGGTCAGCGACGACATGCGCGCCCTATGAATCCTGTTGGCGTAATCGTGCTACGCCAACAGCGTTAACCATAAACCGCTTGCCATCGTTTATCGCTATCGATAGGATTAGCAATCATTATCATTTAGATTAACATCATTAAACTGCGCTATGGCCTACCGTTCCGCACCGATTGCTGACGATATTATCTGGCGAGCCGCTCCCCAGCCGGAAGACGCCTCGCTGGCGGACGCAGTACGCGAGACGATCGCCTCTACCCGTAAGCACCTGTTGGACTTCATCCGGCTGGATGAAACGCCGCCGCCAGCGGCGATGACTCTTGCCCAGTGGACGCGCCCCGCGACGTTTCGTTCATTGCTGGCCGCCTATTCCGATCACATCTATCGGCACACGCCAGGCCTGCCACGTGAAAATAAGCCGTTACTCTCCCTATGGGCGCAATGGTATATCGGGCTGATGACGCCGCCGCTGATGCTGGCATTACTGACGCAAGCGCGCGCTATCAATGTCTCGGCAGAACATATTCACGTTGAATTTCATGAAACCGGGCGCGCCGCGTGTTTCTGGCTTGATGTGCATCAGGATAACCTGGCAACGGAGCGTTCCCCGGAAGAACGAATGGAAACGCTAATAGTCTCCGCACTACAGCCGGTCATTCAGGCGCTGGAGGCGACTGGCGACATCAACGCGAAACTTATCTGGAGCAATACCGGTTATTTAATCAACTGGTATCTGACTGAGATGAAACCGCTGCTTGGCGAAGCCCTACTGGCAACGCTACGCCAGCGCTGTTTTTTTGAAAAGCAGCTATCCGACGGTCAGGATAACCCGCTGTGGCGGACCGTCGTAATGCGCGACGGTCTTCTGGTTCGCAGAACCTGCTGCCAACGTTACCGCTTACCTGACGTACAACAGTGCGGCGACTGCACGCTAAAGTAAACCGCGTTACGTTGCCTTCAGTTATCGTCACGGCTTACTGCTGCTGGCCTGTCACATTATTATATTTACAGCGGCGCTCTCCGTATGCCAAATTACGTTTTGCCATTTTTGGGTCTACCGTGGCTATTAGTAAGGTCTCAGGAGAGAAGAATGAGTCTGCAATCTGTACGGCAATTTCTGGCCGATCATGCTCCCGATATTGAAATTATCGAATTAAATCAAAGTACAGCGACTGTCGAGCTGGCAGCCAAAGCGCACAACGTAGAGCCAGGGCAGATAGCTAAAACGCTCTCGCTTAAAGTAAAAGACACCATTATCCTGGTGGTCGCGAAAGGCGATGCCCGCCTGGATAATAAGAAGCTTAAAACCACTTTCGGCGCAAAAGCCCGTATGTTGAGCAGCGATGAAGTGGTCAATGCAACCGGACATCCTGTCGGCGGCGTATGTCCTTTCGGGCTGGAGCACCCGCTGCCCGTTTATTGCGACATCTCTCTGAAGGGGTATAACGAAGTATTGCCTGCCGCAGGCGCCACGCACAGCGCGGTACGCATCACGCCGGAAAGAATGGCTGAACTGACATCGGCGACCTGGGTAGACGTGTGCCAATAACGTGCCTGGCCCCCGGATTCCCCGAACAAGCACGGCGCATCCGGCGCGGGCTATACCCGATGCTGGAGCGCGGTAGCATCTCCGGCGCGCAGATATAACAGAATATCCGCCGCATCGAGTAACCCGGCATCAGAACTCACGCCCAGCTTGGACATCACATTAAACTTATGCGCCCGGATAGTCTTAATGTTACGTTCTAACTGGACGGCAATTTGCGGCATTGAGTAGCCGTTCGACATGAAACGCAGAATCTCCCGCTCGGTTGGACTAAGCATACAATTCTGGTGAAGCTCCCAAAGATTGTCTGTACGCTCCGTTGTCCGCCGGGCGCTATTAAGCGATGTAAATAAGGCATCCTGTAAAACATCCAACGGCGACGCTTTGCTGATGACCCCATCCAGCGGCAGCGGGGATAGCGCGCTGATTAAGCGGGCTTCAGCATCATCATCGGCAATCACCAGACGCCGCATATGGGGATAATTTATCGCCAATTCCGTCAGACTGGATAATCCTGTCCGGCGTTCAGTTCTTAACGCAGAAAGAGAAAAAATAACGGCAGAAAACGGCGTCTTTAGCGCAGCCTTATAAAACGTGGATGGTTTTGAAAAAATATGAAGCGTATGTCGGCAATCCGGCATTGCATCAAATAGCCCTTTAATACCAATGGTGCTCATCACGCATTTTTCTACGAGCGCAACATTTCTCTTGCTGATTCTGTTTTCCATTCCATGGTTTCTCCATATACCGAAGGTAGGTTCAATTCTCTGGCTCCCTGAGAACTGTTTATCCATGCATACATCTCTGCATTACTGTGTATTGATAAGCGTCGCATGGCGCTATTTTTTTGGGCGCTAATTGTTTTATTACTTTTTTTAAGTAACGCCGCAATTTGGTTAATGCCCCACCCTTTTCCTAAAAGGCGTAATACTTTTCGTTCAGACAGCGTAAGGACAATCGGCCTGTCGTGGGACTGCTGAATTTCAGACGGTACCTGAGGCGATAATAATGTTTTGCTTATTCTTTCTGAGCGAGCGTTTCCCGCATGGATAACGCTAATAAGATTCTCGATTGGCTCTTCGTCTGAAAGCAAGGTGCTGACGGGGCCCATCAGGAGATCAACTGCATGTGGATAGCAGGATTTAGGAACCAGAAATACCCAATGTATGTCGCGATATTGCGAGAGTAAGCTATAAAAATATTCGCAGATAGCGCGGGGAGAGGCATTGTTAACTGCTAAATCAGCAATAACTAAATTACTTCGGCGTAGCTGTAGCAGCGTTAGCTCTTCTATCGTACGGCAATACGCCAGTTTATAATCGGGGAAATTACCTGTTATAGCCCCTTTAAGGCCTTCCTGTATAAGGGGGGTTTTACTGATAATAAGTCCATTTTTGCAGCATCCTGGCAGCATAATTCCTCCGCACCCACGCCGCCCCCTTTCATTGCCCCATTAATAAAAACACTATTAACAATGAGCGCAAAGAAATATAGGCCGAGTGGATTAATTATCCTTGTTTTATTTTTAAATATCTAACATTGATTGCGCTACAATCCACATAACACAAAAACATGAAATCACTATCGCATAGTTACTCATAAAACCAGAAGCAAGACAATTAAATTAACTAAATTTGCACATTAGTAATTCTAACGAAAACTCATCATATTAATAAATTTAAAATATGAGTTCGCTCTTTATTCATATTGCTAAGTCCTAAAACAAAAGCCCAACAATACTGTCTACAATCCATAAAACCCATGTAATATCTGCGAATTACACTAAGTCATGCCTAATTTTACGCCCGCTGCTCACGCCATTGTGGTTAAACCATTAATGCATATCGTTGATAAAATTCACCACATCATTGATTCAAAAATGAGCGGCCAGGCTGGCATAATGCCTCTATTCTGGAAACGGACATACGAGAACCGTCGCCCATAAGGATATCCTGCCTGTGACGAAGCGCACGTCTCAAGAAGCTTATGCGTTGCGTCTGGCGGCTGACGTTTTTATCAACAAGAAATTGATCTTAACCAACGCCATCATGCCTGCGCTTCGTGTTAAAAAGGAAGCCTCTGTCATAGTGGCGGCGCATAGAATGTCTTTTTGGACAGGACGAGTCATGCAAGAAGAGCAATCAATTCAACGAGCAGTAACACGGTTATGTATTCAATGCGGGCTGTTTTTATTGCAGCACGGGGCGGAAAGCGCACTGGTTGATGAGCTTTCCACCCGCCTCGGTTTGGCGCTCGGTATGGATAGCGTCGAAAGCGCGATCTCCTCTAACGCCATTGTCCTGACGACCATTAAAGACGGACAATGTCTGACATCGACACGTAAAAACCAGGATCGCGGCATTAATATGCACGTCGTCACGGAGGTTCAGCATATCGTTATCCTCGCGGAACATCGTCTGCTGGATTACAAAGGCGTGGAAAAACGCTTTAGCCAGCTCCGCCCGCTGCGTTATCCGCGCTGGCTGGTGGCGTTTATGGTCGGTCTTTCCTGCTCCTGCTTTTGTAAGCTGAATAATGGCGGCTGGGATGGCGCGGTTATCACCTTTTTCGCCAGTATGATAGCCATGTATATTCGCCAGATGCTGGCGCAGCGGCATTTACATCCGCAGATCAATTTTTGCATTACCGCCTTTGTCGCTACCACGATTTCCGGGCTGATGCTCACCCTTCCCGCCTTTAGCCAGACGCCCACTATCGCCATGGCGGCGAGCGTACTGCTACTGGTGCCGGGCTTTCCGCTGATTAATTCCGTCGCAGATATGTTTAAAGGACATATTAATACCGGGCTGGCGCGCTGGGCTATCGCCAGCCTGTTGACACTGGCCACCTGTGTGGGCGTAGTGATGTCAATGACAGTATGGGGGCTACGAGGATGGGTATAATCGACTTTTTACTGGCGCTAATGCAGGACATGATCTTGTCTGCGATCCCCGCCGTCGGGTTTGCGATGGTCTTTAATGTTCCCCACCGGGCGCTTCCGTGGTGCGCGCTACTGGGGGCGCTGGGTCATGGCTCGCGTATGCTGATGATGAGCGCTGGCTTTAATATCGAATGGTCGACGTTTATGGCTTCGCTGCTGGTCGGCAGTATTGGTATTCAGTGGTCACGCTGGTATCTCGCTCACCCTAAAGTGTTTACCGTCGCGGCCGTGATTCCGATGTTTCCGGGGATTTCCGCCTATACCGCGATGATTTCCGCAGTAAAAATTAGCCATCTGGGCTATAGCGAACCGATGATGATCACGCTGCTGACCAATTTTCTGAAAGCCTCTTCCATTGTTGGCGCACTCTCAATTGGCCTCTCTGTACCGGGATTATGGCTGTACCGCAAACGCCCCCGCGTGTGATTGGTGGAACGCCTCCTGCTGTTCTTACAGGTCTGTGTGGTACTATAAAAACAGTCGCCCTTCTCGGTTGTTGTTCCATATTGAGAAACATTATGTCTTCCAGAATTTTAACGTCGGACGTCATCGGTATTGACGTCCTTTTACACGATCATCATGCTGTGCTGGCGAAGTCAACGGGCGGCGCAGTGGCGGTATTCGCTAATAATGCGCCTGCCTTTTATGCCGTGACGCCTGCACGCATGGCTGAACTGCTGGCGCTTGAAGAAAAGTTATCACGTCCGGGAAGCGATGTGGCGTTAGACGCGCAATTTTACGAAGAACCCGAAGCCGCCCCCGTTGCGATTCCCTGCGGAAAATTCGCCATGTATCCCGCCTGGCAACCGGATGCGGATTTTCAGCGTCAGGCTGCCCTTTGGGGCGTGGCGCTTCGGGAGCCGGTCACCGCAGAAGAGCTGGCGGCGTTTATCGCCTACTGGCAGGCGGAAGGTAAGGTTTTTCACCATATCCAGTGGCAGCAAAAGCTGGCGCGCAGCGTGCAAATCAGCCGTTCCAGCAATGGCGGAATGCCGCAGCGCGACATCAATAGCGTCAGCGAACCTGACAATCATATTCCACCAGGTTTTAGGGGGTAACGATGAAAAATGTTGGCGACCTGATGCAGCGTCTACAAAAAATGATGCCTGCGCATATTACGCCGGCGTTTAAAACGGGCGAAGAACTGCTGGCCTGGCAGAAAGAGCAGGGCGAGCTCCGGGCGGCAGCGCTGGCGCGGGAAAACCGGGCGATGAAAATGCAGCGCACCTTTAACCGTTCCGGCATTCGACCGCTGCATCAGAACTGCTCGTTTGATAACTATCGGGTTGAGTGCGACGGACAAATGAACGCGTTAAGCAAAGCCCGACAGTACGTTGATGAGTTTGACGGCAATATCGCCAGCTTTGTCTTTTCCGGCAAGCCGGGAACCGGTAAAAACCATCTCGCCGCGGCTATTTGTAACGAGCTGCTGCTGCGCGGAAAGTCGGTACTGATTATCACCGTAGCGGATATTATGTCAGCGATGAAAGACACGTTCAGCAATCGGGAAACCAGCGAAGAGCAGTTGCTTAACGATCTGAGTAACGTTGATCTGTTGGTGATCGACGAGATCGGCGTGCAGACCGAATCTCGCTATGAAAAAGTGATCATCAATCAAATTGTCGATCGTCGTTCCTCGTCAAAACGCCCCACCGGCATGTTGACGAACAGCAATATGGAAGAGATGACGAAAATGCTTGGCGAACGCGTCATGGACCGTATGCGTCTCGGCAACAGTTTATGGGTTAATTTTACCTGGGACAGTTACCGCAGCCGGGTGACGGGTAAAGAGTATTAAATTGCAACGTGCGCCAGGGCGATACGACGCCTGACTGGCATAACACAGGTGATTACCATGAATACAGCGAAACATGTTCTGTGCTGCGCGGCGATCGCCAGCGTACTGATTTCCACCAGCGGTATTGCCGCCAGTCAGTTAAGCGCTCAGGGCGCGAACGCACAACAGGGCGGGATGTCGCTTTCTGCGCTAACCGGTCTGCTCAGCAGAGGTGCCCAGTCGCTCAGCGCCGATAATATGAATAATGCCGCCGGTATTTTGCAGTACTGCGCCAAACAGAAACTGGCGTCCGCTACCAACGTGGAAAACGTTAAAAATCAGATTCTGAACAAGTTGGGGTTGGATACCACACAGCAGGAGCAGGACACTAACTACCTGAACGGCCTGCAAGGGTTGCTCAAGACGAAGGACGGCCAGCAGTTGAACCTCAATAATATCGGCAGTACGCCGCTGGCGGAAAAGGTGAAAACCAAAGCTTGCGATCTGGTGTTGCAGCAAGGGCTGAATTTCCTCTCCTGACTGCGTTTTTCTGACCGTGCGCCACGCCGGGACGCCCTGATAAAAGCCGTGTTTTGGCCCTTTACCCGCCAACACGGCATTAACCCGATTTTTCTCTTCGTCTTTTCCTGTTATTAACCGCTATGGCAGGAAGTGATGCCGATCAAAAAACCAACTTTCTAAACTCATTCTAAATAACAGCGCCGTGTAAAGTTATTAGAATTGCAGCAATGTGACATCGCTATTACATTGTTAGAAATTTTTTCCTGCCAGCGATAAGCTTGGTTTATTGAGGATCGTCAGTTGTCCGAGTTGCTCTCTGTCGCTCTGTTTCTCGCCTCTGTGCTGATATATGCCTGGAAGGCGGGCCGTAACACCTGGTGGTTTGCCGCCACTCTCACGGTGCTGGGACTTTTTGTCATTCTGAATATTACCCTGTATGCCAGCGACTATTTTACCGGCGACGGGATCAACGACGCAGTGCTTTATACGCTCACGAATAGTCTGACGGGAGCGGGAGTCGGCAAATATATTCTGCCGGGAATCGGCATTGCCCTGGCATTAGTGGCGGTATTCGGCGCGCTGGGATGGGTACTACGCCGCCGCCGTCACCATCCTCATCATGTCGGTTACAGCCTGCTGGCGTTACTGCTGGCGTTGGGTTCGGTCGACGCCAGCCCGGCGTTTCGCCAGATTACCGAACTGGTAAAATCACAAATGCGCGATGGCGATCCGGATTTTGCCGTTTATTATAAAGAACCAGCAAAAACCATTCCTAATCCGAAGCTCAATCTGGTCTATATCTACGGCGAGAGCCTGGAACGGACCTATTTTGATAATGACGCGTTCCCCAATCTCACGCCAGAGTTGGGCGCGCTGAAAAATGAGGGGCTGGATTTCAGCCATACCATGCAACTGCCGGGAACGGATTACACCATCGCCGGGATGGTGGCTTCCCAGTGTGGTATTCCGCTGTTTGCGCCGTTTGAGGGCAATGCCTCAGCGTCGGTTTCCAGCTTCTTCCCGCAGAATATCTGCCTCGGCGATATTCTGAAAAACTCCGGCTACCAGAACTATTTCGTGCAGGGCGCTAACCTGCGTTTTGCCGGGAAAGACGTGTTCCTGAAATCACACGGATTTGATCATCTGTACGGCGCTGAAGAGCTAAAAACGGTGGTGGCGGACCCGTCTTATCGTAACGACTGGGGCTTCTACGACGATACGGTGCTCGATGAGGCATGGAAGAAATTTGAAGCGCTTTCCCGCTCAGGCCAGCGGTTTTCGCTGTTTACGCTGACCGTAGATACTCACCACCCGGACGGGTTTATCTCACGCACCTGCAACCGCAAACGCTACGATTACGACGGCAAGCCCAACCAGTCCTTTAGCGCCGTAAGTTGCAGCCAGGAAAACATCGCCGAGTTTATCAACAAAATCAAAGCGTCACCGTGGTTTAAAGATACCGTTATCGTCGTCTCTTCCGACCATCTGGCGATGAACAATACGGCCTGGAAATACCTGAATAAGCAAGATCGCAACAATCTGTTTTTCATTCTGCGCGGCGATAAACCACAGCAGGAGACGCTGGCGGTCAAACGCAACACGATGGACAACGGCGCAACGGTGCTGGATATTCTCGGCGGCGATAATTTTATCGGTCTGGGACGTAGCAGCCTTTCCGGGCAGTCGCTGTCGGAAGTGTTCCTGAATGTAAAAGAGAAAGTGCTGGCGATGAAGCCGGATATCATTCGCCTGTGGAATTTCCCGAAAGAGATAAAAGATTTTACCGTCGATCGGGACAAAAACATGATCGCGTTTTCCGGGAGCCACTTCCGCCTGCCGTTACTACTGCGCGTATCGGATAAGCGCGTCGAGCCGTTACCGGAAAGTGAATACTCCGCTCCGCTGCGGTTCCAGTTGGCCGACTTCGCCCCGCGCGATAATTTCGTTTGGATCGATCGCTGCTACAAAATGGCGCAGCTATGGGCGCCGGCGCTGGCGCTCTCCACCGACTGGTGCGTCTCGCAGGGGCAGCTTGGCGGGCAGCAAACCGTACAGCATGTCGATAAAGCGCAGTGGCAGGGTAAGACGGCGTTTAAAGACACGATGATCGATATGGAGCGCTACAAAGGCAACGTCGATACCTTAAAGATTGTCGATAACGATATTCGTTATAAAGCCGATAGCTTTATCTTTAATGTCGCGGGCGCGCCGGAGGAGGTGAAGCAGTTTAGCGGCATTTCCCGGCCGGAGTCCTGGGGGCGCTGGTCAAATGCGCAGTTGGGCGATGAGGTTAAAATCGAATATAAAGCGCCGCTGCCGAAAAAGTTTGATCTGGTGATCACCGCCAAAGCCTTCGGCGATAACGCAGAGCGCCCGATCCCGGTACGCGTCGGCAACGAAGAACAGACGCTGGTGCTGGGTCACGATGTGTCCACTATCACGCTGCATTTCAACAACCCGACGGATGCGAATACCCTAGTCATTGCGCCGCCCGCTCCCGTCTCCACCAACGAAGGTAATATTTTGGGCCATTCGCCGCGCAAATTGGGGATTGGCATGGTGGAGATCAAAGTGGTGAATGTTGAAAGTTAAAAGAGAATGTCATATATGCCGGGTGGCGGCTGCGCCTTACCCGGCCTACACATCATCTTTATCAATAAACTGGCGCACAGGCCTGATAAGCGAAGCGCCATCAGGCACTGTATATATTACACGCCCCTTTCTGTTAATAATCGAACTGACGGTAGTAACGACGAATATCCAGACTGTGGCCGGTATACTTCTCAAAGTGCGCCGCCAGCCGATCAACTAACAATGTAGAAACAACACACGGCGCCATGATCCAGCGGAACTCATCATCAATGCCGTCCAGCGCATACGCTTTCGGATCAATCACCACCAGGTTATCGGTAATCTTACTGGCGAAGCGTTCCACACGCTCGTCCAGCTCGCGGCATTTACCCTCGCCTTTGACCAGAAATAACGGCACCTCTTTTTCCAGCAGCTCCAGAGCGCCGTGGAAAAATTCCGCAGAGCTGACGGGGCGCGTGCGCTTCCACTGCATCTCTTCCAGGATACACATGGAGAACAGATAGACCTCGCCCCACATCTCCGCGCCGCCGACCCACATCATATAATCGCTGTTATGATAACGGCTGGCGATAGCATCGGCCTGCGGATCAAATTTGTGTTTCGCTTTCAACAGATTCGCTGGCAGAATTTCCAGTTGGCTGGCGAAGCGATCGTAACTGGCGAATTCGTTATTGCGCGACAGCACGCGGAAAAACAGCCAGTACAGCAGCATATATTCATATTCCACGCCATTTTTGTGACGCATCGGAATATGCCATGTCGCCGCCTGCGCCAGCGGAGAGTCCGCATTTTTGGTAATAGCGACTACGCGTATTCCCTGCGCTTTACACCACTCGGCGATCGCCACCGATTCTTTGGTATCGCCGGATTTAGACAGCGTAATAACCACAGAGTCTTTATTCAGCCGCTTATTTCCTTTATGAATTAATTCTGCCGCCTGCTCAACATAAACCGGCAACGTTGTTAATTCTTTGGCAAATTCATTAATTGCCATCATTGGCGCCAGTGAACCGCCAACAGAGGCGAAAAATAAAGAACTGAACCCGGCCTGATAAATCTCGTCAGCAACCTGTTCTGCCTTCTGGCGCGCAGCGATGATCTCACGAGCACTCGTCAGGTACTCGTCCTGATTAAAACCCAACATATTTTTCTCCTGATTGTTCAGATTTTACTTTTTAAAACGCGATCGAAATCGTCAAAAATGCGTACCGAAAGGTCGATGCCTTTCAGTGAGGCGATATGAAACGCCATGAGTTGTACCGGCACAATCAACAGCAATGGCGAGAAATGGTGATCAACCGCTACATCCAGCGCAAGCGTCTGGCCATCCTGCGCCGCCTTCGCCAGCGTGAGAGTAAAGGTTTTGGCGACCGCAGGCGTCATATACTCCCGTAGCGCCCTGGAGCGCGCGTCGGGCCGGTCCTCAAAGAAGAACATCACGTGTTCCGCATTGGCTTCCAGATACGGGCCGTGCATATAGGCTTCCAGCTCAAACCCGCTTGATGGAACACGTACCGTCTCGGTAAATTTAGTTTCCAACTCTTTTGCCACCCCAACCAGCGCGCCGTAGCCTGTCGCCACAAAACGCGTCCCGTTTCGTAAAACGGCCTGGTGCTGGTGAATAAACGCTTCCGTACGCACGATAACCAACGGCAGGGTTGCCGCGATGCGTTGAAGCTGCGCCACATACTCCTCGACCTGCGATTCCGTCAGTCGCTGCTGCTGACGGGCAATTAACAACGCGATAAGCAACAGATTCAGTACCGTCGCGCTAAATCCACGGGTAACAAAGCCGACGGACTCAATCCCGGTCAGAATATCCAGTGGAAAATCACTGGCCTTGCCAAGAGGGCTTTGCGGATCGGCGGTCAGAGCGAATACCGGACGTCCCTGCGCCTGAACTTTACGCATCGCCTCCAGGGTAGAAGCGCTTTTCCCGCTCTGGGAAATAGCAATAACCATATCGGCTTGCGGATCGCTATTCTCATACTGGCTAAAGGTGTACGGCTCTTTAATATCAATAGAGATACCGCAGCGCTCAAAGAAATAACGGGCGCAAAAGGCGGCATTCAACGACGATCCGGTGGCTAATATCAGGATTCGCCGTAACGTTTTTTGGCTGGCGAACCGCGATACTTCTTCCAGCGACTGGCGATGGCGGCGAATAATATTCGCCAGGACGTCAGACTCTTCGTTAATATAGGTCAGCATGGTTGGTGACATTGTGTATCCCTCTTAAAATAACCCTATCCAGGAACCGAAAATTCCCACCAGCGCAATACCGCCAATGATGGTTAACGGTTTCACTTTTTTCCCTAACAGCCAGTACACAATGGCGAAGCTAATTAACGGCAGCAGACAAGGCATGATGTCGTTAATAATGTCCTGAACATGGGTTTTCGCTTCTCCCGTACCAAACGTAATGGGAATGGTGATATCAATCATGGAGGCCGTCATCGCGCCAACCACCATCAGACCGATAATCGAGGCGCCATAGGTTAGGCTTTCCATCATTCCGCTTTGCTGAATACGTTGCAGTACGCCGGTTCCCAGCACATAGCCCCAGCGGGTAAAGAACCAGCGGGCCAGAATATGCGGTACGTTAAACACCAGCAGAAATAAAATCGGCCCCAGAATATTGCCTTTCAGCGCCAGACTGGTACCGATGCCAGTGGCGATAAGACGCAATGTTCCCCAGAAAAAAGAGTCGCCAATACCCGCCAGCGGCCCCATTAACGACGCTTTGACGTTATCGATAGAACTGGCGTCCATCTCTTTCTGCTGGCTATTTTTCTCCTCCATCGCCACGGTAATACCGAGGATCAACGTCACAATGTGCGGCGTGGTATTAAAGAAAGCCAGATGGCGTTTGAGCGCTTCGGCAAGATCTTCTTTTCGGCTATACAGTTTCTTTAATACCGGAATGAGCGTATAGACGAACGCCAGGTTCATTTGTCGTTCATAGTTCCAGGAAAACTCCATCTGGAATGACCGCCAGAAGACGCGGCGTAAATCACGCGCGGTGACCAGACCAGTGGTTTCCGCCTGCTGGCGGTCTTTATCAGAAATCATCTTCATCGTCATGAGACGCTCCTTGCGCAGGTGCCGGTTGCGAGGCCGCAAATTTCGGCATATTGACCATCACGACGGCGACGATCGCGCCGAGAATCGCAATACCCGTCACCGGAATTTTTAAATACGCCATTAAAACAAAACCGAGGAAAAAATAGGGGGCGACCTTTTTATTAATTAATAAGCGCGCCAGCATGGCAAAACCCAGCGCGGGAATAATACCGGTGGCAACGCTTAATCCATGTTTAATAAATTCTGGAATGGCATCCAGAAAACCTTTAACCATATTCACGCCCGCTAAATAAGAGACCGTGACGATAATCCCCAGCGTCAGCGACAGCCCAATGCCGGAGATTAAATGCATACGCTCAATGCCCCGGGTATCCCCCATCTCAGCGTAAGCATCGGCTTTATGACAGAGCAACGGAATAAACATTCCGTTATAGATATTTTTCACAATTAACGCCAGTGTCGCGATAGGCAAACCTAATAACAGCGCGGTTTCCGCCCCAGCGCCGGAATTAATCGCAAAGGCCACACCTAAAATACCGCCAGTGACCACATCCGGCGGCAGCGACGCGCCCACCGAAAAGGAACCGATAAACGCCAACTCCAGCGTCGCGCCCATCACAATTCCGGTTTCCATGTCGCCCAGCACCAGTCCGGTTAAAAGTCCGGTCACGATAGGTCTGGAAATCAGCGACGTCCCTAATGCATATTCAGACTGGGCGATAAACGCCACCAGTCCAAGTAAAAGCGCCTCTACCATAATATGTCCTCAGGAGGGTATCCGCTCAGGCAAAAAGTTGTTTACGATCGTTAGGCACCAGCCGAATTTCTATCTCTACTCCGCCAGCCGCCAGCTCCCGAAGTTGAGTCATTTCATCCGCTAACAGATTGATGGCTTTAGCAATATTCTGGCTCCCTTCACGTACCTTCGTGCCGCCTAAATTAATGCTTTTAATGTCGGGTAATTCGCGCGCCAGCCGGTACGCATCCGCCACGGATTCAACAACAATAAAAAGTTTATATTTATCGGTAACGCCGCTTTTTATCGCTTCAATTGAATCGGCAATATTTTTAATAACCAGCTTCACCGCGGGCGGCTTCGCCATTTTAATGGTGGTTTTACGCAGGTCATCATTAGGTACGCTGTCGTTGGCAATTAAAATACAGTCTGCGCCAACGTACTGCGTCCAGGAAAAGGCGACCTGCCCATGTAATAAACGATGATCCACCCGTAAGAAAACAATCATGACGCTTCCTCCCCTTAAAAATCTTTATCGCTTTGCATGGCGCTGGTGATAGTTTGATTGCAGTACTGAATATTTTCTTTTGAATCCGCTAACGCCGTCATTATGGTATGCGTGGTATTGCCATCGTTTTCCGACATAAAGAGATCGATAACCAGCGGCAGGTTAATCCCTGCCAGCAGATGAAAATTTTCCCGTGATAAATAACGGACAAATTCATTATTCACGCTGCCGGCAAAAATATCGGTCAGCGCAATAATTTCATCTTCCGGCGGGATCTGGGCAATTAGCGTATCTACCTGCTGGCTTAAATCCACGCTCTCTTCAACGTAAGCGCACAGCGTCCAGACATTTGACCGTTTGCCTAAAATCAGCTCCACGGAGTTTAAAACTCCGCTGGCCAGCGTGCCGTGGCTGGCGAAAATATAATGTCTCTTCATCCTGACCTCTAAAACACATTCCACTGTGATAAAAGAGAGCAAGCGGCGTGCCAGAAAAAGTGGCGCGCCGAAAAAAGATGCGGGTTAACAGAGGGAAATCGTTAAAACTGTTGATCTTGCTCGATAAGTTCTGTTTCGAAGGTCAGGATATTATGGATATAGCCAAGCTCGGCGGTGGGGATTTTGACACTGTAGTTACTCTCAATGACACTAAACGCTTCCCGTAGCCGATTCAGTTCCTGTTCCGGACACTGTTGTCCACTATAAGCAGTAATGCCCGCATGGCGGATCAGACGCTCAATCAGGCAACTAATATGCACATAGAGCGCCACCTTTCTTTCATTCGAGACGGTAACGCCCGCCAGATGCTCATAGCGCAGCAGAAACTGCTCAACGTGGTTGATGACTTTGCTGGTGTCGAGGATGGTGACGGATTCGCTCACTCGTCGGAGCGAGAAGTTTTTCAGCAGCAGGTTGTTGATCTCCGCCACCTGCTCCGGCGTGGTCAGCGAACCAAACAGCCGCATCAGGTAGTGGTTCCCCTCGCCGGAGATCAGCGAGTCGAGCGAAATCCACGGCACGCTGGCGATGTGCGGGTCCAGCGTGCCAACTATCGCCAGTACGTCGTAGCGCATAAATACCGGCTCCTGGGTTTTATTGCTCGCCAGCATCGCATAATCGCAGGCGACGACGTCAATCTCCAGCGCCTGCGGAATACTGGCGCTCAGTAATGCGCAAAGATTCGTCGCCACCCCGATACCGGTCGCGCAGGTGGTCAATATGGCGCGCGGTTTGTTGCTTTTCGGCCAGTAGAGCTGATACTCGACCGGCACATCCCGGGCGATATCGCGGGCGATCTCTTCAATAAAATGCCCCTGTAAAATACGCTCCCCTACATACAGGGCCATGCTGGTCGAGACGTTGTTGATAATCGTCACCGGCGTGGAAAGCGCGCGATCAAAATGACGATGAATGGCCTTGAGCGATCCCATATCCACCAGAATCATCAGGCCGGAGGCGAGCGGATGCTCTTCCAGATAGCGCATCACCTGCTGCGCTATCGCCTCCGGCGTGACGTCCAGCGGCATATCGAACGATTCAAAAATCGTATTTTTCAGTAACCGGTTGGCGACGTTGGCGATACTGCTGGCGGTGGCATAGCCATGCGCCAGAATCACCGCATGCGTCACCTATTTTTGGTTGTTAGCCCCCTGTTTATGCAGCCAAAGCGCCAGCAGCAGCATATCAATGCGTCTCGGCTCCAGATCCAGCTTCTGGCCCAGCGTCTCCAGAATTTGTAAACAGAAGCTGTACAGCAGCGGATATTTCTGGGCGAGGAAGGCGTCCAGTTGGCGGATCTGCTCGCTGTTGAGACGAGAAGGCGCCAGTGCGGTACGATGGATTAAATAGTGGCTAAGCGCGTAAATACAGTTGCCGTTAAGCTGCATATTGAAGCGCTTCTCCAGACGATAAAACTCTTCCCGCACCTGGCTTGTAATTAACAGCAACCGCTGTGAGTGCACATTATCGTCGCCGGTAAAAATCAGGCGATCGAAGAGGGTCTCAATTTCATCGCCCATTCTTTTTTGTACCGTCTCCCACCCCTCTTTCCCGCTACGTACCAGCTCGTACAGCGCCAGCACATGACACTGCGTATCATGGATCATGCCCTGCATCTCGTCGCGGGCGCGCAGCAGCCAGGTAAGGTTCGTGTCGGGCGAGATGCTCACCGGCGTGTCGTCCGCCAGCGGTTCATTCAGTGACGGCAATGCCGACAGCATGGCATCCGGCAGATCGTGCAGCGACACGGTAACGGTTTCCTGCCCAGGCTTTTTCGCCCATGCCGTCGCCACCGCATACTTCACCACATTTTTCAGCTCGCCGACGTTGCCGCGATAAACATATTGATTGAGGATCTGCAACAAACGCGGTTTGAGGATAAGCGTGGCCGAAAGTTTTTTCGCCTCCGTCCAGAAAAACAGTAAGATCAGCGCCTCTTTTTCCTGGCGGCTACGGTGCTGGAGATCCGGCAGGTTGACCTGAATCGGGATGCGTCGCAAAAATGTCGTCAGAAAGGTACTGTGTATCTCTTCGGTCGTCGCAAATACCAGACGTACCGAAACCGGATGCCCCTGCGCGGTGTCGCCTACCCGATAAATTTCACCACGATCGAGCCAGGTAAAGAGCTTCTCCTGCCCTTCGGCGCTCAGCCGGTGGACTTCATCCAGAAATAACATGCCGCCGTCAGCCGCCTCGAACGCGCCCGGTCTGTCGCTCTGCGCGCCGGTAAACGCGCCCTTCACATAGCCAAAAAGATTCGCCGCCAGCAGTTCGGGATTGCTCGCATACTGGGCGCAATTAAAACTGATAAATGGCGCATCCGGCGACAGAAGCGCCTGGGCGATGGCATATTCGTGCATGAGCTGCGCCAGATAACTTTTCCCGGTGCCGCTTTCGCCGGTCATCAGTAGCGGCAGTCCGCCGTCGGGATAAAACAGCGCGGTTTTCAGTTGCTCAATCGGGCGCTTCAGGCTTTCGTTATGGCCAATCAACAGGGAAAAGTGATCGTCCGGCGCGCACTCCTGTTCCCCGTGCGCTAACAGCTCCGCGACGCTGGCGTATTCATTACGCGAAAGGGTAAAAAACTGTTGGCTAAATGCCTGCTTATGCAGGAAATAGACGGGACGGGTATTGATTTTGCAGAGCACGCCCTGCGCCACCAGTTGGTTCAGATAATGGCTGGCGGTATTGCGCTGCATATTAAAACGCTGCGCCAGATAGCGCGCGGTAAACACCTCACTGACATTTTCCGGATCAAAAAAATCCGTTTGGTTCATCAGGAAAGCAAGCAGGGCATCTTTGCGCATCGTATCCTCTCACGATTATCACATCAGCAATTATGATGCCGCGAAACAAGGCTATCCTGCCGTGCGTTCTCTCGCTTTATTCATTTTTTGTGGATCACCGCACACCTTCACTCAACGTTGGATTAGCGCGCGATATCAGAAAAGAGAGGAGGAAGCGGCGCACGGCCTCGCGTATGAATCACGCTGCGCCATGCGCCTGATGCTGGTTTAAAATCGGCCTGCGCGGACTGCCAGGCCTGGTAAGCGCTACGCCATCAGGCAAAAGTGTGAACATCTCATCCGGCCTACGGTCATCTGTAGGCCGACTGTTCACCATACGCCCTTAAAATGTTTCCCAATTATCGCTGCCGTCGGCCACTGCGGCCTTTGGTGACGACACGGCTGCCGGGGTTTTTACCGCAGCCACTTCACGCGCACGCTGCTGTTGCTGGTGAATACGGAACACCGCGACGGCCTGGGTCAGACGGCTGGCTTGCTCTTCCAGCGCCGCAGCCGCGGCGGCGGACTCTTCCACCAGCGAGGCGTTCTGCTGCGTTACGCGATCCATCTCCGCTACCGCCAGGCCCACCTGGTCGATACCACGGCTTTGCTCGTCGGACGCCGAGGCAATCTCGCCCATGATATCGGTCACGCGGGTCACTGCATTGACGATCTCATCCATGGTTTCACCGGCGCTTTCGACCAGCGTCGAACCTACATCAACACGGCTCACGGAATCCTCAATCAGACTCTTGATCTCCCGTGCCGCCTGCGCGCTACGCTGGGCCAGATTACGGACTTCACCGGCCACCACTGCGAACCCGCGTCCCTGCTCGCCTGCGCGCGCCGCTTCTACCGCCGCATTCAGCGCCAGAATATTGGTCTGGAAAGCAATACCGTCGATTACGCTGATAATATCGGCGATTTTCTGCGAACTGGAGGCGATATCGCGCATTGTTTGTACGACGTTATCCACCACTTTGCCGCCTTTTTGCGCTGTCTCTGACGCACTCAGCGCCAGGTGACTGGCCTGACGGGCGTTTTCGGCGTTCTGTTTCACGGTGGCGGTCAGTTGTTCCATACTGGCGGCGGTCTCTTCCAGAGACGCTGCCTGCTGCTCAGTACGGGAAGAGAGATCGTTGTTGCCCATCGCAATCTCGCTGGCGCCGCTATAGATCGCATTCGCGCCGTTACGTACATCGCCAACGGTACGCATCAGTTCACTTTGCATATGACGCAGGTTTTCAGCCAACTGCCCCATTTCGTTGGAGCCTTCCACGTCGATACGCTTCACCAGATCGCCGCTGGCGATATGACGAATGCTTTCAATCAGACGATTCATCGGGGCGATAAGCGACAGTTTGATGCCGAACCAGACGGCGATAATGACCACCAGAACGGCAATCAGCACACTGACCAGTACCCACATCGCCTGGTTGTAGGAACTGTTGTTATCCTCAACAGCAATATCGTACAGACGATCGTTTTGCTGCATATAGGCCATGTACTGCTTCTCAAAAGCGTCCTGATAGCTTTGAGTCGGTTGATCAAAAAACTCGTTAATCTTACCCGCGCCAAGAAGCTGAATAAGCTCCGCCAACGCACCGTGGTAGATATCATAGGTTCGTTTGATCTCAAGGAAAGCCGCTTCACTCTGACGTGGATCGCGCGGTAACGCCTCATACTGCTCCCAGTTTTTTTCGGTCAGCTTCAGCGTATTGGTCGCCCCCTGCATCAGTTCAGCGACAGTTGCGCCGCTGCCAATATTGCTCTGGTCCATCATCCAGCGGATACCCGCGCGATTCAGGGTATTACGCGTTTGCAACAGCTCCACCCAGGTTGCATTCAGGGCAGACTGCTGCTGACGAATGGTTTGCAATACGGTGAAGTTTTCTTTGTCATTCTTCAGCGAGTTGAAGAACAGCCCGCCGGATGTCAGTTGTAAAAGGCCAAATAGCGCCAATACCAGCAGTAAGCTGGTAACAATTTTAATTCGCTTTAACATGTTTTCTCTTTCCGCTAGACAGATACAGAATTTTCGGCCTGGAAAGGGAAAACTTTATGGGATGCGCGCCATTAATATCACGATTAGCTCAGTGAAGTCGTTATGACGCCCCGCGCAACAAGGATCATCCCATTTTATATCGTGATCTCAATCACATAAAATAGCCCACGCCCTCCTCTGCGAAACCGCTTACCGGTACGTCCGACCGCTTAAACCGCCATACAACCACTCACTGATTTACCTAACTTTACGCGCGCGATGATCTGGCAAGATCCTCTCAGCATAGCAGTCAATCTACCTCCTCAAACACGAACTCAATGTCCACCCAGCTTCGGCTGATAATTAAACTTACAACCAGGTTTTACTATGGATACGAAAAAGATATTCAAGCACATACCCTGGGTGATTCTCGGAATCATCGGTGCTTTCTGCCTCTCGGTTGTTGCCCTACGTCGGGGTGAACACGTGAGCGCCCTGTGGATCGTGGTCGCTTCCGTTTCCGTCTATCTGGTGGCTTACCGCTACTACAGCCTGTATATCGCCCAGAAGGTCATGAAACTCGACCCGACGCGCGCGACGCCGGCGGTCATCAATAACGACGGCCTGAACTACGTGCCGACTAACCGCTACGTACTGTTTGGTCACCACTTCGCCGCCATCGCTGGCGCAGGTCCGCTGGTCGGGCCGGTATTGGCCGCGCAGATGGGCTATCTGCCGGGGACACTGTGGTTACTGGCGGGCGTGGTGCTCGCGGGCGCAGTGCAGGACTTTATGGTGCTGTTCATCTCTTCCCGCCGTAACGGCGCCTCTCTTGGCGAGATGATCAAAGAAGAGATGGGTACCGTTCCAGGCACCATCGCGCTGTTCGGCTGCTTCTTAATCATGATCATCATCCTCGCGGTGCTGGCATTAATCGTGGTTAAAGCGCTGGCCGAAAGCCCGTGGGGCGTCTTCACCGTCTGCTCCACGGTGCCGATTGCGCTGTTTATGGGCATCTACATGCGCTTCCTGCGTCCGGGACGCGTAGGCGAAGTCTCCGTTATTGGTATCGTGCTGCTGGTGGCGTCTATTTACTTCGGCGGCGTGATTGCCCACGACCCTTACTGGGGCCCGGCGCTGACCTTTAAAGACACCACCATTACCTTCGCGCTGATCGGCTACGCCTTTGTTTCCGCGCTGCTGCCGGTATGGCTGATCCTCGCCCCGCGCGACTATCTCGCTACCTTCCTGAAAATCGGCGTGATCGTCGGTCTGGCGCTGGGGATTGTGATCCTCAACCCAGAACTGAAAATGCCGGCGTTGACGCAGTATGTCGACGGTACCGGCCCGCTGTGGAAAGGCGCTCTGTTCCCGTTCCTGTTCATCACCATCGCCTGTGGCGCCGTCTCTGGCTTCCACGCGCTCATCTCTTCCGGTACCACGCCGAAACTGCTGGCCTGTGAGACCGATGCGCGTTTTATCGGCTACGGCGCGATGCTGATGGAGTCCTTTGTTGCGGTGATGGCGCTGGTGGCGGCCTCGATCATTGAACCGGGTCTCTACTTCGCGATGAACACCCCTCCGGCAGGTCTGGGCATTACCATGCCAAACCTGCACGAGATGGGCAGCGAGAACGCGCCGCTGATTATGGCGCAGTTGAAAGACGTTACCGCACATGCAGCGGCGACCGTCAGCTCCTGGGGCTTTGTGATTTCCCCGGAACAAATCCTGCAAACTGCGAAAGATATCGGTGAACCGTCAGTATTGAACCGCGCAGGCGGCGCGCCAACGCTGGCAGTAGGTATCGCGCATGTGTTCCACAAAGTCCTGCCGATGGCGGATATGGGCTTCTGGTATCACTTCGGTATTCTGTTCGAAGCGCTGTTTATCCTGACCGCACTGGATGCGGGTACCCGTTCCGGCCGCTTTATGTTGCAGGATTTGCTGGGTAACTTCGTCCCGTTCCTGAAAAAAACCGATTCTCTGGTCGCGGGTATCATCGGTACCGCAGGCTGCGTCGGTTTGTGGGGCTATCTGCTGTATCAGGGCGTGGTCGACCCGCTGGGCGGCGTGAAGAGCCTGTGGCCGCTGTTCGGTATCTCTAACCAGATGCTGGCCGCCGTGGCGCTGGTGTTGAGCACCGTGGTACTGATCAAAATGCAGCGCACCAAATACATCTGGGTGACGGTGATCCCGGCGGTATGGCTGCTGATCTGCACCACCTGGGCACTGGGCCTGAAACTGTTTAGCGCCAACCCACAGATGGAAGGTTTCTTCTACATGGCAAACCTGTATAAAGAGAAGATTGCCAACGGCGCCAACCTGACCGCGCAGCAGATTGCCAACATGAACCATATCGTGGTGAACAACTACACTAACGCTGGTTTGAGTATTCTGTTCCTGGTGGTGGTGTACAGTATTATCTTCTACGGTTTCACCACCTGGATGAAGGTACGCAACAGCGATAAACGTACCGACAAAGAAACCCCGTATGTGCCCGTGCCGGAAGGCGGCGTGAAGATCTCTTCACACCACTAAAACTGATGCCGGGTAGCGCACAGCGCTCCCGGCTAGTGTAGGCCGGATAAGGCGCAAGCCGCCATCCGGCTTTATTCATTAACAGGACGGCAGAATGTTTGATACTTTAGGTCAGGCAAAAAAATATCTCGGCCAGGCGGCAAAAATGTTGATTGGTATTCCGGACTACGACAACTATGTCGAGCACATGAAAACCAACCATCCCGACAAGCCGTACATGACCTATGAAGAGTTCTTCCGCGAACGTCAGCAAGCACGTTACGGCGGCGATGGCAAAGGCGGTATGCGCTGTTGTTAATGGAGAGACTATGACCCCGATTGCAGTTACCCTACTTACCGGTTTTCTTGGTGCCGGCAAAACCACCCTACTACGCCATATCCTCAACGAACAACATGGTTTTAAAATCGCCGTTATCGAAAACGAATTTGGCGAAGTCTCCGTTGACGATCAACTGATTGGCGATCGCGCCACACAGATCAAAACCCTGACCAACGGCTGCATCTGCTGTACCCGCTCCAACGAGCTGGAAGATGCGCTATTAGACCTGCTCGACAGCCGCGACCGCGGCGATATTGCTTTCGACCGCCTGGTGATTGAATGCACCGGCATGGCTGACCCCGGCCCGATTATTCAGACCTTTTTCTCCCATGACGTATTATGCGAACGCTACCTGTTAGACGGCGTGATTGCGCTGGTCGACGCGGTGCACGCTAACGAGCAGATGAACCAGTTCACCATCGCCCAGTCGCAGATAGGCTACGCCGACCGCATTCTGTTGACCAAAACCGACGTGGCAGGCGACAGCGAGAAACTGCGCGAGCGGCTGGCGCGTATCAATGCCCGCGCCCCGGTTTACACCGTGGTACACGGCGATATTGACCTGAGTCAGTTGTTTAATACCAGCGGTTTTATGCTGGAAGAGAACGTGCTGGCAAGCCAACCGCGTTTCCACTTTATTGCCGATAAACAGAACGATGTGTCGTCAATTGTGGTGGAACTGGATTACCCGGTGGATATCAGCGAGGTGTCGCGGGTGATGGAAAACCTGCTGCTGGAATCAGCGGATAAACTGCTGCGTTACAAAGGGATGCTGTGGATCGACGGCGAACCCAACCGCCTGCTGTTCCAGGGCGTGCAGCGCCTCTACAGCGCCGACTGGGACAGACCGTGGGGCGACGAAACGCCGCACAGCACGCTGGTATTTATCGGGATCCAGTTGCCGGAAGACGAGATTAGAACGGCATTTGCGGGGTTAAGGAAGTAAACGGGCGCAGAAAAGCCGGGACCGCACAGGAGATTGTATGCCCCTTATCCGAGATATTCACCAACGCTTCTGGCGTCTGCCACAACTGCCGTGGCTGGAGCTACGTACCACCAGTGAAAGCCGTCAGGCCTATAAGCGCCACAGCCACCCGCAACTGTCGCTGGGCGCGATCATCGCCGGAGAAACCCGCTGCATCAGTAACGGGCAAGAGTATCTGTTACGCCCCGGCGAGCTGATCCTGATCCCCCCGCAATCTCCACACAGTTGTAACCCGCTCCACGAGCGACCACGCAGCTATCATATGCTGTATCTCGATGTGGACTGGTGCCTGACGCAACTTCCCCATTTGCCGGCGGATAGCCGCCTGCATACCACGCAGCCACAGTTGCAGGACCCGCAGCTTTTCCAGCTTTATCAGCAAATTGTGACGTCTATTACTCAACAGCAAACCGCCGGACTTCCGGCGCTTATTATCCACCTGTTGCGCGCCCTGCCGCTACAAAGCGCCGACGCCGAACCGCCATGCGCCATCAGCCGCCAGTTGGTTGCCCGCTTAGTCAGCAACCTTCAGGAACCGCCGACGCTGGACACACTGGCACAGGAGTTTGCGCTCCGTAAGGAGACTCTGATTCGCACTTTTAAGCAGGATACAGGCCTGACTCCTGTCAGCTTTACCAATATGGCCCGCATTGAATATGCCCGGCACCGATTGCGCGCCGGGGACGATATTGCCGATGTTGCCTATCAGACCGGTTTCGCCGATCAAAGTCATTTCCACAAAACCTTCGTCAGCTACACGGCGGCAACGCCGCGTCAGTACGCGCAGAACAGATCAATATCCGACAATAAATAGCGCATCCGCAGGTATAGGCTGACCTCAGTATCATCACTGAGGTTACTATGGAACAGGTTACAACGTTATTTCCCCCGGCGTTTCCCGCACTGGCGCTGGCGCATTTTATGGCGCTGCTCAGCCCGGGTCCGGACTTCTTTTTGCTGGTCGGTTACGCCGTACGCTATCGGCTGCGCGGCAGCGTCGGGCTGTGCCTCGGCATTGCGGCGGGAAATGGGCTCTATATTCTGCTGGTGGTGATTGGGTCAGGGCTACTACGTCAGACGCCGCTGCTCTTTACCATCATCGAACTATTGGGTGCCGCCTACCTGCTATGGGTGGGCCGTCAACTGTTGAAAAGCCGCGCCGGGCCGCTGGAGTGGCGGTACGCCGCATCGGCATGTCCGTCACTGGCAAAACAACTATTACTGGGGCTAGGTTCATCGCTGTTGAATCCGAAAAATGCCCTGTTTTATCTGGCGCTAATGACCGCCCTGCTGGGCCCAAACGTGACCGTTACACAGCAGGCCATATGTGGAATCTGGATGACCAGCGTAGTGTTACTCTGGGATCTGCTGCTGATAACGCTTATCGCCCTGCCGCAAATTCAACGTCGCTTGGGTAATCTTGTCTGGAAAATTGAACGCGCCGCCGGCGGCATTCTGATCGCCTTTGGCTGCTGGATTGTATGGCAGTTCATTACAAGTTAAATCGATGAGGGGCAGCTTTATACGGTGGTCAACGTTGCCCGGGCAGATAAATAGGGTCTGCATCATTCGAACCCTTTCCTTCTTATAATGCTGACGCCGCCATAAATTAACCTGCCCCAGAAACCAATAAAGCGACTAAATAGCCGCTTTATTCTCATCACCAAATATAATATCACCTCTCATCCAGCGGCTTATTTTCATTGATTTTCAGCTGAACTTTCCTTCTGTAAGACGCGCAAATTGCTGTAACAGCGTCGGATGGCGCTAACGCTTATCCGACCTACGGCCCGCTGCCCGGTAACCACCTGCTGTCGGGCTTATAACATATCTCACCTCCAAAAGCCCGATTTCCGCTTTTATCTCTTTTCACATAACGTATGATAGTGCGCAGAAAATTCAGGAGGGATCCATGAGCGATATCCAGCTTTTCCGCCTCAGTGGCGGGAAAGTACAAGAACTACCGGGCAAAGCCGCAGCCATTGAAAAAGATCTGCAAATGCTGATCGAATCCCATATGGAAACGTTCCTTGGCGTCCGCTTTCTCGAGACCGAATACCACACGGGTAAAACCCATCGTGGGCGAATTGATTCCCTCGGCCTCGATGAAAATAACTGCCCGGTGATTATTGAATATAAGCGCCACAGCAATGAAAACGTCATTAACCAGGGGCTCTTTTATCTCGACTGGCTGCTCGATCATAAAGCGGAATTTCAGTTGCTGGTGATGGAGAAAATAAATAAAACCGCGGCCAAAGCCATTGACTGGTCCGGCACACGGTTAATCTGTATTGCCGCCGATTTTAATAAATACGACGAACATGCCGTTCAGCAAATCAACCGCAATATCAACCTGATTCGCTACAAGCTTTTTGCCGACGACCTGTTAATGCTGGAACTGGTTAACGCCGTGGTCGAAAATAGCCCTCAGCACATCATCGCGAACGGTTCCGTCAGCAGCGGTAAACGCCATACCCGCACGCAGCGCGAACAGCTCTCTTTGGCCTCTCCCGCGCTGCTTTCATTATATGAACAGCTAAAAAACTATGTGCTCTCACTCAGTGATGAGGTTCAGTTTAAAGAGCTTAAGCTCTATGACGCCTTCCACCTCATTCGTAACTTTCTGTGCGTGGCCGTTTATCCCGTGACCGACCCACACCTACGCCTGTGGCTGAAAATTAATCCACAGCATATCCAGCTTGAAGAAGGATTTAGCCGGGACGTCACAAACATTGGCCACTGGGAAACCGGCGACGTCGAATTGATTGTGCGTAACGAACATGATCTGGATAAAGCCAAACTGCTGATCGAGAAAGCCTGGCAGGAAAATTAGCGTTCCAGGATACCCGCCTACTGGAGAGGTTAAGATAAGATTATCCAGCCTTTCCAGTTTTACTGGCTCTTATCTGTTATTCCACATCCTTCCTTTCCAACCCAATATCCTTTAACTGCTCGTCACTCATTCGTCGCAGCGCCTGACAGGCCCGCTTACGCAGCCACCACCTTTTTAGCGCCCGTCTGAGCTGCACAAAGCCAATGAATGGTTGTCTGGGGCGGTTCTCGTAAAATTCCATACCGGCCTCCGCATAGAACAGAAAATGCGGGCATCATGAATGTCTGTACAAACAATATCGGGATAAAAAGCACGGTTAGTGCAACGTGGATAAATAAGGAGGGCAATTGAGGGTGTTTTGTTCGCTTATTTCGTTCTGATTTAAGATCCGCGTCCTTCGCTGCAAAAAGCCAGGCCCCTCCCGTTTTCAGAGGGGCAACAGGGATTAGCGGCGCACCACTACCAGCTTCTGGTTCACAAACTCCTTAATCCCCAGATCCGATAGCTCGCGTCCGAAGCCCGAACGCTTAACGCCGCCGAACGGCAGCTCCGCTGCGGTGTCGGTCAGCCAGTTGATATAAACCATCCCGGTTTCAATCCGGGAGGCCATGCGTTTAGCACGCTCAATATCCTGACTAAACACCGCACCGCCCAGGCCGTAGTGGGAATCGTTGGCGAGTTTTACCGCCTCGTCATCGTCTTTCACCACATACATCTGCGCCACCGGGCCGAAGAACTCTTCAAAGTACGCCGGGTTGTCACGCGTAATGTGGGTCAGAATGGTCGGCTCAAAGAAGTTGCCTTTGCTTTCCAGCGGCTTGCCACCAACGTGCAGCGTCGCGCCATTTTTCACCGCTTCCTCGACCTGTCTGGTCAATGTTTCCAGCGCATCTTTCGACGACAGCGGCCCCAGTTCGGTAGAAGCGTCCATCTGATCCCCCACCTTCACCTTCCTGAACGCCTCGGTGAACTGGCTGAGGAATTGATCGGCGATTTTCTCATGCAGGATAAAGCGCTTCGCCGCCGTACATACCTGCCCCGCATTAGTGAGCCGTGCCTGCATGCCAATTTTCACCGCTTTCTCAAGATCGGCATCGTCCAGCACGACGAACACATCGTTCCCGCCCAGTTCCAGCGTCGATTTTTTAATGTGCTTCGCCGCCTGTGCCGCCACGGCGCTCCCCGCTTTTTCAGATCCGGTCAGCGCCGCGCCCTGCACGCGCGGGTCGGCGATGATATTCGACACCTGATCGGAGGAAATAAACAGGTTGGTCCATGCGCCTTCCGGCGCGCCGGCTTCACGCACCAGATGGGCAAATGTCTCGGCGCAGTGCGGTACGATGCTGGCATGTTTCGCCAGCATCGGGTTACCAGCGGCCAGGTTCGGCGCCAGCACACGCATCAACTGATAGTACGGGAAGTTCCACGGCTCAACAGCCATGATGACGCCAATCGGATGATGTTCTACCCACGCGTCGCCAAACTCGGTTTTATAAGGCACCGGGGCAAGAAACTGCTTCGCGTTATCCGCATAATAGCGAGCGATCTGCGCGCACAGTTTGACTTCGCCACGGCTCTGCTCGATGAGCTTGCCCATCTCCTGGCTGGCGATTTTTGCCAGTTCTTCAACACGGCTGTCGATCAAGTCAGCCAGCTTATGCAGTACCGGCAGACGTTGGTCAATCTCTCCTTTGGACCAGTCGGAGTGATAGAGCGCGTCAGCTTTTTGCAGCGCGGCTTCAATATCCGCGTCCGTGTGCGGGGGGTACTCTTTAATGAGCTGATTATTGGCAGGATTCACTGTCTGGTAAGCCATATCACATGTCTCCTTGTTATCGTCATTAAGGCAGCCGTAAATGCCGCTCAGAACAATAAGGGTAGTAGAGATGGCTGGCGCTATCGGTAAAGTTCGGTATATTCGTGCGGTTATCAACGATAATTATAGAGCGCGTTGCCCGGCGGGCACCGGGCCTGCAACATTCAGACTGGAACCGCGTTAGTGACTAACATCCTGAAGCTCTTCAGCCGTAAGGCCGGTGAACCGCTGGACAGTCTCGCGGTCAAGTCCGTCCGCCAGCATCTGTCTGGCGATACGCAATGCGGCAACATGCTGACCTTTTTCCAGCCCTTTTTCTAATCCTTCTGCTAATCCTTCCTCCAGACCGAGCTGTCTTCCTTGCCGTTCCCCTTTTCTGCGATCCGCTGCGCGGATCCTCTCTATCAGCGTCATCAGTCTCTCCTTAGTGTGCGGGACATGCCCTACCACATCACGAATAAACGTGGTGAAACGAGGCGTATGTCCGTGCTGAATCATAAGATAATTAAACAGCGCTTTAAGCTGCCTGTCATTAGCGCAACCAGTAACTAACAGCGAAGCAATCCGTTCAACCAGTCCCAGCAGGTCCCGCTGGCGGATATGTTTTTGGATGAGCTCCAGCAGCGCAATGCGGCGGTGCTGCATAATGTCATCATCCGATACCACCGTAATGTCGACCAGCGGAAAGGCAGCGGCATAGAGTCTTCTTGCCACTTCCGGGTTCGCAAACTCATCCAGCCAGCACAGCGAAAAAGGATACGGGCTATCAACACCGTGATAAAACAGCATCGGCACCACCAGCGGAAGATGCTTATGCCCCGCATCCAGATGCTGTTGCATTGCCGCCATCGCATACCGCATCAGCCGAAACGCCATATGCGCATCCGGCGTGCTCTGATGTTCAATCACGACATAAATATAACCGTCGCCCTCGCGCGTTTTCAGCGACCAAAGCACATCGGAATAATAGGCTCGCAGATTTTTTTCAATAAAACTGCCGGGCTCCAGCTTTAGCGTCCGCAGGTCGCAAAGCTGGCGTAACGACACCGGCAGATGAATCTCCATAAAATCGCGGGCGGTTTCCGGGTGGCGCAAAAAGGTTTTAAACACCGCATCATGCGGTGTTGAGGTCGTCGATTTTTTCATGGCGCTCCGTCATCCCAAACCAGGATGCTGCGACTCTACCTCCTGAAAATTCCTTTCTCATCCGTACCTTTTCAGCATTGCGAGGCGCGACGGAAGATAAATCCTGTTATCTGTAATGCACATACATTTTCGGAACTGAACACGCAAAATACCAGCCTGCGCGCCCTGCCTTTATCTTTATTAACCAGACAAACTCTTTTGATTAACATCAAAATTTAATTACACTTAATGTGTATATTTTCCGTGCAACGTAAATTTCCCGAGGTGTGATGTGCTGATTGTTATCTGTAATCGCCACACGTTCTGACGAGATTCAGAACGCGTCTCTTCCTGTCTGTGTTTTCACCGGCAGCATTTTTGATTACATGAAATTCAGTACATCCGCAGCCGCTGTTTCCATCGCCTGCCTGACGTCACGATGACGGTATTGAGTTTCGCTATCCCATCATGGGGTTCTCCGACATGGAGCGCATTTTTTATGCAACGGATTATTCAGTTTTTCTCCCAACGCGCCACAACGTTATTTTTCCCGATGGCGCTGATTTTGTACGATTTTGCCGCCTATCTGACGACGGATCTGATTCAGCCTGGCATCATTAACGTCGTGCGCGATTTTAATGCTGACGTCAGTCTTGCGCCGGCCTCGGTCAGTCTCTATCTGGCGGGAGGAATGGCGTTGCAATGGCTTCTGGGGCCGCTATCCGACAGGATTGGCCGCCGGCCAGTGCTGATTGCAGGCGCATTAATTTTTACTCTCGCCTGCGCGGCAACGCTGTTGACGACCTCAATGACGCAGTTTCTGGCTGCCCGTTTTGTGCAGGGCACCAGCATTTGCTTTATCGCAACGGTCGGCTACGTCACGGTACAGGAGGCCTTCGGTCAAACCAAAGCCATTAAGCTGATGGCGATTATTACCTCCATTGTGCTGGTCGCTCCGGTTATCGGCCCGCTCTCCGGCGCCGCGCTGATGCACTTCGTTCACTGGAAGGTGCTGTTCGGTATTATTGCGGTGATGGGACTGTTGGCGTTGTGCGGCCTGCTGCTGGCGATGCCAGAAACGGTGCAACGCGGCGCGGTGCCGTTCAGCGCGGTGAGCGTACTGCGCGATTTTCGTAATGTGTTTCGCAACCCGATTTTTCTCACCGGGGCGGCGACGCTGTCGTTGAGCTACATCCCGATGATGAGCTGGGTGGCGGTGTCGCCGGTGATCCTGATCGATGCCGGCGGGATGAGTACTTCGCAATTCGCCTGGGCGCAGGTGCCCGTATTCGGCGCGGTGATCGTGGCCAATATGATCGTTGTGCGCCTGGTGAAAGATCCGACCCGACCGCGTTTTATCTGGCGCGCCGTACCAATCCAGTTAAGCGGGCTGGCGACATTGCTCCTCGGTAATCTTCTTCTGCCGCACGTCTGGCTTTGGTCTGTGCTGGGCACCAGCCTGTACGCGTTCGGCATTGGAATGATTTTCCCGACGCTGTTTCGCTTCACGCTTTTCTCCAACAACTTGCCAAAAGGGACGGTTTCAGCCTCGCTGAACATGGTGATTCTGACGGTGATGGCGGTGTCGGTCGAAGTTGGCCGCTGGCTGTGGTTTCACGGCGGGAGACTGCCGTTTCACCTGCTGGCAGCGGTGGCCGGGGTGATTGTGGTCTTCACCCTGGCGACATTATTACAGCGCGTGCGCCAGCATGAGGCGGCAGAACTGGCCGCTGAGAAGTAAACACTCTGCCGGATAGAGGCTTATCCGGCACAGGATAATCTGATGTTTTTTGCACGTTCTTGCCGTCTGGCTCTATCCTTAACCCTATGAATAAAATCGCCGAACTCAAACGCGCCAAACGCCTGGCGCTCTCACTGTTGCTGATAGCCGCCGCGACGTTTGTAACCACGCTTTTCCTGCCGCCCAGTTTTTGGGTGCTGGGCGTAAAAGCTATTGCCGAAGCGGCGATGGTTGGCGCGCTGGCGGACTGGTTTGCCGTGGTGGCGCTGTTTCGCCGCATTCCCATTCCGTTTATTTCACGACATACGGCGATTATTCCCCGTAATAAAGACCGAATCGGCGAAAATCTTGGGCAATTTGTGCAGGAGAAGTTCCTTGATACGCAGTCGCTGATCGCGCTAATCCGCCGCCATGAACCCGCGCTGCTTATCGGAAACTGGTTCAGCCAGCCGGACAACGCCAGCCGGGTCGGGCAGCATCTGCTGCAAATTATGAGCGGCTTTCTGGAACTAACCGATGACGCCCGTATTCAGCGGCTGCTCAAGCGAGCGGTACATAAGGCGATTGATAAAGTGGATCTTTCCGGCACCAGCGCCCTGATGCTGGAAAGCATGACCAAAAACGATCGTCACCAGGTGTTACTCGATACGCTGATCGCCCAGCTTATCGCCCTGTTACAGCGTGACAGCTCCCGAACATTTATCGCCAGACAGATCATACGCTGGCTGGAAACCGAGCATCCGTTAAAAGCGAAGATTCTGCCGACCGAATGGCTGGGAGAACACAGCGCTGAACTGGTCTCCGACGCGGTGAATTCTCTGCTGGATGATATCAGTCACGACCGCGCACATCAGATTCGTCATGCCTTCGATCGCGCGACGTATAAGCTGATCGATAAACTTAAACATGATCCGGAAATGGCTGCCCGGGCAGAAAACATTAAAAGTTACCTGAAGGAAGATGAGGCGTTTAACCGTTATCTCGGCGAGATCTGGGCGGATCTGCGCCAGTGGTTAAAAACAGATATCAACGCCGAAGACTCAAAGGTGAAGCAGCGCATCGCTCATGCCGGACAATGGTTTGGCGAGACGCTGATCGCCGACGACGCATTACGCGCCTCGCTTAACGGTCATCTGGAACAGGCCGCGCACCGCGTCGCGCCGGAATTCGCCGCCTTCCTGACGCGCCACATCAGCGATACCGTAAAAGGCTGGGATGCGCGCGATATGTCGCAGCAGATTGAGCTTAATATCGGTAAAGATTTGCAGTTTATCCGCGTGAACGGCACGCTGGTCGGCGGCGCTATCGGTCTGGTGTTATATTTACTGTCGCAAATACCGGCACTGCTCAGTATCTAAGAAGGGGAAGGCGCAATTCTCGTTCAGATTAACTGCCAAACCCCGCACGTGGGAGGCATTAATTTAATGCCATTTCCCACCGATGCCCCTCTTCTCAATCCGTTATTCGCCTGCGCTTCACTTTCTTTTCTTGCAAATTTGAAACATTAATTTTACTTTTTATTATCATTTACAACAACAATCCGGCATTCCTGCCTTACTTTAGCAAAGAGAAAAACCATGGTTCATGCTCAGAGCGCTTCACCTCGCCATCCCATTTTTACAGCGCTTTTCGGTATGATGGTACTGACGCTGGGGATGGGAGTTGGCCGCTTTCTGTATACGCCCATGCTGCCGGTAATGCTGGCGGAAAAGCAGCTAACGTTTAACCAACTCTCCTGGATTGCCAGCGCCAATTATGCAGGGTACCTGGCGGGAAGCTTACTGTTTTCCTTTGGCCTTTTTCATCTCCCCTCTCGTCTACGCCCCATGCTGCTGGCTTCGGCGGTCGCCACCGGTATTCTTATTCTGGCCATGGCGATATTTACCCAACCCGCGGTCGTCATGTTGGTGCGCTTCCTGGCAGGCGTCGCGAGCGCGGGAATGATGATTTTTGGATCAATGATTGTGTTGCATCATACCCGCCATCCGTTTGTGATCGCCGCGCTCTTTTCCGGCGTCGGGGCCGGGATTGCACTGGGCAACGAATATGTCATTGGCGGTTTACATTATGCGCTTTCGGCCCATTCGCTATGGCTGGGGGCCGGGGCGCTCGCCGGTATATTGCTATTAATCGTGGCAATATTGATTCCCCCCCGCGCTCATGCGCTGCCGCCTGCGCCCTTAGCAAGAATCGAAAATCAGCCTATGCCCTGGTGGCAACTGGCGCTGTTGTACGGTTTCGCCGGATTCGGCTACATCATTGTCGCTACCTATTTGCCGCTGATGGCGAAAAGCGCGGGCTCTCCGCTACTCACGGCGCACCTTTGGTCGTTGGTCGGCCTGGCGATCATTCCCGGCTGCTTCGGCTGGCTGTGGGCGGCAAAACATTGGGGCGTCCTGCCATGTCTGACCGCGAATCTGTTGATCCAGAGCGCCTGCGTGCTACTGTCTCTCGCCAGCGACTCGTTGTTGCTGTTAATACTGAGCAGTATTGGTTTTGGCGCCACGTTTATGGGCACAACCTCGCTGGTGATGCCGCTTGCCCGACAACTCAGCGCGCCGGGCAATATTAATTTGTTAGGCCTGGTGACGCTAACGTATGGTATTGGGCAAATTCTCGGTCCGCTCGCCGCCAGTCTGTCAGGCAATGGCGCGTCGGCAATTATCAACGCCACGCTTTGCGGCGCCGCGGCGCTCTTTTTTGCCGCGCTGATCAGCGCCGCGCAGCAGATAAAACAAAAACGGTTTGTGATACGTGAATAAGCGGTAGAGTAAACCCGCGCTATCCGCACCGGGTTGTATCTTTAATGCTATTCGCGGCGCAATGCGGATCTGTTTTTAATAGCACATCCTCAACACGTTATTTCAAGGTAAAGATGCCACTAAAAACTATACTTATTCTATGGTTATTAGTGCTATCAATCTGCCTATTATTTTATATACCCTTCCTACTTCAAGTGGCTTATGTGTTGGCTACGGATTACCCGGCCCATCCATGGGCCTCGCCCTGACGGGCCGTTGCTCACCCCAGTCACATCGTTATCTATGCTCCTGGGGACTCACTCCCTTGCCGCCTTTAAGCAACTCGAATTATTTTGGCTATATATTCCATTATGATGATTATCGTTCCCTCTCAAATCATCACAATTATAAATAAATCACATTATGAAATTAATTCGATTATTCGTTTTTTATTACCTGCCCGCAGGATTCTTAGGGCGCAAGCTGACCCATCAGCGGCTACTGACCTGACCGTGACAATTCCTCTTAAGGCGTGAAAAATTACAGTAAAAAAGTAAAATTTAGGTTAAAAAATCCTATTTTTTAACAACGATAATTAAGTGGCGTGAAATTGACTAACGTCAAATTTATTTCCCCTTTTTCCTGCTCCCGGCTCTGGCCTGCGTCAACACCTGTTTCTTTGCTTTTTTACCGCGCGTTATACCGTCCACGGTTCCCCGCGCCTCCGGCAGTAGCGAGGATGGTGATTTTTCGCGCTGCTATGCAAGAAACGCATAGCACGATACATACTTGCATTTTGTCCTTACCCTTATGGCTGATAAGGTCTTTCTGTTTCGGGCTTTTTGGCCTGTGGCTACAACCAACACATCATCAAAAAAATTCGGGGATCGCTATGGCGCAACAAGTGGACGGGGCGGCCATGCCGCTTGATACAGAAAAGGTCGGGATAAAGGGATACCTGGCGTTTTTTCTCACCATTATTTTCTTTTCCGGCGTATTTTCCGGAAGCGAAGGCTGGTGGCGCGTTTTTGATTTTACCGTACTCAACGGGTCATTCGGACATGTGACCGGTACGCAGACCTTTCGCGGCGCGGGCGGAACGGGCGCGAAAGATGGCTTCCTTTTTGCGCTGGAGCTGGCACCGTCGGTTATCCTTTCTCTGGGTATCATCGCGATTACGGATGGACTGGGCGGTCTGCGGGCGGCACAGCAACTGATGACGCCCATCCTGAAACCGTTGCTTGGCATTCCCGGTATTTGCTCACTGGCGCTGATCGCCAACCTGCAAAATACCGACGCCGCGGCGGGTATGACCAAAGAACTGGCGCAGGAAGGCGAAATCACCGAACGCGATAAAGTGATTTTTGCCGCCTGGCAGACCAGCGGCAGCGCTATTATCACCAACTATTTCTCCTCCGGCGTTGCGGTATTCGCCTTTCTGGGAACGTCAGTCATCATTCCGCTGGTGGTCATTCTGCTATTCAAATTTATCGGCGCAAACCTTTTGCGCATCTGGATTAACATCGAAGAACGCCGTCACCCTGCGCAAGGAGCCCAATCATGACGACTCAGGTACGTAAGAATGTCATGGATATGTTTATCGATGGCGCACGCCGCGGTTTTACCATCGCCACGACCAACCTGTTACCCAATGTGGTCATGGCATTTGTCATTATTCAGGCGCTGAAAATTACCGGTCTGCTCGACTGGGTAGGCCATATCTGCCAGCCCGTGATGGCGTTGTGGGGGCTTCCTGGCGAAGCGGCTACGGTGCTTCTGGCTTCGCTGATGAGTATGGGCGGCGCCGTTGGCGTGGCGGCCAGTCTGGCTACCGCCGGCGCGTTAAGCGGCCACGATGTTACCGTACTACTGCCAGCCATTTACCTGATGGGAAACCCGGTACAGAATGTCGGCCGCTGTCTCGGTACTGCCGAAGTCAACGCCAAATATTACCCGCATATTATCGCAGTCTGCGCCATCAATGCGCTGCTGTCGATCTGGGTCATGCAGCTTATTGTTTAATAAGGAGTTATCATGCCTGATTTATCCGCCGCGGAGTTTACTTTGTTACAGGGTGCGCACCTGTTTGCGCCAGAAGACCGGGGCATCTGCGATGTTCTGCTCGCGAATGGCAAAATTATTGCCGTCGGCGCTGACATCCCCGGCGATATCGTACCGGACTGTGCGGTGATTAATCTTAGCGGTCGTATGCTGTGCCCGGGCTTTATCGACCAACACGTTCATCTGATCGGCGGCGGCGGCGAAGCGGGGCCGACGACGCGGACGCCGGAAGTCTCCCTGAGCCGCCTGACGGAAGCCGGGATAACAACGGTCGTCGGCCTGCTTGGCACCGACTCCGTCAGCCGTCATCCCGCGTCGCTGTTAGCCAAAACGCGAGCGCTAAATGAGGAGGGGATCACCGCCTGGATGCTCACGGGCGCTTATCACGCTCCGTCGCCGACCATTACTGGCTCGGTAGAAAAAGACGTCGCGCTGATCGATCGCGTCATTGGCGTGAAATGCGCAGTCTCCGACCACCGTTCCGCCGCGCCCAGCGGGAATCAACTCGCCAGCATGGCCGCCGAATCACGCGTTGGCGGCCTGCTGGGCGGCAAACCCGGTGTCAGCGTTTTTCATATGGGCAGCAGCAAAAAAGGGTTACAGCCGCTGTATGACATCCTGGAAAACAGCGACGTGCCGATCGGTAAACTGCTGCCTACCCACGTCAACCGTAGCGAATCGCTTTTCGAGCAGGCGCTGGCGTTTGCGCTTAAAGGCGGCGTAATCGACATTACCACCAGTATCCCGGATCCCGTCGCGCCGGCGGAGGGCATTGCCAGAGCGGTAAAAGCCGGCGTCCCGCTTTCCCGAGTGACGCTCAGTTCAGACGGTAACGGCAGCCAGCCGCTATTTGACGCTGCCGGAAATCTGACGGGTATCGGCGTCGCAGGCTTCGAAAGTTTGCTGGAGACGTTGCAGACGCTGGTTAACCACTACGGATTCAGCCTGACCGATGCTTTGCGTCCGCTGACGACCAGCGTAGCCGCCTTCCTCAGTCTGGACGGCAAAGGCGAAATCCGTCCCGGTCACGATGCGGATCTGCTCGTCTTTAGCGCAGATTTACGCATTGAGCAGGTGTATGCGCGCGGCAAACGCATGGTCAATGAGGGGAAAGCCTGCGTAAAAGGTACCTTTGAACCGGCGTAATTCCCGCTAGTTTCAGGCTGCCCCATCACGGCATTCTGAAAGAGGACGGGATAAGCGGTTGTCAGCCGCCCGAATGGACGTAGAATGCCCCTTCGGGCGGCTGACAGGATAACGGTAAATGGATGTAACTGGAGCAGGTTTGCACAATATTGAGACAAAATGGCTATATGATTTTCTGACACTGGAAAAGTGCCGCAATTTCTCTCAGGCCGCCATTATCCGCAACGTATCGCAACCCGCTTTTAGCCGGCGGATTCGCGCCCTGGAACATGCCGTGGGCGTTGAACTGTTTAACCGACAGGTCTCGCCGCTACAGCTTTCCGAACAGGGTAAAATCTTTCACTCCCAGGTTCGCCACCTGTTACAGCAACTGGAAAGTAATCTGACCGAACTGCGCGGCGGCAGCGATTATACGCTGCGTAAAATCAAGATTGCCGCCGCCCACTCGCTCTCCCTCGGCCTGTTACCGACCATCGTTAAGCAGATGCCGACGCAGTTTACCTACGCCGTTGAGGCGATAGATGTCGACCAGGCGGTGGATATGTTACGTGAGGGACAAAGCGATTTTATCTTTTCTTATCACGATGAAAACCTGCAACAAGCGCCGTTTGATAATATCCGCCTGTTTGAGTCGAGACTGTTTCCGGTTTGCGCCAACAATGGCCGGGGCGAGCCACGCTATACGCTTGAGCAGCCGCACTTTCCCCTGCTTAATTACAGTCAGAACTCCTATATGGGCCGGCTGATAAATCGTACTCTGACTCGCCATGCTGAACTGAGTTTCAGTACATTTTTCGTCTCTTCGATGAGTGAATTGTTAAAACAGGTTGCGATGGACGGCTGCGGAATCGCCTGGTTGCCCGAGTATGCTATCCGTCAGGAGATTACCGACGGACGCCTGATAGTGCTTGATGCCGACGAACTGGTTATTCCGATCCAGGCTTATGCTTATCGCATGAATACCCGCATGAGTCAGGTAGCCGAAACATTTTGGCGCGACCTGCGTGGGCTTCAGGCCGCGCTGTAAACACCTCAGGCGGTAAGGCGTTGTTCCCCGGTCAAAGAGGCGCGGGTGTCTGGCCAGGACTCATACCAACGAATCGCCGCGCGCACCAGCGACGCGGTGGAATCAATCATCGGGCACGCTATCGCGCGTTCATGTCCGGCCACAATAAGCGGAATTTCGGTACACCCCATAATAATTGCCTGAGCGCCACGGGCAATAAGGCTATCGATTTGCGGCAGCAGCAGCGCTTGCGCCGCAGTTTTATCGCCACGTTTAAGCGTATAAATAGCCTGCATTACCAACGCCTGCCCCGCTTCTTCTGGCTGAATTAACGTCAGCCCCCGCGCCAGCGCTTTCTTTTGATATAACCCGGTTGCCAGCGTCGCATTGGTCGCCAGCAGACCAACGTGCCGCGCCGATGGCGGAATATCCCCCAGGGTAGCGTCCAGGATGCTGATCATTCGCGCTTTCGCGACGTTCTGTAAATCATCAAACCAATAATGCGCAGTGTTACATGGGATAACGATACACTCCGCCCCGGCGTCTTCCAGCATATGCAGATAACGCTCCAGATAACGGTATGGCGAAGGCCCGCCGGATAACAGACATGCTGTACGATCGGGAATATCAGGGATAGAGCTGACAATGAGCGGGATGTGTTGTTGATCACAACTGGCATGTCGCAATTCAACAAATTTTTCCAACATATCCGCCGTTGCCGCAGGTCCCATCCCCCCCAGTATCCCAATGGTGTGTTTCATCGCTTTTCCCGCTTATTTACGTCAAGGTCAGAAACACACTATCAACTTGATGTGTATATAAAAAATGCCGTTTTATTAGCGGCTATGCGTAAAAATCATAACGGGTGTAAGGGCCATGCGTTATCGCCTTTTCAGGCAATCGATTGGTTACATGAGCGCTCACCAGCCTTCGCAAGCCGCTAAATGCCATTTCGCTACACCGCATCGCCCACTGCGAGTCCGCAAGCTTGTTTTGTCCTCATCGCCACAGCGCCTGTCGGTGAAGGGGCCGCCGTGTTTTGCTTTTCGACGCTAATGCGGGAATATCCCAGCGAATATGGCTATAAACCAAATCCACGGTCTCCGTGGCGCTGCCTTCGGCGTCGCCATGATTGCTCATGCGTGAAATTCGCACATTGGTGAGCGTATAAATAATAAATGGCAGCATTGCGCCCTTATCACGACGGCATAATGTCAGCACGCCTTCTTTCACCGTTTTCCCGTTACAATAGTGCTCATAGAGGCCAGGCGTAGCAAGATCGACTGGCTTTGTCAGCGTCAACCCTCCAATATATGTCCCTCTCGCTTCGCCGGACTCCCGTTTCGTCGGGTTGTGGTTGTAAGCAATAAGTTTTATTTGGTTTTCAAAACCTTTGATCCGGCTTTCGCCTTCAATACCGTCCAGTTTTAAATAGATGGCGTCCATCCCCCCTCCGTGATTATCATGCGGCAAAGCAGGCTGACAAGGACGGAACGCCAACAATGAAAGAACGTTCCATTTTCCAGCCATTTCGTTGGTGTCTCTGTATACCAGATTAAATACCGACAATCTGCTATAACTGGATTCTTGCTAAATACCTTCTGCCATCAACAATCCATTTTACAATAGCGCTACTGACCTGAAATCTATTACGCCAGGCATTCAAGCATCGTTTCCTGAATAACCATAGCCGCTATAAGAACCATATCAAAAAAGAAATATCAATATCATTTCTTATTTTTATCCGAGAAATTACTTAATTACACCGAATCGGAATATAGACAATTCTTATTCCTTTTCACATCAATGGGCTTTTTAGACTTTTGTCATATCGAAAACAACCATTCCAATAGAACATATTTACTATGTGAATATATTTAATGTTTTTATCGCGCACAGTGTTATCACAGTAATAAATGATTTGCATCAAAAATGCGCCTTTCAGCGCCACGTATTTTTGGGCAGCAAATTATAAAATCGCGTTTCAAAGTCAGTAACATGTTCTCTGTTCAGGCGATATGACTTTATGCCCGGACGACACGCCAGCCGCTTTACCCTTACGTTTAGTCGTGATACGTTAGATCACATGAACACGAAACGATCCAACGCTACGCAACGTCATCTCCGCTGGTGGCTGCCTTCCTGAAGGCGGCACGGATCACTATCCCTTTTTAAGTAGCCGCCGAAAGGCGGCTACTGCGTTTCGGGACGTCTTTCGGCTTTACAGTAAGCATAAAGGAGTCCTTAATGAACACCCTTCCCATCATTCTGACTGGCGATCGCCCCACCGGCTCGCTGCACCTCGGCCATTATGTCGGTTCACTGCGCCAGCGCGTCGCGCTACAGCAGGATCACCAACAGTATGTCCTGATTGCCGACCTGCAGGGACTCACCGATAACGGCAGTAATCCGCAAAAAATCCGCGATAATATTCCGCAAGTGTTAGCTGACTATCTGGCCGTCGGCATCGATCCCGCGCTAACGACGATCTGCCTGCAATCCGCATTACCCGCCCTCGCTGAATTAACGGTGCTGTATATGAATATTGTTACCGTCGCCCGAGTGGAGCGTAATCCTACGGTAAAAAATGAGATTGCCCAAAAAGGCTTTACCCGTTCCCTGCCGGTCGGGTTCATGGCGTATCCCATTAGCCAGGCGGCAGATATCACCGCCTTTAAGGCCGAAATGGTACCGGTTGGCGACGACCAATTGCCCATGATTGAGCAAACGAATGAGATCGTTCATAAGATGAATAGTCTTTTCTCCTCGCCGGTATTGCGACCCTGTCAGGCGCTCCTGAGCGATACGGGTCGTCTGCCCGGCATTGACGGCAGCGCCAAGATGTCGAAATCGCTCGGCAATACCCTGCTTCTTTCCGCCAGCGAAGAGACCATCCACCGTGCGGTCAGCGCGATGTACACCGATCCCAATCATTTAAAAATTAGCGATCCGGGAAAAATAGAAGGTAACGTCGTCTTTACGTGGCTGGATGCGTTTCATCCGGATAAAGCCAAAGTCGCGGCGATGAAAGCACATTATCAACAAGGCGGATTAGGCGACCGTGTCTGTAAAAATGAGCTGGAGACCTGCCTGCAAGAACTGATCGCGCCCATACGCGAACGACGGGCAACCTTTATTGCGGATAAGGGAATGCTAATGGAATTGCTGAAAAAAGGTAGCGAGCGGGCGCATGAGGTCACTCAAAAGACGCTACAGGAAGTAAAACGTGGACTGGGTCTGCCCACGCTATTCCAGGTATAATCAGGCATCAACGTTGTCCAGCGGCCATGACTCAAACAGATAGCCATCAAAGTAGATGTCATCAACATTGGAAAACTCCAGCAGACGCTGCTTCACGTTTTCCAAGTGCTGCCACATCGCCAGCTTCGCTGCGCGGGCGTCTTTCTTAATTAACGCCGCGAGGATCTGCTTATGATCGACCAGCCACTCCTTACGGTAAAGCGTATCGCCCAGATGGCTATGAAGCTGGAGCCACATCGGATTATTTTCACGCCATTGCCAGGACTGACGGAAGAGCTCTACCAACATACTGTTATGGGTCGCTTCGGCAATGGCCAGATGAAACTGCATATCGCCGCTTTCTGAGCCGCCCGGCGCGCTGGAGGCGAGCTCTCGCTCTTCCAGTTGTAACGCCTGGCGCATTTTAATGATGTCTTCGCGGGTGGCCTGCAGAGCGGCAAATTCAGCGATATTGCTTTCCAGCAACTGACGCGCCTGTAACAGTTCAAACGGCCCGGCGTCATTACAGTGATTGACGTCAGCGCCTTCCATCTCGTTATTATCCGCGCTGTCGAGCACGTAGATCCCGGCGCCGCGGCGGACTTCAACCAGACCTTTAATTTCCAGCATGATCAGCGCTTCACGCACGACGGTACGCGTCACATTGAGCCTCTCAGCGATCTCTCTTTCCGGCGGCAAGCGCTCCCCGGGGCGGTACGGCGTCTGAACAATCAGATCCCGTATCATTGCGCCCACTTCCTGGTAAGGTCTTTGCTGAGAAGTGTTTGATTTCATATTGGTCGTGCCCGTCCGATGCGATTTCCCGGTATCAGACTATAGCATTTGTAAAGAGAGATAGCACGCGTAGCACACCAAAAACGCGAAACTGGTCAACCAACAAAACAATAATGCGCCCCGTTTCGCTAGTGAAGCCAGATGAAAGGAAAGGCAATAAACAATACACGACTGATGCTCTATCTTTAGCCCTGATGCCTGAATATGAACAGCATATTGGTTTACCAATATAAAATTTATCAACCAAAAATCAGGCCATAAAATGTATCTGTACATTGACAGGAACAACGCCTCTGACATAGCGTGATCGGCGAAAATCCAGCCGCTCTCTTTGTATCAAGAACGCGTTATGATAAAAGACACCGTGTTTTTCGCCCCAGGCGTATCCGGGGGGAGCAACGCCTCCAGTCTGGCGAGCCGCCATCGCCGGGCAGCGATTATTCTGCATGAAATTTATGGTATTAACGCTCATATCCAACGCGCAGGCCATGAATGGATGACGCGCGGATTCGACATCTATATTCCCGCGCTGTTTCCTCACCATACCCCCTTTCGCTATGAACAGCAGGAGGAGGCTTACCGTCACTTTTCAGCAAATGTCGGCTTTGATCCCGCCGTCGTTACCACATTACTCCACGATCTCAGAACGCAGTACGAGACGCTAATCGTCGTAGGATATAGCGTCGGCGCAACGCTCGCATGGCTAAGTGCAGCCAGTGGGTTATGCGATGGCGTCGTTTGCTATTACGGTTCCCGTATACGCCAGTACCTTCATCTTGCGCCTCTCTGTCCGACACTGGTTATTGTCGCGCGTTATGAGCCAGCGTTTGATCCCCTCGCCATGCGACAGGCGCTGGAAAAGCGCCCCCGGGTGCAGTGTAAAATGTACGATGCGCGGCACGGGTTCTGTGATGCTGATAGCGCCACCTTCGATGCCGCCTTATCGCATCAGGTAATGGACGATGTGACCGCATTTATTCGCGACATCACTTGTGCAAACACATCGCCCGATTTTCAGCTTTAGTGGAGACTTTTTTCAACGAGCTGTTCCAGTTTTTTCAAAGCCTGTATGGCTGCGGCATCAAGACCATAACGTTGCAGCGTTTCAGCGGGATGATAACTGACTAACGTTCGCCCATCGGCTTGCTGGCTAATGAGCACCCGAAACGGTAAATCCAGCGCCAGTTCGGGATGCGCCAGCATGAGAGGCGTTCCGCCTTTAGGATTGCCAAAGACCAGAACCGTTGTCGGCGGCATTTTCAGGTTAACATTCTGTGCCGCTCTGGCATGGTCAAATTCCCCAAATAACACCAGACCGTGATCGGCGACAGCGTGCATCAACCGCGCTCGGGTCTGCAAATAGTCATAAGTGCTGTAGGTTTTAACCATGGTTATCGCTCCATCCTCCGTTGCAAAGCCAGGCCTTATTAAGATTAACATCAGGGTTACCGCCAATAAAAAAGGCTTTAAAATAGTGTTCATTCTTCTCTCTCCCTGACCCAATACCCATGAGTAAATGCGACACAGATGATATGCAGTTTAAAAATCAGTCATCGTACTGTACCCCTTATTATTGCACTGAACAGCTCATCACTAAAAAAACAGACGGCAGAACAAAAAATTCCGACGTCTGAACAAATTTAAATAACGATGATGCAGTCTGACTGAACGACAGCGCGATCGTTATTATGGCGCGACACTATCTTCTTCAGCCCGCTGGGTAAGAAAAAATATACTCCGCTCAGTAAGATAATAAATACTACAGGCCAACTCTTCAGAGATACGGAGCATCATTGCGTAGTGATGATGCGATTTTTCTGGCGCCATCGGCAGAAATATTTCTGACTCCAGCACGTTACTTAAAAAATGAAATTTATGTGCATATTCAGCAGATATAACGCCTCTCGCCATCAGATTAGCCATTAGTGTATTTAAACTATCTTGTTCATGATATGCGATACCTTTTCTCTCATGAATTCTGAGAAGAACGCTTCTGAAGACTGCATGACATTCCTTTACGACACAGGCAAAATCATTAAGCATCAGGCGATTATACGCTTCCATAAGATCATATTCGACAAAGCCATACTCTCCAGGGGAGTACAAATAATAACATATGTTTTTAAGCCGTTTTATTCTGCGCAACCTTACAATTCTACCATTTTCATAGCGATATTTTAAACTATGCTCATGAAATATATTATTTAATTCACTAATCGCCTTATCCGGTTCTAACCCAAGCGTAACTTCATAGGTCCGAAGGTAGGTATCTATATAGTTAAAAGCAAGCTCAATGGTATCAATATGCTTTCTTTTATCATCTGTTTTTAATAACAGATTACTCATTTCATCCAGATATGACGTTGAATGCGCATATAAGGTGAATAAGCCATACTCTTTGCGCAACGTTTTACATATTCTTCGATAAACTTCGTCAGAATGACTATTATGATAGCAGTATAATGTCATATCATAAAAAGAGGAGCAGTTTCCTAGCGTATTGATAATCAATAAGATTATTTGCTCGCGTATTTCTAACGGAATATCTTCATATAACAGATCGCTATGCCTTAGTGAGTATGGTCTAAAGGTGTGCATTCCTCCCCCTGTAACCGCAACAGAAAAAATTACGCTATGAATAGCGCCACATTACTCTAATTCAGTGGTTCAGGTATTAATATCAGCTCAACAGTGAGCCATTTTTTCTTATTTTTTAATGGTGTTGCGTGAATATTTATTTACTCTACAGATAATTGTAACCCATCGCCCTTTGTCATTCTGCTGATCATCACTGGTGCGAAAACGTCTGGATTATCCATGGCATTCAGCCTTCACTGAATGCCACAGACAAGGGTTATTCAACTAAAGCTCACCTGTCCCTTAGTCCTTCTTTCATTCCGTTACGTCGTTGCCATACCAGCACACTTAAACGTAAGGTGAGCTTATTATTTTTATCGACGGGTCAGAACAATCCTTCGCCGGTCATACAGTGTTTCAACTGAGAGCTGCAAATCATATTTCGCATTCTTCAGTTTTCGCGATTTAAGCATTTTCATCGTGACGCCACTTATTTGCCCTGTTTCAATCCGTCTCTTGATTTCGGCTGCGCTTAGCAGGAGTTGCTTCTTCAAAATCGACAGCAGGCTGACCTGAAAAGAACGGGAAATCCTGACGCTAACACTGACCTGCTTGTGGGAGGCGATACTGACCAGCCACCGTTCCTGAATGTGAAAATCAGGCTGCCCCGATAATTCAGCATTGTTTCGCTTCAGGATCGCGTTGTCATAAGCAAAATATTGCACCGTGGCAGCATCATTCGCCATCAGCCGGCAATAAAGATCGCGGTTAATTTTGCTGACTGGTAGGCGTGAGAACAAGGAGATATTCCAGGTGTAATCGCAGTGTGTGCATTTATAGATACTCCAGACATCGAGTACCTTCTTTTGCGAATTAACCCGAAATGCCCCAGAAGGCGTGAAGTCCCGTTTTACGCTGCATGAAGGGCAACGTTTCGCTATGCGCTGATACCCCACAGGAGTGACAGTCCATATGACTTTCATAACGTACCTTTTTTAACCCATACAAAACCGGATCCGAACTCAGCGGACCATAAATGTTTGTGTATGAAAAATATTTAAGTGATATTTTTCAGCGGGTTAAAAAAAGATTTCCAACGCTACAACCCTGTCAACGGCCAAAAGATACGTCGAGACTATCAAAGCGGTCATTATCGGGTATATGAGTTTAATCAATATTCATTATGGTAATTGCGGGAGCTATTCATCTGATACGCTAAACGTCATGAGCCTCCCTTTGAGATCACACTTTTCACTCCCGGTTATTCACTTACAGAAATCAGGTGTTATCATTCACGACGTAAATACCTTTCAACTCAACCCGAGGCTTTGATGCTGGAGAATGTCATCATCTGATAATCAGTTACCCGACCTTTTCAGGCCGGACTGATTATCAATGCGCCGAAATCGAATGCGGACACTGCAGTGTGTTTGCACGTTTAGCCTATGATGATTAAACAGGTTCTTCAGTATGAATTTATCCCGTCAGGAACAACGTACCTTACACGTTCTCGCCAAAGGCGGACGCATTACGCACATCCGCGATGCGTCAGGCCGCGTCACCGCCGTTGAGTGCTATAGCCGCGAAGGGTTGTTGCTCGCCGATTGCACGCTCGCTGTATTCAAAAAACTCAAAACCAAAAAGCTGATCAAATCCGTTAACGGTCAGCCCTACCGCATTAATACAACCGGGCTGAACAGCGTTCGCGCCCAGCCTGATAATCGCTAAGGAGATGATGATGGATATCAGCGCCGTTATTTTTGCAACGCATCACATTCGGCTATTACCCGATGAAGGCAAAATCCCCTGGGACGAGCCAGCCTTCAGCCAACGCATGCTGGAAAATCATCTGTCGCAGGACCACGACTGGGCCAGCCGCCGGCTAACCGTGATTGAGCAACAGGTAACATGGATTACCCGTCAGTTACCCGCTGGCGCCCGCATTCTGGATCTCGGCTGTGGCCCCGGTTTTTATACCCGCCTGTTAGCGGAGCGTGGGTTTCACTGCACAGGCGTAGATTTCTCTCCGGCATCCATCACATGGGCTCGCCAGCAGGCGCAAGCCGCAAACCTGAATATTGACTACATTCAGCAGGATATTCGTACATACCACCCCACGGAACCTTTTGATTTCATTATGATGACGTTTGGGGAACTGAATGTCTTTAGCGCTGCTGATGCGCAAAGCCTCATCAGTCATTGCGCTCAGTGGTTGAAACCGGATGGCAAACTGCTTGTTGAAGTGCATACCTTCGATGAAGTTAAACGCCAGGGCATGGCGCAGCCAGGCTGGCAGCGTTGTCCGCACGGCCTGTTTCTTGCCGAGCCTCATCTGCTGTTAACGGAAAATGCCTGGGATGAAGAGGCCCAAACCAGCTCAACGCAGTTCTGGGCGATAGCGGAAAACGGCTGTACCACCCGTTTCGGCAGTCAAATGAAGGCCTGGCGCGATGATGAATATATCAGCCTGCTTGGTGATGCTGGCTTCACTGTGTTGCAGCGCCCGGACAGTCACACCTGGCCGGTCGGCGAGACTTTTGCAGGCAAGCTGTTTGCGCTGCTGGCTGAAAAAGCATCCACTTCTGAGGGTATTGCCCTCAGTAAAAGGAATAACCCAATGGATATCCCACGTATTTTTACCATTAGCGAAAGCGAACACCGTATCCATAATCCGTTTACAGCGGAAAAGTACGCCACGCTGGGCCATGCGTTACGCATGAAACCAGGCATGCGGATTCTCGATCTCGGTAGCGGTTCGGGTGAGATGCTCTGCACCTGGGCTCGCGATTACGGTGTTACAGGTACTGGCATTGACATAAGCCCGCTCTTCACCACACAGGCAAAACAACGTGCAGAAGAGCTCGGCGTCAGTGAATACGTACATTTTATTCATAACGACGCGGCCGGTTATATCGACGAGGAAAAATATGACGTGGCGGCCTGCGTAAGCGCGACCTGGATTGCGGGCGGTGTCGCGGGGACAATAGATCTGCTGGCCAAAAGCCTCAAACCTGGCGGGATCATTCTCATCGGTGAACCGTACTGGCGTCAGATCCCCGCAACGGAAGAGATCGCCCACGCCTGTGGCGTCTCATCCGTCGCCGATTTTCGCCCCTTGCCCGAGCTGGTCGCCTTTTTCGACCAACTCGGCTATGACGTAGTGGAAATGGTGCTGGCGGACCCGCAAGGCTGGGACAGATATGAAGCCGCGAAGTGGATGACCATGCGCCGCTGGCTGGAGGAAAACCCTGACGATGAGTTTGCGCAAGAGGTTCGAACAGAACTGACGGTAGCCCCCAAACGTCACGTCACCTGGACGCGAGAATACTTTGGCTGGGGCGTATTTGCGTTAATCGCGCGATAACGTAAAGCAGGAGGTATACCCTACAAGAGGTATACCTCCATTTAAAAGTATGCAACAAATTAACACGGCTCAAGGCGGGAATATATCGTCTTAGAGCCTATCCCAGTAGGCGTTATTGGCGCAGCCAGTTTGGACACGGACAGCGCGCAAAAACCGGAGCGTACACGTAGTACGTGAGGATTTTGAGCACTGCCCAGGTCCAAAATGGCAAGTAAAATAGCCCTAATGGGATAGGCTCTTAATTTCGCCATTAAGTTTCTGCCACAATATGTCGCAAGACGTGCAAGCGTTCCACCTCACCTGATGAGCGACACCACCATCAATAAGACGTTATTGCTGCAATTCAATTATTAAAAATAAAAAAAGAACCAGAAGAAAATTAAAAAATGACTTACCCACCATATTAGCCATTGTTAAAATCAAAGTACCCCCCCGTAAAAGCTGGATGTTTTTATTTCTCATAGACGAGAATTTATATATTATGATATAATGCGGCAGAAAAACATGCGGGTTATTAACCTGCCATTAATGTAAATAATTCTTTGAGGAGATGTTTCCAGTGGGACGTAAATGGGCAAATATTGTTGCTAAAAAAACAGCTAAAGACGGTGCAACGTCTAAAGTATATGCAAAATTCGGTGTAGAAATCTATGCTGCGGCTAAACAAGGTGAACCAGACCCGGAATCAAACTCAGCTTTAAAATTCGTTATTGAACGTGCGAAACAAGCACAGGTTCCAAAACATGTTATTGATAAAGCTATTGATAAAGCCAAAGGTGGCGGAGATGAAACGTTCGTGCAAGGGCGTTATGAAGGCTTTGGACCCAATGGTTCAATGGTTATCGCTGAAACGTTGACGTCTAATGTTAACCGTACGATTGCTAATATCCGCACAATTTTTAATAAAAAAGGCGGGAATATCGGAGCGGCAGGTGCTGTCAGCTATATGTTTGACAATACTGGAGTGATTGTATTTAAAGGAACAGACCCTGACCATATTTTTGAAATTTTGCTTGATGCTGAAGTTGATGTTCGTGATGTAACCGAAGAAGAAGGAAACATCGTTATTTATACTGAAGCTACAGACCTGCACAAAGGAATTGCAGCGCTAAAAGCAGCTGGAATTACTGAATTTTCAACAACAGAATTAGAAATGATTGCTCAATCAGAAGTTGAACTTTCACCAGAAGATTTAGAAATCTTTGAAGGACTTGTTGATGCCCTTGAAGATGATGATGACGTGCAAAAAGTATATCATAACGTTGCAAACCTCTAATTATAAATTAAACAAATCTGTCTCTATGGCAGATTTGTTTAATTTATAAAGCTGTTATAAAAAAGTCTATTTGGCCAGATATAGGTTTTTAAATTTATGTGTCTTATCACGACCTGATCTGACACATAGCCTTAAAAGGTTGAGAGTTACCGGTTTTGATATAGTGTCGAATCCTTATATAAAACATGAGGTAATTTTCATGCTTCATACGACGAATCCCGTCAGCAAGCTAAGCAAAAGCCAGCAATATCGGGCTACTTACAATCTCCCTGTGCTCTTTAAGGCACCGCCCTTATAAATTCTGCTTGCGCTCGTAATGGTTCATCTGGCGCTCTACGCGTCGCTTGACTACAGGTGTGACTCCACCAGCGCGCTACAGACCATAGTGCGAGAACCGTGGCCGATTACTTTGATGCCTTTGATGTGATTCTGTTTTTAGCAGATAACGTATACCCCACTCAAAATACTCCCCCAGATCAATGCCCTCCTCTGAACACCTCCCTCTTGTGCCATTCCACAAACCGTTCACCCGGATAATTTTCTTTCATCTGCGGCAACGCGATCTCTTTCCCCGCAAAATCCCAGAACAGCCGCTGTACCACTCCGCCACCATTCACCGCGTCGGAAACCACCAGGCGCATATTTTCATCCAGGCCAATCGAACCACGATCGAACGCTTTATGATGAATTGCGCACAACGCCAGGCCATTAGGCACTTCACAAGGACCATGATGCTGCTTCCATCTGATATGGGCTGCTTCAAGGGCTATAGGGGCGTTGTCGTGGCGCATATTGAAGCCGCAGACCGCACATTGATAATTGTAAACTCGTAGCACCGCCTGGCGAAACTTCGGATCGCGTTGACGGAGAGAGGTACGAATATCAAAACCCATCTCGTCAGCGATGTCTTCCTGAATACTGGTCGGAAAATGCGCCTCAAGGATCTGCTGCGCCAGCGTGTCGATTAGCTTACGTTTTTTTGTTACCAGCGCGAAATTGTCGACATCAAACCCACCAGCGACATTATATTCAATGAGTTCGCGCTTGGGCGGCTGGCGGCTACCACTCGTTGAGCAGAATTCCGCGTTTTGCAATTCCCAGAAACCATCGCCCTTCAGACGCCAGAACGGCATATCCGGGCGCTGTTCACGGCGCTGTGGTCCATAGCGTTCCAGCAAATCCAGCAATTGCTCATGAATTTCAGAACCATAATCAAATAGACGATCGTGACCCTGCCGATAGTGCGAGAGGACATATAACAGCAATAACGGCTTATGCGGCGCTCGCTGTTCGCCTTTGCGCCAAATAGTAATATTTGATATCGCTTGCTTTAGGGTTTTGTCAGAGGTCATTACATTGAAGAATTCATGAGCACATAGTTGCGATGATGCTCGCAACTATATGTACATTCAAGACATTATTGCAGACATACTTTTTGTCTGTCGGCTCTGTCCTGACGGTTAGCATGCTGATAACAACGGAAAAAACACAGCGCTCAACCGAGAAAGGTAGATAACTTCTGGATTTCAGGCATAAAAAAGACCTCAGTTGAGGTCCATTTATATGCTCCTGGTGCGAAGGCCGACTCGAATTTCACACCTAATAGACTGATATCAATGTTGTTTAAAATAGGGGGGAAATAGTTATACCCGCACTTGTACCCACAAGTTAAAATCCGTATAAAAAATAGACAATGCGAGTAGTTATAAAGCCATACCAGTAGAACACCGATATGGCTATCAAAGCAAGATTCAGGCAGGCAGGAAAGTTTTCTTCAGAGGCACCAAAAGTTTGGTTTCGATATCAACCTGCTCATAGTTTTCAATGAGGGCTCTGACAAGATCGTCCAGCGTCCAGAGCGTCAGAGGTATCTGTGAGCGGTCGGCTTCATAGCGAGCATCTTTCGTAAAGCCCCCCGTACTGACATAAAGCCCACGATCTTCTGGATGACGACCGCCAATAAAGCTGCGGATCTGCTGACTCCCCATTTGCTCCCTGCGATGTTTTACCTCAACGATAATACGTGGATTTTCAAAACCAAATCCATCAGGTGAAGCAATAATGTCTTTACCCCGATCGGCTCCCGCAGGTGAGACCTGCGTTTTATAGCCCATACCGCGTAAAACTCCGGCAACAAGATTTTGCATCTCATCCCAGTCAAGAGAGTTGATACGATCTTTGATACCCTCAAACGCCAGCATTTCCATATCGCGAAGCGGATCCGAAACAGCCTCATCTTCATCCATCGCAATTGGATTCTGAGTAATTACATCTGCAGTGGGTTTCTTATCCTGCAAAAGCTCTTCTAGCGCATATTCTGGAAGCTGGAAAACCGTCAGCGTAGAACCCAATGTGTTTTTGGTAGCAACAGACAGTCTATCGCGGTCGATTTCTTGAGTATTCCATTTAACCTGCCGAGCGATACCCATCCCCTCTTCCACCCATTCAGGATGATACTGGAAGTCTGAAGTAACTTTGCCTAGCAAATAAGTACGGTTGGCTGGCGAATAGGTAATAACCCAATCACCCTTTTGGATCTCATTCACAAAACGCCAGACCTGCGATGCGCCAGAACGGGCTGTTCCGAGCTTTGTTAAGGGATCAGCCTCCTGGTATAAGGCGAGTAACTGGGCTCGGGATAGGCCGGGTTTGACTAATGGAGCCAGCTGAGACCAACCGATGCCTACAATTTGCTTATCGCGAAAATCGTCATAGAGCTTGCCGCCGTCACCGCGGATCATCCACATTCTATTGCCCATACCAGTCCCTTCATGAGGAAAAGAAATTATGCTGGATCATAAGCTTGATCGTAGTATGCGTCAAAACCATCAACAACGACGGCCCAGCATTCCCGGATTGTGCTTGCGATAATGTGCCCAGTTAAAATTACAGCTTCAATTTGCATGATATTTCGTCCATATAAGTAAAAGCACCAACCAGCATCGGCAGGTGCTTTTTGGAATGAGTAAATTAAATAAGTAAGGAAAGCTGCAGTGTGAATCAGGAAGGCTATTCCCAATGTTCACCGTGCCGCGCTTTCAATAAACCTGTTGCCTATCGCGCCCGCAGAATATCGACTGCCCGCAGATATGGGGACTGTTCTTGCCAGTCGAATCCCCTGCGATCAATACGAACCAGCCCGTACTTTTCCACCAGAAAATTAACGGCATCGGCCAAAGATATACCGGCATCGATATGTTCCTGAATTACCGTTGCATCACTGAATGGCGTGTCGTTGAGAGTCAGGCCATAATGTTGTTCCAGCAGGCGTGCAAGCAGCATTTGCCAGACAGCCACGGGCGACAGACATAGCTTCGCCGCCTGCAGATTTGTTGCAGGTAGAGTTTTCATATTTGCTCTTGTGAAAGTAGTTAACGATGGGTGGAGTAAACGGCGATGTATACGTAGCCGCAACTGCCAAGGGTATCGGCTTCGCAGGTGAAACCATTGTGGTACAGGGTGACACAGTGGGCATGGCGAGGATTCATTTCACCAGTAGTCAGCATCGATTCCATCTGGCTGATAAAATGCGGGAATGCCACATCCAGCTTAAGACATTCTGCTTCGCTGAACTTACCGGTGATACTGGCCCGGTCAGCCAGATAGTGCAGCCGGTTTCCCTCCTGTACCAGACAAGCGCCAAAGCAAGGTGTGAATCGCCACAGGTTTAACAGACACCTCAGAGTCATTTAAGATGACTTAAAGAGAGGTGCCCATGAGCGGTAAGCGTTATCCCGAAGAGTTTAAAATTGAAGCGGTCAAACAGGTTGTTGATCGTG